>NZ_JBRJGU010000001.1:0-462831 GCF_053628655.1 Porphyrobacter sp. MBR-49
AGAAAGTGATACCATCGCGCATCCTCCCTGAATCGCACGTCGGCAAGCCTCTGGGAATCCCTAAATGGACTCTTTCGTTCCGGTCAATCCACTAGTTAACATTCCATAGGATAAATGACATGACGTGTGGACAGCAAACCGCCATTATCGTTAGCGTAATTCTCTCCTGCTTTTTCGTGCATCTTGGCTTTCTGATTCAAACCAGCGCCCGTCAGGTAAGCGAATATCCACATTGCGTGGGTTGGTTCGGGGTCGAGGACGAACGTTGTAAAACAGATCAAGTCTTTGACAGACTCAGGTCTTCGGTTGGTCTGCCGTGAAGACCTTAAGCGGGGTTTCCTATGGCGCACTTTGCGGCTGGCCCGACCAAGCTGTGTTTCGTGCTTGATGCCTAGCTAACAGCCGTCCCCATGCTTCGCCTTTAGCTTTCGCAGCACCAGCGCGCTTTGCGCCCATTGCGGGGTTTTCCCCGGCACAAGTGCCCGCCCATTGGCAGGCACGGAAATGGCGGCTGGCGCGCCCGCTGTAGCCCGCGCTTCGAAGGCTTCCCGCGTTTCGTCCGGTTCGCGTGAGATAGAACCGCCGCCGATGATGAGCGTGCTCATAGGTTCGCCGGTTTCCCCATCGCAAAGGGAAATGACGCTAGGCACCTCGCAATAACGAATTAGATGAGGATCGCTAATCCTTCGACATAGGTCGGGAATTGCGGTCGCCATCGCAGCACCCGCCTGGCCTTGCCGTTGGCGACGCGGCGGTTCTCCATGTAGAATCCGCGCGCCATTTCCGAGAGGTTTGCGTTCGCCAGCGTCTCCAGCGGGGGGGGCGCCACGCCCATCAAACGGCAGGCGTGTTCGGTCACTTCATTGCCGCTGCACGGCAGATCGTCGCCAATATTATAGGCACCCGGCGGTGCGTCCTGTGTCAGCGCGGCGACGACGGCGCTGGCAATGTCATCAACATGGACGCGGCTGAACACCTGCCCCTGCAAATCGATCCGCCGCGCCTTACCCTCCTTCACTCGGTCGAGCGCGCTGCGCCCCGGCCCGTAGATCCCCGGCAGCCGGAACACCCGCGCGCTCATGTTCAGCCATGCGAGGTCAGCCTCGGCGCGGGCGTTCCTTCGGCCCTCTCCCGATTGCGCAATTGTGGGCGTCGCCTCGTCCACCCATGCGCCTTGTCTGTCGCCGTAAACACCGGTCGACGAGAGGTAACCTAACCACTGCCCCTCGAACTGGTCATAGTAGAAATCCAGCACCGGATCGATCCCGGATGACCGGTCTGGCGGAACCGAAGATAGGATATGCGTCGCCTTGTCCATGCGCTCAAGCACGGCAATGGCATCCATCCATTCGAGGTTGCCATTGCGGCCCGTAGCATCGACTCGCCACCCGCGCTCCCGCATCGCAGCGGCAATGCGCGTAGCTGTGTAGCCGAGGCCAAAGATCAGGAGATTGCTCATGCCTCTCACCTTGCCGTTCGCCCCGAGCAAAGTCGAGAGGTCGGGCGAATGTGTCTCGACTACGCTCAACACGAACGGGTAAAGGGCACGGCATGGATATCGCAACCACCCCCACCACCCCAGACGGCAACCCCGAACTCGCGGATGCCGCGCCGACCCCGCACGATCCCCCGGTGATCCGCCGCGAGGATTACCGACCATACCCGTGGCGCGTGCCGACGACGCATCTCGACTTCCAGCTGGGGCTTGAGGCGACGCAGGTCACGGCGACCCTGACGGTCGAACGCAACCCCGCCGCCGAACCCAGCCGCGAACTGCGCCTCAACGGCGACAGCCTTTCCGCGCTCAACGCCACCATCGACGGCGCGCCTGCGGATTGGCAGATGGACGGCCCCGATCTCGTTCTCACCTTGCCCGGCGACAAGCACACGGTCGCAATCGTCACCACCATCGACCCTGCCGCGAACACCCAGCTGATGGGCCTCTATGCCTCGAACGGGATGCTCTGCACCCAGTGCGAGGCCGAGGGCTTCCGCCGCATCACGTTCTTCCCCGACCGGCCCGATGTGCTGTCGACCTATACCGTGCGGATGGCGGGCGACGCATCGGCATTCCCGGTGCTGCTGTGCAACGGCAACCGCGTGGCCGAGGGTGTGAACGGCGATGGCACCCATTGGGCTGAATGGCACGATCCCTGGCCCAAGCCGTCCTATCTGTTCGCGCTGGTGGCGGGCGATCTGGTGGCCAATTCCAGACCCTTTACCACACAATCGGGCCGCGTAGTCGAATGCAACATCTGGGTGCGGGCCGATGACCTCGCGCGCACCGACCATGCGCTCGAATCGCTCCATCGAGCGATGAAGTGGGACGAGGACGTGTTCGGGCGCGAATATGACCTTGATCTCTACAACATCGTCGCCGTGTCCGATTTCAACATGGGAGCGATGGAGAACAAGGGGCTCAACGTCTTCAACACCAAATACGTGCTGGCCGACCCCGATACCGCGACAGATGGCGACTTTGACGCAGTCGAAGGCGTGATTGCGCACGAATATTTCCACAACTGGTCGGGCAACCGCGTGACCTGCCGCGACTGGTTCCAGCTTTCGCTGAAAGAAGGCTTCACCGTGCTGCGCGACCAATTGTTCTCGCAGGATATGCAGGGTGAGGCGGTCAAGCGGATCGAGGATGTGCGCATCCTGCGCGGCGCGCAGTTCCCCGAAGATGCCGGGCCGCTTGCCCACCCGATCCGGCCCGACTCTTACCGCGAAATCAGCAATTTCTACACCGCCACCGTCTATAACAAGGGTGCCGAAGTCATCCGCATGATGCGGACGATGGCGGGGTTGGAGCGGTTCCGCCAAGGCACCGATCTCTACTTCGATCGCCACGATGGCGAGGCGGCGACCTGTGAGGATTTCGTGCGTGCGATCGAAGACGGAGCGGGGCTTGATCTCACCCAGTTCCGCCGGTGGTATTCACAGGCCGGCACGCCGCGTGTGGTAGTGTCGCAGGCGCTGAATGGTGACACGCTGACACTGACGCTCAGGCAGACCGTGCCCCCCACCCCCGGCCAGCCCGACAAGGCGCCGATGCCAATCCCGCTGCGGGTGGTCGTGCATTCGCGGGGCGGCATGCTGGGGGCAGAACAGTTGATCGTGCTCACCGACGCGGAGCAGACCTTCACCCTCCCGCTCGCCGGGCCCGATCCGGTGGTGTCGATCAACCGCGGCTTCACCGCCCCGGTGGTGATTGATCGAGCTTTGGTGCGCGAAGACCTCGTGTTCCTCGCCGCGCAGGATGACGATCCCTTCGCCCGTTCCGAAGCCTTGCAGGAACTCGCTGTCAGTCACCTCGTCGGAATCGCGAGCGGCGAATTGTCGGTCGACGAAAAGGCCGCAGGCGAGGCGGCGATCATCGGCGCGTTCCGGTCGAGCATCGCTGACACCGCGCTCGATGATGCGATGCGCGGTGAATTGATGGTGCTGCCGTCAGAAAACTACCTGTTCGAAGTCATGGCCACAGGCGACCGGTTGGCCGACCCCGGCGCGATCCACGCTGCACGCGAAGGGTTGAAGGCGGCCATCGGCGTCGCGCTGGCAGATGATCTGCTGGCGCTTCACGCGCGCGCTTCGGCGGTCACGCTCGATGATCCGGCGGGACGGGGTGCGCGCAAGGTCAAGACTGCGGCGCTCGCGCTGATCGCGGCCGCCGATCCGGCGCGCGCCGCCACGCTTGCCGCGCAGCAATATGACGCGGCGGACAACATGACCGACCGGCAAGGCGCGCTGATGGTACTGTGCGGGCTCGATCATCCCGCGCGCGAAGAGAAGCTGGCGGCGTTCTATGATCGCTACCAGCACAACCCGTTGGTGGTGGACAAGTGGTTCACTTTGCAAGCGCTCTCGCTCCACCCCGATGTGATCGCGCAGGTCCGCAAGTTGGCCGAACACCCGGACTTCACCATGAAGAACCCCAACCGGGTGCGTTCTCTGCACATGGCGTTCGCGGGCAATCCCAAGGGCTTCCATGCAGCCAGCGGCGAAGGCTATCGGATGGTGGCGGACGTGATCCTCGCGCTGGATCCGATCAACCCGCAAACGGCGGCGCGGTTTGTCCCGTCACTCGGGCGCTGGCGGCGGATCGAGTCGGTGCGCGCGGCGTTAATGAAGGGCGAGCTTGAGCGGATCGCGGCGGCAGGAAACCTCTCGCGCGATACGTTTGAACAGGTCAGCCGCAGCCTCGATGGCTGAGATGCCCCCCTTTGCCATCGAGCGTTCAGTGCTGCTGGAAGGCATCCCGCACGGCTTTTTCGGCAGTGCAGGCGGCGCGCATCAATTCGGCTTTGGCGGGCCGGGCGATGCTGCGGATGTGCGAAAGCTGCGAGCGGAAGCGGCAGATGCGATACTGCCTGGCGGGCGGCTGGCCGCGCCGCATCAGGTGCATTCGCCCGATGTTGTGGTAGTGGATTATGCTTGGGATGATGCTGCCGAAGGTCGCCCGGTGGTCGATGCGGTTGTAACTGCCAAGCCCGGCATCGTGCTAGGCATCGTTACCGCTGATTGTGCGCCCATCTTGCTGGCTGACCGCGCGGCAGGGGTGATTGGCGCGGCCCATGCCGGGTGGCGCGGCGCGGTGGGCGGAGTGATTGCAAATACCGTCGCCGCGATGGAGCGCCTTGGCGCGCGGCGAAATGCAATCGCAGCAGTGATCGGGCCGACCATCGCGCAGGCCAGCTACGAAGTTGACGCCGCTTTCCGCGCGCAATTCGATGTCGCCGCGAACCGCTTTTTTGCGCCCGCACCGGAGCGTGAAGGCATTGTGCGCTGGTATTTTGATCTTCCAGGCCACATCGTCACAAAATTGACCGATGCTGGCATTGATAAAATTGCTGATATCGGCCGAGATACGCTCTGCGACGTTGCGCATTACCATTCCTACCGCCGCGCGACCCAAGTGGGCGAAGGTAATTATGGAAGACAAATCAGCATGATAGCCCTTCCCTGATGCGAGTTTGCACACTGACGAACAGGCCTTGAATAAAACACAGTTGGATTTTTGAGCGATTGCCGTTAATTGCCCCCGCGAGTTCTGGGTGGGTTGGGTAGCAAACGCTCATGCTGTCCGGAGCAGGGACCAATTAAGCAGATCAAGCCGGAGGCGCCAGCTTTCGGATCTGGAACACCACGCTGCGCAAGGCATCACAACCGCGCGGCAACACGAGCAGGGTATTTGACGATGGCTGAAATGAGCGGTGCGACCACTCCCGCAGGTGCCTCGGAAATGACGGAAGGCGCAGATGGCATCCGCCGTCGCGACTGGATTCACATCGCTGCATTGAGCACAGCGGGCGTAGGCGGGGCATCGCTACTGTTTCCGCTGGTGAGCCAGATGAGCCCCTCGGCCGACGTGTTGGCGCAGGGCAGCACCGAAGTCGATGTGAGTGCGATCGAGGCGGGGCAGGCCATCAAGACGATGTTCCGCAAGCAGCCGCTGTTTGTTCGCCGCCTCACGGCGGAAGAGATAGACGAGGCCAACGCGGTTGATATTTCTACTCTGCGCGATCCGCAGAGCTTGGCTGAGCGAACCAAGGAAGGGCATGAAGACATGCTCATTACAATGGGCGTTTGCACCCATCTGGGCTGTGTGCCGTTGGGCGCAGGCGAAGGCGAGAACCGCGGCGAATATGGTGGCTACTTCTGCCCCTGCCATGGTTCGCATTACGACACCGCAGCGCGCATACGCAAAGGCCCGGCACCGCTCAATCTGGTAGTGCCTGAATACGAGTTCACGTCCGATACCGTAGTCCGCATCGGCTGATCCCGCATAACAGAATGACAATGAACACCTATCCGATCCGTAACATCGATCAATTCGAGAGAACGCTATGAGTTTCGCCTGGGCAAAGCAGTACGAGCCGCAATCCGCTTTCACCAAGTGGCTTGACGAGAAATTGCCGCTTCCGCGTCTCGTCTACAATGCGGTTGGCGCCGGTTATCCGGTGCCGCGCAATCTCAACTACATGTGGAATTTCGGCGTGCTCGCCGGGTTCTTCCTGGTAGTGCAGATTGTTACCGGGGTTGTTCTGGCGATGCATTATGCCGCCAATGCCGGGGTTGCTTTCAGCACGGTCGAACACATCATGCGCAACGTCAACTACGGCTGGATGCTGCGTTACGCCCACGCCAACGGTGCAAGCTTCTTCTTCATTGTGATCTATCTGCACATTTTCCGCGGGTTCTTCTATTCATCCTACAAGGCCCCGCGCGAGATGATCTGGCTGCTGGGCGTGGTGATCTTCCTGCTAATGATGGCAACCGCCTTCATGGGTTATGTGCTTCCGTGGGGCCAGATGAGCTTCTGGGGGGCGCAGGTGATCACCGGCCTGTTCAGCGCCATCCCGATCGTGGGTGAGCCGCTGCAGGTTTGGCTGCTGGGCGGGTTTGCTCCTGATAACGCAGCGCTCAACCGTTTCTTCTCGCTGCACTTCCTGCTGCCGTTTGTGATTGCTGGGGTTGTGATCTTGCACATCTGGGCGCTGCACATCCCCGGCTCGTCAAACCCGACCGGTGTGGAAGTGAAGCAGGAATCGGACACCGTGCCGTTCCACCCCTACTACACGGCGAAGGATGGTTTCGGGCTGGGCGTGATTCTCATCTTCTTCACGCTGATGGTATTTTTCCTGCCCAACGCACTCGGGCACCCGGACAATTATATCGAGGCCAACCCGCTCTCAACCCCGGCGTTGATCGTGCCGGAATGGTACTTCTACCCCTTCTACGCGATCTTGCGCGCCTTCACGGGCGATCTCACCATCCCGTTTACCGGCATTGTGTTGATCCCGGCGAAACTCCTCGGCGTGATCGCGATGTTCGGATCGATCCTGGTGTGGTTTATCCTGCCGTGGCTGGACAAGAGCCCGGTACGGTCGGGCCACTATCGCCCGCTGTTCCGCAAATTCTTCTGGTTCGGCTTGATCCCGACCATGGCAGCGCTGTTCTATCTTGGCGGTGCTCACGCGGAAGAGCCCTACATCATGTTCAGCCAGATATTCACGGCGTATTACTTCCTGCACTTCCTCGTGATCCTGCCGATTGTAAGCCAGATCGAAGTGCCTAAGCCGCTGCCCTTCTCGATCACCGAAGCGGTGACCGGCAAGGATAAGCCGGCCGAGTAATCGGTCGGGGCAGTTCTCACGCAATTTGATCCGATAACCAGAAAGAGTTCGGTCATGACTATTCGCCTCGGAGGTATCATCGCCGGCCTCGCCATCACTGCGGTGCTGGTGCTGTGGTCGCTGGTGCCAGGTTTCATGAACTTCGCATTCGGCCCTGCACCGGAACAGCAGCCTTCCTATGCCTTCTATGAACATGGCGTCGGGCCTGAAGACGGCTTCTCGTTTGACGGCCCGCTTGGCACTTGGGACGTTGCCCAACTGCAGCGCGGGTATCAGGTTTACAAAGAAGTCTGTTCGGCGTGCCACAGCCTGAAGTTCGTGGCGTTCCGCAACCTGCGGCAGCTCAGCTACACCGAAGCGGAAGTAGAAGCCGAAGCGAAAAGCTGGACGGTGCCGGGGATCGATCCGAACACTGGTGAAAACACCACCCGTCCGGGTAATCCGACCGATCATTTCCCGATGCCTTACCCCAATGCGATCGCCGCCGCAGCAGCCAACAACAATGCCATCCCGCCCGACCTTTCGCTGATTACCAAGGCCCGGCCTGACGGATCGAACTACGTCTATGACCTGTTGACCGGTTATGGAGAGCCTGATGCTGCAAAGGCCGCCAAGGTCGGTTTTGAAACCCCGGCTGGCCTGTATTTCAACAAGCACTTCCCCAACGTCAATATCGCGATGGCTCCGCCGCTCGCGATTGACGGCCAGGTAACCTATGCTGATGGAACCGAGGCGACCATTCCGCAGATGGCGACCGACGTTGCAGCGTTCCTGACCTGGACGGCAGAACCTTCGTTGGTCGAGCGCAAGCAGACCGGCTGGTTTGTGCTCGGCTTCCTGCTGTTCGCAACAGCGCTGGCATTCCTGTCGTACAAGCAGATCTGGGCCGGGATGAAGCCGAAGAAGAAGTAAGTCTTCCCGTTCAATGTAAACGCCAAGAACGCCCCATCGTCCCCTGCGGATGGTGGGGCGTTCTGCTTTTAACGTGCCGCAAAGGGGCCTTTTGACATGACACCTCCGCATCTCTCTCCCGCAGAGCTCAAGGCGCTGGTGCGCACGGTTCCCGATTTCCCCCAGCATGGCATCCAGTTCCGCGATATCACCCCGCTGATCGGCCACCCCCGGGGCATGGCGGCGAGCGTGCATCATCTTGCCGAGTGGGCTGATGTGGCAGGCGCGCACAAGATTGCGGGGATGGAAGCGCGCGGATTCATTTTCGGCGCGGCAGTGGCGGTGCAGCTTGGTGTCGGCTTCGTGCCTGTCCGAAAGCCGGGCAAACTGCCGATCGCGACCATCAGCATCGACTACGCGCTTGAATACGGCACCGATCGACTGGAAATGGACCCGGGCGCGATTGAGCCGGGGCAGAAAGTGGTGATTGTCGATGATCTGATCGCCACCGGAGGCACGGCGTTGGCCTCGGCGCAGCTGCTGCGCAAGGCGGGCGCGGTGATCGAAGCGGCGCTGTTCGTGATCGACCTGCCTGACCTTGGCGGTGCAGCGCGGCTACGCGATGCCGGGATAGCGGTCAGCGCGCTGATGGAATTCGAAGGCGATTGATCAGCTGAGCTTGGCGACTTCAGCCAGCACCTTCTGCGCCCATTCGGGGCGGCAGATCAACAGATCGGGCATGTAGGTATCGGCTTGATTGTAAACCGGCGGCGATCCGTCGATCCGCGAACAATGCAGCCCGTGTGCCAGCGCTACGGCAACCGGCGCGCAGCTGTCCCATTCGTACTGCCCGCCCGAATGCAGATAGACCTCGGCCTCGCCGCGCACCACCGCCATCGCCTTGGCCCCCGCGCTGCCCATCGGCACCAGCGTTCCGCCAAGCACATTAGCCACCGCCTCGGCTTCGCGCGCGGGCCGGGTGCGGCTGACGACAAAACGCGGTTGGGGGGCCATCGGAGCAAGCGGCGTCGGCGCGTCCGAGCGTAGCACCACCCCGCCATCCAGTCCGGGCAGCGCCACCGCACCCAGCACCGCGACCCCATCAACCGCAAGCGCGACATGGACCGCCCAATCGGCGCGGGCCTCGCCATATTCGCGGGTGCCGTCGACCGGATCGATAATCCACACCCGGCTTTGGGTCAGGCGTGCGGCGTTGTCCTTTTCCTCTTCCGACAGCAGGCCATCATCGGGCCGGGCGGCGCGGATCGCGTGGCACAAAAACTGGTTGGCCGTCGCATCGCCTGCCGCGCCAAGCGCTTTGCCGGCAAGCAGCCCGCTGTCCCGCACATCCACCAGCAAATGCCCCGCAGCCTGCGCCAACCGCGCTGCCAATTCGCCGTCGCTCAATCCTGCCCCACTGCTCATTTGAGCGGCAAGATCTGCTGAATGATGAACCGTGCCGCCTCCTCGGGTGTCATATCCACCGTATTGACCCGGATTTCGGGATTTTCGGGTGCTTCATAGGGACTGTCGATCCCGGTGAAGTTCTTGAGCTGCCCGGCGCGCGCTTTCTTGTAGAGGCCCTTCACATCGCGGCTTTCGGCCACTTCCAGCGGCGTATCGACGAAGATTTCGATGAACTCACCAGGCTCCAGCATGTCGCGCACCATCTGGCGTTCGGCGCGGAACGGCGAGATGAACGCGGTGAGCACAATCAGCCCAGCATCCGCCATTAACTTCGCCACTTCGCCCACGCGGCGGATATTTTCGATCCGGTCGGTCTCGGTAAAGCCCAGATCGCGGTTGAGACCATGGCGGACATTGTCGCCATCCAGAAGGAAGGTGTGGCGGTTCATCACGAACAGCTGTTTTTCGACTTCGTTGGCGATGGTCGATTTGCCGCTGCCCGAAAGCCCGGTGAACCACAGCACACGCGGCCGCTGGTTCTTCATGCTCGCGTGATCATCGCGGGTGATCGCGGTCGGCTGCCAATGGACATTATCGGCGCGGCGCAGGCTGAAGGCGATCATCCCCGCAGCGACGGTCGCGTTGGTGAACTTGTCGATCAGGATGAACCCACCCAGCTGGCGACTTTCCGCATAGGGCTCAAACACGATCGGGCGATCGGTGGCAAATTCAACCACGCCGATGGCGTTGAGGCCCAGCGTCTTGGCCGCCAGATGTTCGAGACTATTGACGTCTATCTCGTATTTGGGCGGCTGAACCGTCGCGGTGACGGTTTGCGTGCCAAGTTTGAGCCAATAGCCGCGTCCCGGCTTCAACGCCTCCTCGTCCATCCACACCAGAGTTGCGCTGAACTGATCGGATGCCTGCGGCGGATCGCCCGCAGCCGCGATCACATCGCCGCGGCTGCAATCGACCTCATCAGCCAGTGTCAGCGTGACCGACTGGCCCGCGACCGCTTCGTCCAGTTCGCCCGCAAAGGTGACGATTGATTTGACCGTGCTGGTCTTGCCCGACGGCACGATCCGCACCGCATCACCAGCGCGGATGGTTCCGCTGGCGATCAATCCGGCGAAACCGCGAAAATCGAGGTTGGGGCGGTTGACCCACTGCACCGGCATTCGGAACGTCTGACTTTGCGCGGCGGCGGCGTCCACCTCCACCGATTCAAGGTGCTCGATCAGCGCCGGGCCATCATACCATGGGGTGTTGGCCGAGGGCGAAGCCGTGATATTATCGCCCTTGAAACCCGAAATCGGGATCGCGGTGAAGGCGCCTATCCCGATGCTGGTCGCAAACGCTCGGTAATCAGCCACAATTGCGTCAAACACCGTCTGGTCATAGCTGACCAGATCCATCTTGTTCACCGCCAACACTACGTGCCGGATGCCGAGCAGGTGGACGAGAAAAGAGTGCCGCCGCGTTTGCTGCAACACCCCCTTGCGCGCATCGATCAGGATCACCGCAAGATCGGCGGTCGAAGCGCCGGTCACCATATTGCGAGTATATTGTTCATGCCCCGGCGTATCGGCGACGATGAACTTGCGCTTTTCGGTGGCGAAGAAGCGGTAGGCGACGTCGATGGTGATGCCCTGTTCGCGCTCCGCCGCAAGGCCATCGACCAGCAGCGCGAAGTCGATCTCTTCGCCTTGGGTACCGTGGCGTTTGCTGTCACTTTCGAGCGCGGCGAGCTGATCTTCGAAGATCATCTTGGAATCATACAGCAGACGCCCGATCAGGGTGGACTTGCCATCATCCACGCTGCCGCAGGTGATGAACCGCAGAAGGCTCTTGTTCTGATGCGCGGTGAGATAGGCGTCGATATCCTCTGCGATCAGTGCATCGGTCTGGAACGAAGAAGGCGTGGTCATCAGAAGTAGCCCTCCTGCTTTTTCTTCTCCATGCTGGCGTCGCCGCCGTCCTTGTCGATCACCCGGCCCTGGCGTTCGCTGGTGGTGGTGAGCAGCATTTCCTGCACGACTTCGGACAGGGTAGAGGCGGTGCTTTCAACCGCGCCGGTTAGCGGGAAGCAGCCGAGCGTGCGAAACCGGATGGATCGCGTGGTGATTTCGGGCTTGTGGCCCATCGCCTGCTCCAGCCGGGGCAGATCATCGGCCATGAACAGCCCGCCTTCATATTCGTAAGTCGGGCGCGGGGCGGCGAAATACAGCGGCACGATCTCGATATTTTCGGCCATGATATATTGCCAGATGTCGAGTTCGGTCCAGTTTGAGATCGGGAACACCCGGATGCTTTCGCCCTTCTTTTTGCGGGTGTTGTAAAGGTTCCAGAGTTCCGGGCGCTGATTTTTCGGATCCCAGCCGTGGTGTGCTGTGCGGAAACTGAACACGCGTTCTTTGGCGCGGCTTTTTTCCTCATCACGCCGCGCGCCGCCGAAGGCAACATCAAATCCGTGAAGGTCGAGCGCCTGTTTCAGCCCTTGCGTCTTCCACATATCCGTGTGCAGCGGGCCGTGTTCGAACGGGTTGATCCCGCGCGCTTTGGCTTCGGGGTTGTGATAGACCAGCAGCTCCATCCCGGCATCGCGCGCCGCCTTTTCGCGCAAGGCATACATGTCCTTGAACTTCCAGGTGGTGTCGACATGCAGCAGCGGAAACGGCGGAGGCGCTGGGTAGAACGCCTTTTTGGCTAGATGCAGCATCACCGCTGAATCCTTGCCTACCGAATAAAGCATAACCGGCTTTTCCGCCTCGGCCACGACTTCACGCAAGATATGGATGCTTTCGGCTTCGAGCCGTTCAAGATGGGTCAGGCTGCGCATAATTTGCAGCTACACGCAGAACCGCGCAAGACAAGCACAGTTTTGGTTGGGGCAGGCCAAGCGCAGGCATTGGATAGCGGGAACGCCAGAGGGCCGATAGGTGACAAACAAGATGGGTTGTCCTTGCGCCATGTTTGTCGCGGGGCTACGCGCATCAGACGCAATCGCGAACGCATTTTTCGGACGGAAGGACCACCGGGGCCGCCAATGGCGATACCATTGACGCTTATTACGCTGGTGGCGCTGCCGTTTCTTGCCGCGCTGGTGATTGCGCTGCTGCACGACGCTTCGCGCGCGGTGCATTCGGGCATTGCGGGCGGGGCCAGTGCGCTTGGCCTCGGCCTGTTGGTGATGCTGGCTGGGCCGGTGATCGGCGGCGATGTTCCGTCTGCATCGTGGCAATGGGTGCCTTCGCTGGGGCTGGATCTGACGCTGATGGTCGATCCGCTCGGCCTGCTGTTTGGCGGGTTGATCCTAGGCATTGGCCTCCTGGTGGTGATCTTCGCCCATTTCTATCTCTATGCGGGAGAGGCGACCGGTCGGTTCTTTGCCAGCCTAATGCTGTTCCAAGGCGCGATGCTGGGCATTGTGATCGCGGGCAATGTATTGTTGCTGCTGGTGTTCTGGGAACTAACCAGCCTGTCGTCGTTCCTGCTGATCGGGTTTTGGCAGCACAAAGCCGAAGCGCGGCAGGGCGCGCGCATGGCGCTGGCGATTACTGGCGGTGGGGGTTTGGCGCTGATTGGTGGCATGGTGCTGCTGGGGCTGATCGCGGGATCGTTTGATCTGGCAACAATCCTTGAGCGCGGCGATGTGGTGCGTGCTTCGCCACTTTACCCGGTGATGTTAGGGCTGATTTTGCTGGGCTGTTTCACCAAATCGGCGCAGTTCCCGTTTCATTTCTGGCTGCCCCACGCGATGGCAGCGCCCACCCCGGTCAGCGCTTACCTGCATTCTGCAACGATGGTGAAGGCAGGTGTGTTCCTGTTGGCGCGGTTGTGGCCGGTGCTGGCGGGGACCGAAGCTTTCACCGTGATCGTCAGTAGCGTCGGCCTCGCCACGATGGTGTTTGGCGCGGGCGTGGCGCTATTCCGGCATGATCTGAAAAGCATCCTTGCCTATTCCACCATCAGCCAATTGGGCCTGCTGGTGATGTTGCTGGGGTTCTCGCTGGAGATGGCGGCGATGGCTGCGGTATTGCACATCCTCAACCACGCCGCATTCAAAGCCGCGCTGTTCATGAGCGCCGGGATCGTCGAGCATGAAACCGGCACACGCAATATCCGGCGGCTGGGCGGACTCGCCAAGGTGATGCCGATTACCGCGCTGATCGCCACCCTTGCCGCCGCATCAATGGCCGGGCTGCCGCCGCTGGGCGGGTTCATATCGAAGGAGTTGATGCTGTATCAGACGCCCGATCTGGTGCTCCTAGGCCTGCCATGGCTGGTGCCGCTGCTGGCAACCATCGGGGCAACGCTTTCGGTCGGTTATTCACTGCGGTTGGCCGGACATCTGTTTTTCGGCCACCCACGCGAGGCCGAGCCTTACGCGCGCGCCCATGATCCGGGCTTTGGTATGTGGGCTGCACCTGCTGCCTTGACGCTGCTGGCAGTGCTGCTGGGGCTGGTCCCGATGTTGCTGGCCGGGCCGCTGGTGGGTGCAGTGACGGGCGCGGTGATCGGCGGCGCGGCGCCTGAATTTGATCTGGCGCTGTGGCATGGCGTCAACCTTGCGTTGATCCTCAGCCTCATCGCAGTGGCGGGCGGTGTGCTCCTGTTGTGGCAGCACGCGCGCCTGCTGGAAATGTGGGAACGCGCCCGCCTGCCCGATGCCAAGCGCATATTCGAAGCCACGCTAGACTTTGCCAACATCTGGGTGCGCAAGGCCATTGTCACGACGCACACACCTTCGTTGCAGCGGATGCTGCTGGCGATTTTCGTCGTGATTATCGCGCTGGTGATCGATGGGGCGATGGCCGGGGGCGGGGTGTTCACTGGCACGCGCCTAGGCCTGCCCGCCTCGGCCCCGGCAATCATTGCCTGGGTGCTGTTGATCGCGGCGACGGCCGCGGTGGTGAACGATTCGCGCAACCGTTTCCGGGTGTTGATCTACATCAGCGTGATCGGCCTGATCGTCAGCCTTGCCTTCGTGCGGTTTTCCGCGCCTGATCTCGCGCTGACGCAGATTTCGGTCGAGGTCGTTACCATCCTGCTGTTGTTGCTGGCGCTCAACCTGTTGCCCAAAGATCCGCCACTATTGTCGGCTGCGCCGCGCAAATGGCGCGATGGCGCATTGGCGATTGTGGGCGGTGTGCTGATCGGCGGGGTGGCATGGGCGATGCTGACCCGCGATCCGGGCGCGAGCATTGCGGCCTATCACCTCGCCAATGCCAAGCCCGGCGGGGGCGGCACCAATGTCGTCAACGTCATCCTTGTCGATTTCCGCGCGTTTGATACGCTGGGCGAGATCATTGTGCTCGGCATCGCTGGCTTGGGCATTTTTGCGCTTCTGGATACCACGGCAGTCGGCGCAGCAGGCGCGCGGTTGCGGCGCTGGCGCGAAGACATGCCGCATTCGCCCGAACGCCACCCGATGATGCTGCTCATGGCCAGCCGCATCGTCCTGCCTTTGACGCTGACGGTGGGGATATTCCTGTTCTTGCGTGGCCATAACCAGCCTGGCGGCGGCTTTATCGCGGCGCTGGTGGTGGCGATTGCGTTCCTGGTGCAATATCTTGCTGCCGGATTTGATTGGTCGGATGCACGGCGGCGGTTTAGCGAGCATCGCCTGATCGCGTGGGGCGTGCTGACTGCGATGGCGACCGGGTTGGGCGCAGTGGTGTTTGGAGCGAACTTCCTTACATCGACCTTCGATTATTTCACACTGCCGCTGATTGGCGAGTTTGAATTGGCCAGCGCGATGCTGTTTGATGTCGGCGTGTTCCTGACCGTATTCGGTGCGGTGATGCTGGCGCTCGCACAACTGAGCCATATCGCGCAGCGTGCCGCCCGGGCCCATGCCGCCACGTTGGCGGACGGAAAGGACGCGCCATGACCTATGAATTTCTGGTGGCGAGCGCGATTGGGGTGCTGGTGGCGGGTGGCATCTTTCTGGCTCTGCGTGCGCGCACGTTTCAGGTGGTGCTGGGCCTCACGCTGCTGTCCTATGCGGTCAACCTGTTCCTGTTTGCGTCAGGACGGCTGGTGCTGAACCGTCCACCGATCTGGGACAAGGCAGTGGCCGAATATACCGATCCGCTGCCACAAGCGCTGGCCCTAACCGCAATTGTCATAACCTTTGGCATGACCGCGTTCGTGGTGATCCTGGCGCTGCGCAGCTTCCTTGAAAGCGGCAGCGACCATGTTGATGGTGACACGGTGACAGGCGATGCGCAGGACGGCCTCGCCAGTGATGACACGCATGGGGAGCACCCGTGACGCTCGCCGATCATCTACCGATCCTGCCGGTTGCGATTCCAGCGCTTGCCGCGCCGTTCGCGCTGCTGGTGATGCGGCGGCGGCGATCGCTGGGCATCAACATTTCGCTGGTGTCGTGCATCGCCATGCTGGCATCCGCGATCGCCCTGATGACACAGGTCAGCGACGGGACCATCCTCGCCTACGAATTGGGCAATTGGCCCGCGCCGTTCGGCATTGTTCTGGTGGCAGACCGGCTGGCGGCGATGATGCTGGTGCTGGCGGCTACCCTCGCGCTGATCGCACTGCTGCACGCGGTGGTGACTCGCGCTGACCGTAAGGGCTGGCATTTCCACCCGCTATTCCAGTTCCAGCTGATGGGATTGAACGGCGCGTTCCTGACCGGCGACCTGTTCAACCTGTTTGTTTTTTTCGAAGTGCTGCTGATCGCCTCTTACGGGCTGATGTTGCACGGGCAAGGTCCGGCGCGGTTGAAGGCCGGGGTGCAATATGTGGTCGTCAACCTTGTCGGGTCATCGCTGTTCCTGATCGCGCTGGGGTTGCTCTATGCGCTGACCGGCACTCTCAACATGGCCGACATGGGGCTACGAGTGGCAGCACTGGCGCCCGAGGATCAGGGCCTGCTGCGCATTGCCGCGCTGCTACTGGTCAGCGTGTTTGCGCTGAAAGCGGCGGTCGCGCCGCTGCATCTGTGGCTGGTGCGGACCTACGCCGTATCTACCCCGGCGGTGGCGGCGCTGTTTGCGATTATGACCAAGGTCGGCGTCTATTCGCTGATCCGGGTTGTACCGCAGGTGTTTGGCGATGGCGCGGGCGCTGCGGCTTGGGTTCCGGCACCTTATCTGCTTCCGGCAGCGATGGTAAGCGCAGGTATCGGCTTTGCAGGCGTGTTCGTGGCCCGCAGCCTGTCCGAACAGGCTGCCTATCTGGTGATCGGATCAACCGGTACGTTATTGATCGCGGTGGCGGGCTGGCAGACGGCAACATTGGGAGCGGCGCTCTATTATCTCGTCCATTCGACAATCGCGGCGGCGGCGCTGTTTCTGGTAGCCGACGTGGTTGCGAGACGGCGAGGCGGGTTTGCTGATAATGCCAGTCCCGGCCCTGATTTTGCCGACCGTAGCGCAGTGGGCCTGATGTTCATGCTCGCTGCCATCGCGGCAACCGGTCTGCCGCCGTTATCAGGTTTCATCGGCAAACTGATGATCCTGAAATCGGTGACTGCCCTGCCCGATTGGGGTTGGGCGTGGGGGGTAATTCTGGTCACGACATTGTTCGGAATTATCGGCTTTGCCCGCGTGGGCAGCACGCTGTTCTGGAAACAGGGACAAAGTGGCGAGGCGACTGCGCCTGCCGCCACACGCGCCGATCTTGTCGCACCTGCGATTGCGCTGGCACTGCTGGCAGCGCTATCCGCCGGAGCGGGTTGGGCCAGCACCTATGCCAACGCCGCCGCGGCGCAGGCGCTCGACCCGGCATTATCCGCCCGCGCAGTGCTGGGTGAGGTTGCGCAATGAGCCGTCTGTTGCCGCATCCAGGCCTCAGCGTATTGCTGGTGGCGATGTGGATGGTGATGGTGGGCGACCTCACCTTTGGCGCATTGTTCCTGGGGTTGGTCCTGGGTTTTGTCATCCCGTTGTTCACCGCACCGTGGTGGCCGGGACGTCCCAAGGTGCGCTACCTGTCCGCACTTGTTTATTTCGGGCTTGTAGTGTGGGACATCATCATCGCCAATTTCGAGGTTGCGGCGATTATCCTGTTCAAACCCAATCGCGATTTGCGCCCGGCGTGGCTGGCGATACCGCTTGAACTGACCTCGCCTGAAGCGATTACAGTGTTCGCCGGGACGATCAGCCTCACCCCCGGAACGGTGTCGAGCGATGTGTCGGCTTGTGGCAAATATCTGCTCGTCCACGCGCTCCACGCGCCCGACCCGGCGAGCGAGATCACCAAGGTCAAATTGCGCTACGAGGCCCGGCTTATGAGGATCTTCGTATGATCGAATATGCCCTCGGCTTTGGTTTTGCGGCGCTCGGCCTGGCGCTGGCGCTGAACCTTTGGCGATTGCTCAAGGGGCCGGGCGTCACGGATCGCATCCTTGCGCTTGATACGATGGTGATCAACATCATCGGCATCATCGTGCTCGCCGGAATTGCAGGTGGCAGCGGCTCATCGTTCGAAGCCGCGCTGTTGCTGGCGATGGTCGGATTTGTCGGTACCGTCGCCTATGCCAAGTTTTTGCTGCGCGGGAATATCATCGAATGAGCGTGCCGCTGTCTCTCGCCGAGGTTATTGTCAGTTTGCTGATCGTAATCGGCGGCAGTTTTGCGTTGATTGGAAGCTGGGGGCTGGTGCGCCTGCCTTCGCTGATGGAGCGGCTGCACGGCCCGACCAAGGCGACAACTTTGGGCCTGGGCGGGATGCTGCTCGGTTCGGTGGCCTATTTCCAGTTGGTGCGCGGTGAGTGGACCACGCATGAATTTCTGGTTTCGGTATTCCTGTTCGTGACCGCGCCGATTTCAGCGAACTTGATCGCCAAGGTGCACCTCCACCGCCTGCGCTTGGGTGAAGCGTCCGAAGCGGCTGGCCCGGCCGGCCGGCCCGCACCACCGACAGCCGATACCGATTGGGCCACGCATGAAGCCCCCCATCTGGGCACGCCGGGTGATATGGCCGGGGATTGAGCTCGCTTATTTATACCGGCGCGCTGAGATGCTGACGCATCACGCGCTGGAATTGCTTAAGCGCCCGCAAATTGCCTTCGTCAATTCAGGGGGTCGATTGCCACTTCAGAGACTCTAACCTCGTAATGGAGGTGAGGGCCAGTTGACCGGCCCGTCGAACCGACAAATCCGATGATCTGCCCCTGCTTGACACTTTGACCCGGCGTTACTGACGTCGCTGAAAGGTGAGCATAGCGGGTCTGGATAGCTTTTCCGTGGTCGACCTGGATCGTCAGGCCATAGCCTCCCATCCAACCGGCCAACCCGACTATTCCGTCAGCCGTTGCGACCACCGGACTCCCCATCGGCGCAGCCAGATCAACCCCTGCATGGGGCTGATAACGTCCGGAAAGCGGATGGAACCGGTAGCCGAAACCGCTGGAAAGCCGACCATTGTTCAATGGGAGCCCTGCCGGATAGCCGATCAATGGCATTCCGCTGGCGTTCCGGCGCGGCCGAGTTCTTGAAAATGACACGACGCTTGCACCTGCCGCGGTACTCCTGGCCTCAAACCGTCGCTCACCCAGTTCGTCGCCAGCCTTTGCTAGGCTTATTTTCCCTACCGGTGTGGCAATGCTGATCGGTGAATAGGTTGGACTGATCGCGTCTGCTCGTTCGCTGTCGGCAGACGGCGCACTACTCACGGAGGCTGGAGCATCCTCTGCGGAAAGGTAAGCCGGGAACGACAGCGCGACGATCGCACCTGTCCGCGCCATCTGGCGCAATCCGTGAAAGAGGTGACGCTTTACCAAATCTGCTGCCCAAGCGCGACCAGCGCCCCCATGCCAATCGCAACGCCGTAGGGCACACCCTTTGTGTCCTTGCGAAACAGGCGCCCTCGGGATTTTATCAACATAACGATCAGCATTGCCAAACCAACCATCGAGATCGCGAAAATCAAATTGAAAAACAGGCTGATCGGGAACCATGCTGCGACCGCTGCATAGAACTTGCCGTCACCCCCGCCCCAGACACCCCCGGCAAACAGCGCTAGACCGATCGCCAAGGCGACGGCGAAATGCCCAAGATGGCTCAGGAAATCGGTAGGCGTTACGCCAATCGCGGCAAACACCAACCCGGCCACCAATGTCGCAAGGCTAAGCCAGTTGGAAAGGTGCCGGTTGGCAATATCAGTCCAGGCCCCAAACCCTGCGAGGCCGGCCAACAGCAGAAAGGCAAAGGTCTCGAAAGGAGGCACGGGTCAGCCGATCAACTTCAATTTTTGTTGAGGAAGATGCGGATTGGCAGCGATGCTGTGCCTTCGGTCTGCCGCGATGCGGCAGCAATCTTCCGGGTCGGCGTCACGTTGATCCGGATCGGATAATTGGATCGCGGCCTCGGCGCGGTTACCAAGATAGCTGATCTGACGATTGCGCCTTCCAGCTTCTTTTCCGGAACCTTGGCCCCCGAAGCCTGGCTGGCCGGGAGTGTGCGGATGAACACTTCCTTGGCCTTGGCCATTCTCAATGGGCGCGCCTGCGGCACATCATCTTCTTCCGCCGCCGCCGTAGCAGTTGGAGCAACCACCGTAGCTTCGACTGCGGGGGATACTGCTCGCGGAGTCTGCTTGGCCAGCATGATCCGCTCGTCCACCCGCGCAAGGTTCCGCCAATAGCGTTGATCGGTCGGGTCAAGCTCGGCCGCCCGTACAAAAAGATCCCGGGCGACATCGTCACGGCCCAGCGTGGAATAGGCCACTGCCATCCCATTGAATGCCTCGGGTGCCAGCGCATGATTGTAGGAAGCCTGCCGGAAGGCTTCGATCGCCTTGGTCGGGCGACCCGCCGCCAGATGGGCGCGGCCAACCTCAAGGCGTTCAGCAAAATATGCGCTCATATCGGTCTGCTGCGCGGTCTTGGATCGCGGGGTGAAATCGAGTGATGCACATCCCGCAGTTGCCAGACACAATGTCGCGCCGACTATAGCCCAAACTTTCATCGCTATCCTCCTGTCAATGCTGGAGCAAGTTCACGGACAACCCGTATGCCGGCGGGCAGCATCAGCACCCCGATCATCACCGGCAACATGAAAACCACCAGGGGTATTGAAATCAGAACTGGTAGCCGGTGCGCCTTTTCCTCGGCGCGCATTCTGCGCCTCTCGCGCATTTCTTCTGCATAGACGCGAAGTGTGCTGCCCAAGCTCGTACCGAGCTTGTCCGACTGAATCAGCAGCGTCGCAAACGACCGGATTTCATCCACGCCTGCGGTTTCGGAAAGGCTTCGGAAAGCCTCCGCGCGCGATGCCCCTGCGCGCAGCTGGAGCCCGGTGGCGGAAAGCAGTTCGGAAACCTGCGGATGCGCCTGCACGACCTCACGGCCAACGCGATCCATTGCCGCCTCAATCCCTAGCCCCGCCTCGACACAAACGAGCATCAGATCAAGGCAATCGGGAAAGCCATTCACAATGGCCTGTTTACGGCGATCGGCTTTGGCGCTGACGACGAGATTCGGCAGAAAAAGACCGACCAATCCCAATGCAGAACCAACTACATAAATTGCACCCAATCCTGGGCTTTCAACCGTGAAAAACATCACCGTCAGCACAATCGCGGGGAGCGCAAACACCAGTGTAAGCCGGATCAAGGTGAAGATACGGGGTGCCGAGGCGCTGCTATACCCTGCCTCCTTAAGCTTGGCGCTGAGGCGGTCATCCTTGGAGTCAGCGAGGCTCAGCCCGGCTTGTTCGATCCTCTGGGCCATGCGTGCCCAAGCACTGGTGTTCCGGTCGCTCCGCAGACTACCGGAAAAGCCCTGATCCGGCCGCACGGCAACCAGTTTTTCAAGGGCAATCCGCTCATCGCGCCGGCGGAGCGCGAGATTCAAACCGACAAAGGCAAAAAATGCAATGACCGCAAAGATGCCGAACAATACGGCAGTCTTTATGACGGGGCTGCTTGCTATAAGATCAATCATCGCCGTCAGACCTTGATGTTGATCATTATGCGGATCGTCGCAAACCCAATGGCATACATCACAATAAGGCCAACAAAGCCGATGATAAAGGCCGGGTCATCTGCAACATCGAGGTAGAAGGCTGGGTTTACAACAAATAACGACAGGAAAGCTCCGACCGGAAGGATCGTCAATATCCACCCTGTCATCCTGCCTTCCGAACTTAACGCACGAACCTTGAGGAACAGGCTGGCGCGGGCGCGAATGACAGACGCAAGATTTTCAAGGATTTCAGCCAGATTACCGCCGGTCTCATTCTGCACCGACAGTGAGACGACGAACATTCGTATATCTTCAAGCCCCCACCTTTCCGCCATATTCGAGAGTGAGTCAGCAAGCTCGGCTCCGTAGGACACCTCATCCGCCACCAGGCCATATTCACTGCCTATCGGATCGGGCATTTCCCGGGTGAGGAGATCGATGGCCGAAGCCACTGGGTGGCCTGCACGCAGCGCGCGGATGAAAACATCAAGGCTGATCGGGAACTGTTCTTCCATCCGCTTGCGACGCCTTTGCGCCAAGGCGTTCACCACCAGCACGGGCAGCAGCACGGCAGCACAAAAGGACAGCGTGACGATCAGCAGAACTGTGCCCGCCGACATGGTGAAACCGCTCATCGCCGCCGCGATTCCGATCACGGCAACCAGCAGTCCGAAAGCAACCGCCATTGCAAAAACGACCAGACTGGTTGCAAATGGCACTCCGGCGGCACGCAACGAACGTTCCAGCGCCGCCAACAAACTGGCCAACGGCTGCGGGAAAGCGGAAAAATCGCTACCTGTGTTCTTCCGAAGAACCGATATGATCTCGTCTCGGCTGCGGCCTTCACTGATCAACTTCAAGCGCTGATTGATGGTATTCAACCGCGAACGGCGGGCCCAGGCCACATTGAGAACCGCCTGCACCACGATAAAGGTTGTCGCGAACAGCGCGAGCAGGATTCCCAATCTCAGAAAGGCATCTGTCATGCTGTCTCTGCCCCGTGTTCAGGGCGGAACAGATCGGCGCTGAGGTTGATCCCGGCAGTCGCCGCATCGGCGGCAAACTTAGGCCTGATGCCAGTCGCTTCGAACCGACCCAGAACGTCGCCATTCTCGGTCCGCCCCGTCATCTTGAAGCGATAGATTTCCTGCATCGTGATGGTGTCGCCTTCCATGCCGGTCACTTCCGAGACACTCATCACCTTGCGCCGACCATCCGACAGGCGGCCGACCTGAACCACCACATCGACTGCCGATGCGATCTGTGCGCGGGCCGACCGGGCCGGCATGTCGATACCGCTCATGCCAATCATCTGCTCAACACGCGCCAGCGCATCGCGGGGTGTGTTGGCATGGACAGTGGTCATCGATCCATCATGGCCGGTGTTCATGGCCTGAAGCATATCGAATGCTTCGCCAGCCCGGACTTCGCCGACCACGATCCGGTCTGGGCGCATACGCAGCGCATTCTTCACGAGATCGCGCTGGGATATCTCACCCTTACCCTCGATATTGGAGGGTCGGGTTTCCAGCCTTGCCACATGTTCTTGCTGCAACTGCAGTTCGGCACTGTCTTCGATGGTGACGATGCGTTCGCTGCCATCAATGAATGATGACAGCGCATTGAGCAGGGTGGTCTTGCCCGAACCGGTGCCGCCGCTGATCAGGACATTACGGCGCATGGCGACCACCGCGCGCAGGATATCCGCCATTGCCGGGGTAAGGCTTCCGAATTCGACCAGGCGATCCATGCCGATCCGCTTCTTCGCGAACTTGCGGATGGAAAGCAGCGACCCATCAACCGCAAGCGGAGCGACAATCGCATTTACACGCGATCCGTCTGCCAGCCGGGCATCGACGAATGGCGAGGATTCATCGATCCGGCGACCGACCGCGCTGACGATTTTCTGGATGATCCGCATGAGATGGCGTTCATCCTGAAACATCGTCGCGGCGCGCTCCAGCTTGCCGAAACGCTCGACAAACACGGTCTTGGGGCCGTTCACCAGAATATCGGTGATCGATTCGTCCTGAAGCAGTGGTTCAAGCGGGCCAAGGCCAAGCAGTTCGTCCAGCACATCATCGACCAACGCTTCACGTTCGGCGCGGTTCAGCTTTTCCTTTTGATCGGCCAGAATCTCGCCAATGATTTCGGCGACTTCTGCGCGGATGGTCGGGCGCGGTAGCTTGTCCAGCGCGGAAAGGTTGATCTTGTCGAGCAGCGAACGGTGGATCGAAATCTTCAGCTCAAGCAAGGCGGCCTGCGCCTCATCGTGGAACAGCGCGGCCTCAGTAACCGGGGCGACATAAGGCTGTTCCGGATCAATCGGCTGTTCGGTCTGAATGCCAGTCTTCTTGACGGACCATTTCATGACTGTTCACCGTCCGAAAAATCAGTTTCGGCCAGCTGGGCAAAGGCTTTGGCAAAGGCGCTGCGGGGCTCCTCTTCGCTGAACAGGAAGCCGCGAACCTGCGCTTCTTGCAGGCCGGTTTTCACCAGCGGAATGACGGCGGCGATCTCCCGATCTAGCGTGTCACCGACGGCCTGCGCGCCGATAACCTGAAACAGGCGTTTTTCAGCGCAATTGACCACCAGTGTGACATTGCCTGGGGCGACATCCACGCTGTCGAGCAGCGCGATGGTCTTGCTTGCCCGGCTGATGCTGCGCACCGATTGATCCACGACCAGCAGCAGGCGGTTGCATGCACATGCGGCCGACAGACCGGCGTTCGTCCACCCGGCCGGGAAATCGAGCAGCACGTGATCGTAATTCTGCCGCAGCATCGTCAGCAGCCTGAGCAACTGGTCGGCATCGATCGTTTCCGGCGGCGGAATGTCGCGCGGGGCGGCCAGCAGGTCGATCCTGGGCCGGACGTTGGTCACGGCATTGGCAATGATGTCCCAATCGAGCCGGTCGCCGGCATCAAGGCAATCAACCACACTCGTGCTGGGCGAGACGCCGAACAGGCTGGCCTGCTCACCAAATTGGCAATCGAGATCGACAATGCAGCAGCGCGCGTCTTCGTTCTGTTCGGTTATCGCGGCCGCGAGATGCGAAACGACCGTGCTGGCCCCAATCCCTCCGGACGAGTGAACCACTGCCTGCATCGGGGCAAGACCGGCCGACTGATTAGCAAACTGGGTGCTAAGGTCGATGATGACCGGAAGCAGTTCATCGGCGTTGAAGGGCAGCGCGACCACATCCTTGATGCCCAGCCGCATCAGCGTGCGAACCTTACTGAGATCAAGGCTTTCGACCGCGGCGATGATCGGCAGGTCGGGATATCGGGAGCGCGCCCGTTCGATACGCCCGATCGAGCCGGGCAGCCCCGGATTGACCTCGATCACCAGAACGGTGCTTTGCGTTACGGGAAGCGCGGGGAGCGCAGCGTTGGTTGGCAAGGCAACGCTGGTGAAAATCTGCCGGAACTGTTCGGGGAATTGGCTTTCCAGATGCGCCAACTCATCCTCTGACGCCACCACGCAAGCGCACATTCGCGTTGGCAGGCGACGGAACAGGGTGAGAGTTTCAGACTTGGTCATGTGGTTATCCATTTCAGCTCTAGACGGGAGGGTCACCCTCTCCATCTTCGAGCGTCAAAGTATAGGAGAAGTCCGGTAAAGGAACTGTGGTGCCGAAAGGCGACAAGCTGATGGGCGTGTACGTCGCATCTACGATTCGTACGGTGACAAGCGGGGCAATTTCAGGCTTGTTGGGATCCCCTGCAAAACCCAGCCCTGATCCCTGATATACGACACGCACCGACCCTGGTGTTATGTCGGGTTGAATGGCCTGCATACGTGTAACCAGAGCGGTGAATGCGGCTGAATCAACAGCAAGGTTGCCCGGACAGTTGCCAACGCACTGGCACCCAGTGCTGCTGCATTCGAGCGCGCCCAATGCTTCCCGGCAAATCCGGTCGCCAGCCCGCAGGGGGAGGGTGCCGCAATACGGCTTACCGACATAGAGCTCGTCTCGAAGCCCCGGCGAAACCATATTGCTGACCACCGCATGACGGGTGCCCATCTGGGTCGCCTTTTCATACTCGTTGAGCGTCCATGCGTAATTGCCGACATCGATGATGCCGAACAGCAGCAGCAGCGCCACGGGCAGAACCAGCACGAATTCCGCTGCCGAGGCGGCTTGCCTGTCGCGCCACATGATCAAAAGGCGCTTCATATGCCCATCACCGCCGCGCTCGACCTGGCCGAGAGGTTGATCGTGTCATCGATAAAGCCCAGCCCGGAAAGGATCGAAGGATAGGCGACCGGGCCTGAATCGACAGTAACCATCGGGCCTCCCTCACCAAGATCGGCATAGATTCCGGTGTCAACGAATTCATCGCATTCTATAACAACTTGGACATCCGCTGACTCCCAGTCGGGGACTTTGGACGTGCCGCCTGTTGCGTATTGACCCGTTGCCGTGACGTTTTGAATTTCCGCCAGCAGCGTGGCATCGCCAGCGCACAGGCGTTCGACATCGAGCCGCGAGGCGAAGCGCGCGCCGTCGCGCACCGATTTGACGATTTTGTGCTGCGTCCAGAAAAAATGCCCGGCCTCCATCGATCCGAAAATCAGCGCCAGCATCAATGGCAACGTCAGCGCAAACTCGGTCGCGGCGGTTCCCACGCGGTTTCGGGTGAAACGGCGGATCATTGCACCAACACCGGTTTCTTGCGGCCAAAGTTCTGGAACCCGCTGCCACCGTCGGCGCGCCGTGCCGGGCCCATGATTTCCGCCTTGAGCTCTGACGAACCCGTTTGGCCAGTCATTGGGCCAAGCAAGAACATGTCCACAAATCTGAAGGTGTTGACATCAAACCGGCCACCTTGGCCTGCACAGTCGACCACCGCCACGGTCAGGATACGGCGATCCTTTTGCGTGGGCGAAGGCACAACCGGCGTTCCTTCGATCGGGCGCGGGGCAGAGCAATAGAGCGTGGTTCTGGTCGGCGATGTGGTGTTAACACGGGCCAGTTCACGCGGCGCGGTCCGCGACGCGACCTGGCGTTCCCACTGATAGACTTCAAAGCGCGAAATCTTCCCGTTCCCGTCCGCATCCAGACCGGGGATCGATGCCGATGTGGTGCCGTGGATATCGTTCAGATAGGTGTCCACCGGCCATGCACCATCCCCGAAACTGAGGCATCCGGCGAGGCCGAGCGTCTGGCACGTATCAAGCGGGAAGCCTTGCTTGGGCACAGCGCCGCCGGGGATATCTGTAAAGGGTATCAGATCGCCGCCAGCGGTATTCTCACAGGTCGCGTTGTTGCCATTGCCATTCACCGTCACCTGCCGCACCAAATCGTTGCGGGTCACGTCGCCGGGACAGAAATCCCCGTTGGCGCGACAAGCGAAGTTGTTGCCGTTCGGATATATGCCAAAGCGGGTGTTGATCGCAGTGTTCTGGGGAACGCGCCGGCCTGGCTCCGTTGTGATTTGCTCTCCGGTGCAACCGAGCAGATCCGAATTCAGCCCCAACGTCCGGTTTTGTTCGTTCTGTGACAGACTGTCATAGTCGATATCGAGAAGATCGAAGTTGCCGGGCGTGAAATTCTCAGCGTTTTGCGGGCCTTCGCGCATGTCGACCGCGCTGCCGATGTCACTGGCCGTCGGCCAGCCTGAATTGCCGGTAGGCGCGCAGACCATTAGCGGCGGGACGTTGCACGCGGAAGCTTCGAGCGTCGCCACCGCGCTGGCACCCATCAGGCCGGACGAAGCCAGCCCGCCAATCGCGGTCAGCGCGTAAAATGCCTCGCGTCCACCGACAGTCACCCTGACATAGCGCGCATTGGCATCGGTGGTCGCCGCCGGGCCGGGAACGTCGGTCGCGTGGTTCCAGCTCTGGAAAAATTCGAATGTCAGTCCTCCGACCGTCCGGCCACCTTCATCATTGGCCAGCTTGGTTTCGTTGGCCCAGGCGCTGCCCGCGGTGGCGAGGAAGTTTGTGGCAGCTGCCGTCGCATTGGCCCTAGCCCCCGTCACACCCGTCAGCTGCGTCGCAGCGGCCAGCGCGGCTTGATCTGCGGCGTTCTGCAGCTCGCTGTCCATCGTCGCCATGCGGCTATAGTCCCAGCCGACCCCGGCGATCATGATCAGCCCGAACAACGCGAGCGCATATAGCGGGGCAATCGCCGCATCGCGCGCCTTTGCAAAATCGATGAAGAGTCGCTTTGCAATCATGGACCTGCCCCTCTGCCTCATCCGCCTTCGGGAACTTCCGAAGTCGACAGGCGTTCGGGCAGCTTGACCGCATCTTCGCGATAACGATCAATCGCATCCGCCGCCTTTTCGCCGCTGTGGGTCGCGTCTTCGGTGTAAACCGGTTCGGGATTGACGACCATCGCGGCATAGGTCTGCCGGTTCGCCTCTCCAAACGCTTCGGGATCATAGGCCCCGTCAAGATTGCCGTAGGTCGCGCAGCCGGTCAGCAACACGCTGCCCGCGATGGCCAGAACAATGCGATCAGTATTCATAGCCGTCTCCCTGAGTGCGCGGTTGCCCCGCAGGCGCGCTTGGTGGCAGCGTCTGCGGCTTGTAATCCTGACCGAACAACAGCGTTTCAACCGCATCGGGATCGGCCACGCGATCGGTTGGCAGCCGCACCTGATCGGGGCGGATCGGCCGCACCAGACGCGGCGTGACCACGATCAGCAGTTCGGTTTCGCCCTTCTGGAACTGAGTTGACCGGAACAGCGAGCCGATGATCGGGATCGACCCGAGGATCGGCAGTTGCTGGACATTGGTCTGGAATTCGGTGCGCAGCAGCCCGCCAAGAACAAAGCTTTCCCCGTCGCGCAGTTCCAGCGTGGTCGACGCGCGCCGGGTTTGCAGGCCCGGAATGGTCAGGCCGTTGATCGTCACCGAAGCCGACGGGTCGAGCGAGCTGACTTCCGGCTCCACAATCAGGTTGATCAGATTGTCGCCCAGCACGGTCGGGGTGAAACCCAGACTGACGCCGAAGGATTTGAACTCCACCGTGATCGCCTGACCACCCGTGCCGCCGCCCCCGCCGCCGGAATTGCCGCCCTGCACAACCGGGATCGGGAATTCGCCGCCCGCAAGGAAGGATGCCTTTTCACCCGACAGCGCAACCAGTGTCGGTTCTGCCAGGGTTTTCGACATGCCCTGTTCTTCAAGCGCGTTGAGGAAGGCTTCGATATCGACATCGCCGATTGAAAACAGCGCGCTGAAAATGCCGAACTGGTCGAGGATCGGATCAATGCCGAGCTGATTGCCCCCCAACCCATCCGAGCGCGCAGAGGCACCGCCGCCGGTTACGCCGCGGAAACTGCCGCCGAGCGAGTTGGCAAAGCCGCTGACGCCGAGCTTTTCGCCGACCGTGCGGTTCACTTCGGCAAAGCGGACTTCCAGCATCACCTGCTGCGGGCTGCCGAGTGACAGCATATTGATCACGTCATCGCCCGCAAATGCGCTGGCAAGGCGGGCCACGCGGCTGGCGACGCCTGCATCCTTGACCGTGCCGGACAGCATCAGCTTGCCATTGGTCAGCCGCGCATCAATTGTCTGACCGGGAAACATTTGGCCCAACTGGTTGCGCAAGGCATCGACATCGGGGCCGACCGAGATATCCATCACCGCGATCACGCGATTGGCTTTGTCATACAGCGTCAGGCTGGTCGTGCCGACTGACTTGCCGAGGATATAGATTGACCGGTCGGACACCGGCAGGACATCGGCGATCGCTTCACTGCCGATCATTGCGCGATCAATCGCGCGGTCGGCGGTGACGATCTGGCTTTTATTGATCGCCACTTCGATTTCGCCGGCGTGAATGTCCGCGCCCGAAGATTGGGCCTGCGCAGGAACCGCGACCAGCGCGGCTGATGCCAGCAGGGCTGCTGCCAGAATATGCTTCATGATCCCTATCTCCCCCCCAGAAGGTTGACCGGGTAGGCCTGGCCTTCAACCCCGCGATAAATCGTCATGCTTGGCCCGCTGGGCATTGGCCGCGCCATCGGGCTGCCGGGCTGCGCCATCGCGGCGGGCCGGGCCATTGCCGATGCCTGCTGCGTCGGGCGTTTGCGGATATAAAGGCGTGAATTGCCGACATCGCGGTTGGTCAGGGTGCGGCCCTTGGCTTCTTCCAGCGATTCAACATTGCGCAGCGCCAGGCTTAACGTGCCCAGTTTGGTGCCGATGGCCAGTTGCTGGGCCTGCAGCGGATCGACTTCCAGCACGGCGGTTTTGCCCACCTGCGCTTCGGTTGCGCCTTCGTTGGCGATTTGATCGATGGCGAGCACTTTGACCCGTTCAAGGATGATGTCTGACATCAGATCGGCGGCCTCTGCCCCGTCACCGGGGATCTGGCGGGTCAGCAACACGTCCACCGTATCGCCGGGGCGCACGAATCCGGAAACCCCGGTCACGTCTGTTACCGGGATCGCGACAGCGCGCATGCCTTCGGGAAGTTTGGCGGCGAGCACGGCTCTGCCGCTGGCGCCGCTGACCTTGTCAGCCAGCACCGGTTCGCCCGGCACAATCGGGCGCAGCGCCACGCGGTTATCGGCGAGCGCGCCGCGGATGGTGGTAAACGCGCCCTGCGGCACCGAAGTGGCGGGGAAATTCTGGAGCCTGACATTTTCAGGCGTGAGCGGATCACCGAAATCGAGCGGCTGGGTCGCGACGACGATAGTCGTCAACTCCTGCGCCTCTGCCTGCTTTTCAACCCGCTGTTCAACGCCGGTCAGATAGGCATTGACCAGAAATACGGCAAAGGCGGCGATCACCAAAGCGCCGATGACGATAAAGATGTTCCGGTTTTGCAACTGCCGCCCCCCAATCAAAAAACAAATCGAATAAGGGTCCATGCAGCGGTTGCCGCATGGACCCTTATTTCATTATTCTCAGGGCGCAGGGGCTGCAGGGGGCTCTTTGATCAGCGTAGCAGCATCGTCCATTGCTTCGGCAATCGCATCCCCAAGGGTGACAGCGGCAAGAGCAATAGCACTGCCGACGATCGCCAGAATCAGAGCATATTCAGCAGCCGAAGCGCCGGCTTCGTCGTTAAGGAAATTCTTGATCAGGTTAGTCATGGTACAGTCCTTACGTATCAGTGGCCAACATGGCCGATTGAAAACACGCCAGACCGGTCTCGCCGGCGGGACGCCTGCCGAAGGAAACTTCCCGTTACGGGATACACGACCATTTTTTTGTTATGCAGGAGCACGTTGACCGTGATCCCGTGTGTTCAGTTCCCCCCGAACGCCCTTATAATGCTGCGGTTTGCGGCATGGGGTCAACGCTTTTTCAACCATAAAATGAAGTTGGTTAGTTAACAATAAGTTAACAAATCCCTTCGTTAACCCGCAAGGTTAATGTATCAATTAACCGTTCGGAAGGTGTTTCATTTTAAACCGGTTTTTGTCTCCCACCCCGAATCACCATCGGCCACCGCGCCGATTCGCGAATCGGGAACGGGGTGAAAAACCGGTCGGAGGAAACCTTGGCTAACGTGGACGCAATATCCCGTTCTTTTCGCAGCTGGTTTGCCGGGTGGAGCCACTCGCTCTATCAGCGCAGCATCGCCATCCCGCCGTTCCTGACGCGCAACATGGTGTGGCTCGCCGCCGGATGGGTGGCCTTTGCCGGCATCGCCGCCGCGCTGCGCATGACCTTTTCCGCCACCCCGGTGGATCACGCCGAAGACGCAGTGCCGATGCTGCTGGTCTATGGCGCGATCATCATCGCCCCGATTGCAGGCTATCTGATCGCCCGCAGCGCCTATTCCAGCGAATATGCGCGCCAACGGCCTGATTTCCACCTGTCCTTCATCGGCAAATGGCGGCGTGTCAGCCCGGCTGAAGCCAGCCAGCATCCGATGTTCGGCCCGGTCGGCTTCCTCGCATCGCTGCTGATCGGGTTGATGATCAACGTGGTGATCCGCAGCGGCGAATTTTTCTTCGCAATCCCCGCGATGAGCGCGCTGGCCCCCGATTGGGCGATGACGATGTTCGTGGTGATGGCGCTCGACGTGATCGTGATGAACTTCTTCTACATGGTCGCCTTTGTCATGGCGCTGCGCAACATCCCGCTGTTCCCGCGGATGCTGTTGTTCGTGTGGCTGACCGATATGGTCATGCAGATCATGATCGCGAACCAGATTTCGCAGATCGGGTCTTTGCCAGCGAATGTGGTGGAACCGCTGGTCAGCCTGTTAGAAGGCAACCTCCAGAAGGTGGCAATCAGCATCGCGGTGTGGATGCCCTTTATGCTGCTGTCCGATCGGGTAAACGTAACCTACCGCTGGCGCCTCGCCGCCTAGGGCGGGGGCGTATTTACCCCACAACCCCCGCGCCCGCCAGCACCGCCAGCGTCAGCACATCGGGCACAGTCGCGGTCATCGGCACGATCTGCACCGGCTTTTCCATGCCGATCATCATCGGGCCGATGGTGGCGTTGCTGCCCAGTTCGCGCAGCAGCTTGGCCGAAAGGTTGGCCGATTGCAGCCCCGGCATGATCAGCACATTGGCCGGGCCGGACAGGCGGCTGAACGGGTAGAGTTCCATCACCCTGGGGTTAAGCGCGGCATCGGGGGCCATTTCGCCTTCATATTCAAAGCCGGGCTCCTCACGATCAAGGATCGCCACCGCTTCACGGATATTGCCCAGCCATTGGCCCGACGGGTTGCCGAAGGTCGAATAGCTGAGGAACGCAACGCGCGGTTCATGCCCCATGCGCCGCGCAACCGCTGCGGTTTCGCGGGCGATATGGGCAAGTTCGGCTGCGTTGGGGCGTTCGTTGATGGTGGTATCGGCGAGGAAGGTGGTGTGGTTCTTGCCGATCATCATGTGAACGCCGAACGGCACCGCGCCGTCCTTGTGATCGAGCACCAGGTTCACCTCGCGCACGGTTTGCGCAAAGGTGCGGGTCATGCCGGTAATCATCCCGTCCCCGTGGCCCAGCGCCACCAGCAGCGAGGCAAACACGTTGCGTTCCTGATTGACCATCCGGCGCACGTCACGTTCGGTAAAGCCGCGCCGTTGCAGCCGCTTGTAGAGGAAATCGACCATCGCGGGCACGTGTTCGCTATCGGCCGAGTTCTGGATTTCAAAGCTGCCGGGATCGGACACCGAAAGCTGATGCAGCTTGTCGACCACCGCCTTGGTGCGGCCCACGAGGATCGGCGTGCCATAGCCGAAATCGCGGAACTGGATCGCGGCGCGCAGCACCACTTCTTCTTCCGCTTCGGCAAAAACCATGCGTTTGGGGTTGGCCTTGGCGACTTCGTAAACCCCGCTCAGCACCGAGGTGGTGGGGTTGAGGCGCGAACGCAGCTGGATGCGATAGGCGTCGAAATCGTCGATCCGCGCGCGGGCCACGCCCGAATCCATCGCTGCCTTGGCCACGGCGGACGACACGACTTCGATCAGGCGCGGGTCAAACGGGGCGGGGATGATGTAATCGGTGCCGAATTTCTGGTTCTTGCCATAGGCGGACGCGACCTCTTCGGGCACGCTGCGTCGGGCGAGTTCGGCAATCGCCTCGGCTGCAGCGACTTTCATCTCTTCGTTGATGGTGGTCGCCTGCACATCCAGCGCGCCGCGAAAGATGAACGGAAAGCCCAGCACATTATTGACCTGATTGGGAAAATCGCTGCGCCCGGTAGCGATGATCGCATCGGGGCGCACGGCCTTGGCAGCGTCAGGCATGATTTCGGGCACCGGGTTGGCCATCGCAAAGATGATCGGCCTGTCCGCCATCTTGCGCATCCATTCGGGCTTCAGCGCGTCGGCCGCTGACAGGCCGAGGAAGATGTCCGCGCCCACCAAGGCTTCTTCAAGGCTGGTGGCGGTGGTGGCGACCGCATGGGCGCTTTTCCACTGATCCACGTCTGCGCGGCCCGGCGTGATCGGGCCGGTGCGGTCACACATGATCACATTATCGTGGCGCACACCCATCGCCTTGATCAACGCGGTGCAGGCAATCGCCGCCGCGCCTGCACCATTGACCACCACCTTCACGTCCTTGAAGTCGCGCCCGGTCAGGTGGCAGGCATTAAGCAGGCCCGCCGCTGTGATGATCGCGGTGCCGTGCTGATCATCATGCATCACCGGGATCTTCATGCGTTCGCGCAGCGCGGCTTCGATGATGAAGCATTCGGGCGCTTTGATATCTTCAAGGTTGATGCCGCCAAAGGTCGGCTCCATCAGCGCGACCGCATTGACGAAGGCTTCGGGGTCTTCGGTATCGAGTTCGATGTCGATCGAATCCACATCGGCAAAGCGTTTGAACAACACCGCCTTGCCTTCCATCACCGGTTTGGCGGCAAGCGCGCCGAGATTGCCAAGGCCAAGGATCGCGGTGCCGTTGGTGATCACCGCGACCAGATTGGCCTTGGCGGTGTAGCGCGCGGCCAGCGCGGGATCGGCGGCGATGGCCTCAACCGGCGCAGCGACGCCCGGCGAATAGGCAAGGCTGAGATCGCGCTGCGAGGTCATCGGCTTGGTCGCGACGATCTCCAGCTTACCCGGCCGGATCGTCTCGTGATAGAACAATGCCTCGCGGGTGGTGAAGCCACCCTTGTTCTCTTCGGCCATGGTGCCTGATCCCTTTTTGTGTGCGCTTGGCGAAATCCGCGCCCCGCTTAGCGAGGAGGGCGGCACCGCGAAAGGGCGGAAATGACGCAACTCCGGGGACATCCGTAAGGGCAGACATTCCGAATCGCAACGCTGGTGTCTAGGCAATGCAGCTATGGCCGCGCCCACCGAATCCAAACCCACCCCGATGATGGCGCAATACCTCGCGCTGCGCGAGGACGCGGGCGACGCGCTGCTGTTCTACCGGATGGGCGATTTCTTCGAGCTGTTCTTCGAAGATGCGAAGGCCGCGGCGGCAATCCTCGATATCGCGCTGACCACGCGCGGCGAACATGATGGCCAGCCGATCCCGATGTGCGGCGTGCCGGTGCATTCGGCGGAAAGCTATCTTGCGCGGCTGATCCGGGCGGGTTGCCGGGTGGCGATTGCCGAACAGATCGAAACGCCCGACGAAGCCAAGGCGCGCGCCAAGCGCGAAGGCACGCCATCATCGAAGGTGCTGGTGGGCCGCGCGATTGTCAGGCTGGTGACAGCGGGCACGCTGACTGAAGAAGCCTTGCTCGAACCGCGCCGCGCCAATGTGCTGGTGGCGCTGACGGAACTGCGCGGATCAATCGGGATCGCCGCCTGCGATGTTTCAACCGGCGCAATGGTGCTGGAGGAATGCGCGCCCGAAATGCTCGGCGCGGCGCTGGCGCGGATTGGCCCAAGCGAAGTGGTGGTGCCCGAAGATTGGGCAAATGGGCCGGACGAGGCGATTTTCCGCCCGCGCGGCACCTTCGCCAGCGATGCCGGGGCAGATCGGCTCAAGGCGCTGCACGCGGTGGCGACGCTGGATGCCTTTGGAGACTTTTCGCGCGCGATGCTGGCGGCGGCAGGCGGATTGATCGCCTATCTCGACCATGTCGGGCGCGGGAACCTGCCCTTGCTGCTACCCCCGGTGCGGCGCACCGCCGAGGCTGGGATGGCGATGGATGAGGCGACGCGCGCCAGCCTCGAAATCCTCGAATCCACCTCGGGCGGGCGCAACGGCAGCCTGATCGGCGCGGTGGATCGCTGCGTTACCGGCGCAGGATCGCGCTTGCTGGCCGAAGACCTGTCCGCCCCGCTGCTCGACCATGCCGCGATCGAAGCGCGGCTGGCGCTGGTGCAATTCTGGCGTGATCGCCCGATTGAGCGCGCGCAATTGCGCGATGGCTTGCGCGCGATCCCCGATCTGGGCCGCGCGCTTGGCCGGGTGGTGGCGGGGCGCGGCTCCCCGCGCGATCTGGGTCAATTGCGCGATGGGCTGAGCGAGGCAATGCGGCTGCATCGCTGGCTTTCGGGCGCGCCTGATCGCCCCGCGCTGCTCGATGATATGCTCGCCCGCCTGACCGGCCACGGCGCTTTGACCGATTTGCTGGGCCGCGCGCTGGTGCCCTCGCCCCCGACCGAACGCAGCAATGGCGGCTATATCGCCGATGGCTATGACGCTGGGCTTGATGAATTGCGCGCCACATCGGGCGATGCGCGCCGCGCAATTGCCGCGATGGAGGCCCGCTACCGCGACGAAACCGGGATCGCCACGCTCAAGATTCGCCACAACGGCGTGCTCGGCTATTTCATCGAGGTTGCCGCGCGCCATGCCGACCGGTTGATGGCACCCGATAGCGGCTTCACCCATCGCCAGACGATGAAGGACGCAGTGCGGTTCAATTCATTGACATTGCACGAGGAAGCCGCACGCATCGCCGAAGCGGGCGGCCATGCGCTGGCTGCCGAAGAAGCGCATTTCGAAGCGCTGGTGGCCGAAATCACCGCTGCACGTGAAAGCATCGCCGCGACCGCTGCCGCACTCGCCCGGATCGATGTCGCTGCCGCCAATGCCGAACGCGCGGCCGAAAGCGACTGGTGCCGGCCGGAGATTGCCGAAGACACGGGCCTTACCATCACCGGCGGGCGGCATCCGGTGGTCGAAGCCGCGTTGGCGCAGGCGGGCGAGCGGTTTGTGGCCAACGACTGTGTTCTGGCTCAGGATAACCGCCTATGGCTGATCGGCGGGCCGAACATGGGCGGTAAATCAACCTTCCTGCGGCAGAACGCACTAATCGTGCTGCTGGCGCAGGCGGGGTGCTTTGTCCCGGCCACGGCGGCGCGCGTAGGGCTGGTCGACCGCCTGTTCAGCCGGGTTGGTGCGGCGGATAATCTGGCGCGCGGGCGATCCACCTTCATGGTCGAAATGGTCGAAACCGCCGCGATTCTGGCGCAGGCGACCCAGCGCAGTTTCGTGATCCTTGATGAAGTCGGGCGCGGCACATCGACCTATGATGGCCTGGCACTGGCATGGGCGGTGGCCGAAGCGGTGCATTCGCGCATCGCCTGCCGCTGCCTGTTCGCCACCCATTATCACGAACTCGCGCGGCTGGCGGAGACTTGTGAGGCGCTATCGCTGCACCATGTCCGCGCGCGTGAATGGCAGGGCGATCTGGTGTTGCTGCATGAACTTGCCGAAGGCCCTGCGGATCGTTCCTATGGCCTTGCGGTCGCACGGCTGGCCGGGGTGCCCGATGCTGTCGTGGAACGCGCCAAGGCGGTGCTTGAAAAGCTTGAGGCCACCCGCGAAGCCACCGGAGGGATTGCCGCCGGGCTGGGCGATCTGCCGCTGTTCGCCGCGCTGCGCCCCGAACCGCAGGCGTCGCCCGAACAACGGCTGGCAGAGCAATTGCGCGCCGCCGATCTGGATGCACTAACCCCGCGAGAGGCGCTCGACCTGCTGTATCAATGGAAGCGCGCACTGCCCGCCAACAAGCGCTGACCAAGCGCGGGCATCACCGCGTGGGAACCGGCGCCTCACCCGTGTAATCGTAAAACCCGCGCCCGGTCTTGCGGCCCAGCCATCCGGCTTCGACATATTTTACCAGCAGCGGCGCGGGGCGATATTTGGTGTCGCGGGTGGTCATGTAGAGCACGTTGATAATATCGAGGCAGGTGTCCAGGCCCACGAAATCCGCCAGTTGCAGCGGCCCCATCGGGTGGTTGAGGCCGAGCCGGCAGCCCTTGTCGATATCCTCGATCCCCGCGGTCGACTGGCCGAGCACAAACACTGCCTCGTTGATCATCGGCAGAAGGATGCGGTTGACGACGAAGCCGGGTTCATCCTGGCTCAGCACCACTTCCTTGCCCAGTTCGCGCGCGAATTCGGTCACGCGATCGGTGGTGGCCTGCGCAGTGGCAAGGCCGGGGATCACCTCGATCAGCCCCATCACCGGCACCGGGTTGAAGAAATGCAGCCCGATAAAGCGCGCCGGATCGGGCGAATGATTGGCCATACGGGTGATCGGGATCGATGATGTGTTCGATGCCATGATCGCATCGGCTGAAAGCACCTTGCCCGCCGCCTGAAAAATCGCGTTCTTGATTTCCTCGCGCTCGGTCGCGGCTTCGATGATCAGATCGGCCTCGGCCATCGGTGCGTAATCGGCAACCGGGGTGATGCGGGCGAGCAGCGCCTCGGCCTCGCCCGCTTCGATCTTGCCGCGCCCCATCAGCTTGACCAGCGCCTTTTCGACAGTGGCCTTGCCCGCTTCAGCGCGGGCGAGGTCAACGTCCGACAGCATGACTTTCATGCCTTGGGCGGCGACAGTCTGAGCGATGCCGGTTCCCATCTGACCGGCGCCGATGACGGCGATATTGCGCATGGTGTATTCCTTCGCAAGTGCAGCAAAGCGCTCGCCCTAGCGGGGAAGGTGCGGCCTGACTAGCTGCGTTCTCAATCGCGATTGGCGCCGGGAACCCACTTTATGTCCGCCTTACCATCATTATTGGCGGCGCGGCCCAACACGAACAGATAGTCCGAAAGCCGGTTGATATAACGCAGCGCCGCCGGATTGGTCGGCTCTGTTGCGGCCAGCGCGGTCATCGCGCGTTCGGCGCGGCGCGTCGCGGTGCGCGCCAGATGCAACCGCGCAGCCGCCTCTGTCCCGCCGGGGAGAATAAAGCTGGTGAGCGGCGCAAGCACTGCGGTGAGCGCGTCGATCCGTTCTTCAAGCCATGCAACCTGCGATGGCACAATCCGCAGCACCATGTCTGTTGGCGAAAAATCGTCATTTTCCGCAGGGGTCGCCAGATCGGCGCCCAGATCGAACAGATCGTTCTGGATGCGAAACACGCTATCGGCAGGCGCACCGCTCAATTTGCGCAAGGCGAAACCCAGCGCCGCATTCGCCTCGTCAACGGCGCCGATCGCTTCCATGCGCGCTGCATGTTTGGGCAGGCGCGATCCATCGACCAGCCCGGTCGTTCCATCATCCCCGGTGCGGGTGTAAATCTTGTTGAGCTTGACCATAGGCCTCAGCGCGCGACGGCAAGGATGATCACCACCACCACGATTGCCAGTGCCTGATATTTGATCCGCGCAAACATCGCCTTGTTCTGGGCGAGCTGCATATCAGTGGCGGTTTTACCCTCGCCGGTTTCAAGATCGATCCTGGTCGTCTTGAGGAAGGCAATGATCCCACGGATCAGCGAAAAGACGACAAGCCCCATCAGGACGAGCAGCACGGGCACAAGGACATAGTTCATGGGTGCATAATGGCCGTTTGCGCGTCAGGTTCCAAGCCGCAAATGCTGCAAGCGCAATTGCGCGGCAAGCACCAGCCCATCCTCGCCTGCCAACCGCCGTTCGGCCAAGGCTGGCGAACCGCGCCGCTTGGCGAGTTTCAGGCCCTCCCCGTCAGTCAACAGCGCATGGTGGTGCCAGCGCGGCACGGGCAGGCCGAGCAGCGCCTGAAGCGTGCGGTGGACGTGGCTCGCCGCGAACAGATCGGCCCCGCGCGTCACCAGCGTCACGCCGTCCGCCGCATCGTCGAGCGTGACGGCAAGGTGATAGCTGGCGGGCAGATCCTTGCGCACCAGCACCACGTCGCCCAGCCCGGACAGATCGACCGGGATTGTCCCGGCAAAATCATCCTCCCACACCAGCGCGCCGGTTTGCGCCAGCGCCCCGTCTGCATCGAGCCGCCACGCCGAAGGCAGCTCCGGGTCAGGCGGGTTATGCTTGCAGATTCCGGGATATATCAGGCCATCTGTCCCCGCCTGCGCCCCGGCATCGACGATCTGCTTGCGGGTGCAGGTGCAGCGATACAGCAGTCCGCGCGCGCGCAACGTTTCGGCGGCGGCGGCGTAGCTTTCCAGCCGGGTCGATTGCGCGGACACTTCTTCCCATTCCAGCCCCAGCCATGCCAGATCGCGGCGAAATTCCTCCGCCAGTTCAGGGCGTGAACGCGGCCCGTCAATATCCTCGATCCTGAGCAGGAACCGCCCGCCACTGGCCCTCGCCAGATCATGCGCGATGATCGCGGACAGCGCATGGCCCAGATGCAGCCGCCCATTGGGGCTTGGCGCAAACCGGGTCACCAAAGGGGCGCAATTCTGCATCGCGCCAGCCATGCCACAGGACATAACCTTGCGTCATCCACAGATTTGCCCACCGCCTGTCCACAGGAGGCCACTGTGGATAGTCATCCTGTCATGGGTTTGACTCTTTAGATTGGCACGCCATGATCCAGTCAATCAGGGAGGAACGCGCACCGTGTTCAATGCCGAACTGATCGAAAAGGCGGCCCAGTTCCGCAGCGCGGACGGCGATCCGGCGCGCAACCTGTCGGCGTGCCCGGCGCTGGTGCTGAATGCCGATTACACCCCGCTGTCCTATTACCCGCTCAGCCTGTGGCCGTGGCAGACGGCGATCAAGGCGGTGTTTCTCGACCGGGTGGATATTGTCGCCAGCTACGAACGCGAGGTGCATTCGCCCAACCTCGACATGAAAATCCCGAGCGTTATCGCGCTCAGACAATATGTGAAGCACAGCGAATTTCCCGCCTTCACGCGCTTCAACGTGTTCCTGCGTGATCGCTTTCAGTGCCAGTATTGCGGCAGCCACGATCATCTGACCTTTGATCACGTGATGCCGCGCCGATTGGGCGGGCGCACCACGTGGGAAAACATCATCACCGCCTGCGCGCCGTGCAACATGAAAAAGGGCGGGCGCACCCCGAAACAGGCGGCGATGCCCGTGCACCGCACCCCGATCCGCCCGACCAGCTGGCAATTGCAGCAGCACGGCAAGCTGTTCCCGCCCAATTACCTCCACGAAACCTGGCGCGACTGGTTGTATTGGGACATCGAGCTGGAGGCGTAATACCAGCGCGCTGAAATGCTTACGGAAAACGGCGCGGGAGTCGCCCCCCGCGCCGCTCTTTATTCTTGCTGAGAAACCCTTCCCTCAGAAAACTTCGAACAGGCCTGCCGCGCCCATGCCGCCGCCGATGCACATGGTGACGACGACATATTTCACACCGCGACGCTTGCCTTCGATCAGCGCGTGACCGGTGCAGCGTGCGCCAGTCATGCCATAGGGGTGGCCGATCGAGATCGAGCCGCCATTGACGTTGAGGATATCGTTATTGATGCCGAGCTTGTCGCGGCAATAGAGCACCTGCACCGCGAAGGCCTCGTTCAACTCCCACAGGCCGATGTCGTCCATTTTCAGGCCGGTGGCTTTCAACAGTTTGGGGATCGCGAAGACCGGGCCGATGCCCATTTCGTCAGGTTCGGTGCCCGCCACCGCCATGCCGACATAGCGGCCCAAGGGCTGAAGCCCCTTTTGTTCGGCCAGCTTGGCTTCCATCAGCACTGAGGCCGACGAACCATCCGACAATTGCGAGGCATTGCCTGCGGTAATGCACATCCCCGGCCCCATCACCGGCTGAAGCGATTGCAGCCCTTCGAGCGTGGTCGACGGGCGGTTGCCTTCGTCCTTGGTCAGGGTGAATTCGACATGGCTGACTTCGCCGGTTTCCTTGTCCTTCACCGCCATGGTGGTGGTGACGGGAACGACTTCAGCATCGAGATATCCGGCAGCCTGCGCGGCGGCCGTGCGCTGCTGCGATTGGAGCGCGTATTCGTCCTGCGATTCGCGGCTGATGCCGTAACGTTTGGCGACGGTTTCCGCCGTGCCAAGCATCGGCATATACACATCCTTGTGCATCGCGATCAGCGAACGGTCGGGCGACACCCGCATTTCCGGCGTCTGCACCATCGAGATCGAGTCCTGCCCGCCGCCGACGACGATATCCATGTTGTCGACGATGATCTGCTTGGCAGCCGTGGCAATCGCCATCAGGCCCGATGAACACTGGCGGTCGATGGTCTGGGCCGACACCGTCACCGGGCAACCGGCGCGCAGCGCGACCTGGCGGCCAATATTGCCCGCCTGCGTGCCCTGGGTCAGCACCGTGCCCCACACCACATCATCAATCGCGCCCGCTTCGATCCCGGCGCGTTCAATCGCGGGGGCGAGGCTGTAGGCGCCAAGCGTGGCGCCGGGCGTGGCATTGAAGGCGCCCTTGTATGCGCGGCCAATCGGCGTGCGGGCGGTGGAAACGATAACAGCTTCACGTGACATGGGAGGTATTCCTTTATTCTAGAGGGTGTGCCTCCGCGTGGGCGGAGGCCTCTGGCGTCTGCGCCGTCCCGAATGAAGTTCCCGCTCTCGCGGGAACACACATCGGGCTCACACAGGCCTTAAACGAAGAACTGCGTGATCCATTCGCAGATCAGCGCAGGCTTTTCCTCGCCTTCGATCTCGATGGTGATTTCGGCGGTCTGCTGCCACTGGCCGGGGCGCTTTTCGACCATTTCCAGAAGTTTCCAGTGGCCGCGAATGCGCTTGCCCGATCGCACAGGGGCGATGAAGCGGGTTTTGTTGCCGCCGTAATTCACACCCATCTTGATCCCGTCAATGCGCGGCATATCGCTGTTCGCGCTGAGGTAGGGGATCATCGACAGCGTGAGGAAGCCGTGGGCGATGGTGCCGCCGAACGGGGTCATCTTCGCCATGTCTTCGTTCACATGGATGAACTGGTGATCACCGGTCGCCTCGGCGAACTGGTTGATGCGTTCCTGGCTCATTTCGGCCCATTGGCTGGTGCCGATATTCTCGCCAACCTTGGCGGCCAATTCCTGCGGGGTCATCGGGCTCCTCCTTCGCGTTTGCGCCGACGAGATCCCGTGCCCGCCGCGCTGCTTGTGCGGCAGTGTCATGGCGCATCATCGGGGGGAGCGCAACGGCGGCGATTATGCCGTTACGGCACCGCGCATCTTGCCGCCGGCCGCCTGCTTGCACGCGGTGCTGCGATCCAGCAACGCCCGCGCCGAATCGATCCGCTGGCAATAGGAATGCAGCCCGATCTGCAAACCGACCAGCATCAGCATCACCGGCTGATAGGCAATCCCCTGAAACAGCGCGCCGACAAGATAGATTACCGCGCCCATCTGCAAGGCCGCCGCAAACGGCGCGATCCAGCGTTCCGCCTCATCCTCACGCCCGCGCCAGCGGCGCTGGATGCGCTCCATCTGCCACAGCCCCAGCCCGTGCAGCGCCAGCCAGATAGCAAGCCCCGGCCAGCCCTGTTCGCCCAGCATCTCGAACACCGAAGAATGGAACGCGCGGCCTTCATCGACCACTTCCTTGTATTCCAAGGTGGTGGTGTTTCCGGCGACCTCTTTAACCGGCATGACATAGGAAAAGCGGTTGCCGCGATAGGCATCGAACCCGCCGCCAAATGGCTTTTCATCGACGTAATCGAGCGTCCATTGCCACACCGCCACGCGGGTCGATGCGCTTTCATCGCCGCCCGGCGCGGTGATGGTGGCCATGCGTTCGTAATAGCTTTGCGGCAGGAACGGCAGCGCGGTGAGGCCCAGCACCCCTGCCCCGGCGATGAACAGCAGGCGGTGGCGGGTATAACGCAGCATCAGCACACCCAGCGCGGCGATGCACAGCAATCCGGTGCGCGCTTCGGTTCCGATGGGCACCAGCAGGCAGGCAAAGGTCAGCGCCGCCGCGAACGCCGTCACCGCCCAGTGCGGGCGAAACACCGTCCCATGCCGCACAAACCACCAGATCATCGGGATCAGCCCGATCGCAACCGTCGCCAGGGTTGAGCTTTCATAGATGCCGCTATTGTCGTTGACGAAGAATTTGAGGTTTTCATACCCGCCCCCGCCCAGCACGGTCTTCATCCCCGTGCCGATCACGATGGTGGCAATCGCCAGCACCAGCACCAGCGCCAGCCCTTCGATCCGGGCGCGAGTGGTGAGCGTTAACGGCAGGAAGATCGCAAACAGCAAGGCCTTCCACACCCAATCCCACTTGGTTGCGGCCTCGGCGGGAAAATCGGCGTTTCCGGTGGTCCACCAGCAATAGGCGAGCAGCGCCAGCATCAGCCCCTGCCGGGTGGTAAAGCGCGCGCCTTGTTTGCGATCCAGCGCCAGCCATCCGCCAAACGCAGCGGCAAACGCGATCAGCGAAACCGGCAGGCTGGCAATGATCGAATAGCCGATCCGCTGCGGGGCGAGGATGTCGATATAGACATACAGAAGCACCCACAGAAACGGGCGCCGGATGCCGAGCACCAGCACATATCCAATGAAAGCAAGGAAGGCGAGGTCGAGCATGGGTTACGCGCTATCGCCGTGCTGCTGCGTCGCGGGGTCATCAGGCTTGCGCGCGCGGCGCGCGGCGTTGCGGGCCGTCCCGCTATTCGCCTTGCGATTGGCCTTGGTGTCGGATGTCATCTGTTCGATCAGCGGATCGGTATCCAGCCCATCGCGCAGCACCAGCCGCAGCAACGCAATGGCAATCAGACCATGACCCAGCGCTAGCGCAAAATAATCGATCATCTCAGGTGGCTCCGGGCCGCGATACCCCTCATCCTTATACCGATGCAGTTGACGCGGCGTTAAGCACAGCTGCGGTAAGCGCTGGGGCCATGACCCGCGTGCTCCATGTCCTTGACCACTCGCTGCCGCTCCACAGCGGCTACACGTTCCGCACCCGCGCGATTTTGAAGGCGCAGCAAGGGCTGGGGCTGGAGGTGCGGGGGATTACCGGGCAGCGGCATAATCTTGAGGCTGCTGGCGGCGGATCGCCCGAGATTGCCGATGGCCTCACCTTCCATCGCACCGCAGGCCTTCCCGCAGGCCCGCCGGCACTGCGCGAGCTGGGCGAAATCAATGCGCTTGACCGCGCAATCCGCGCGTTGGCGGCAGACTGGCGGCCCGATATCATCCACGCCCATTCGCCCGCGCTATGCGGCGCGGCGGCGCAACGTGCTGCGCGCGCGCTGGGGATCCCGTTCGTCTATGAAATCCGCGCCTTCTGGGAAGATGCCGCGGTCGGCAACCTGACCGGCAGCGAAGGCAGCATCAAATACCGCCTCACCCGCGCGCTGGAAACGCGGGTGGCGAAAACCGCCGATGCGCTGTTCACCATCTGCGAAGGGTTGAAAGATGATCTGGCGCGGCGCGGCATTGCGCCGGGCAAGATCACAGTGATGCGCAACGGCGTTGACCTGTCGCTGTTCGGCCAGCCAATTCCGCACGACAATGCGCTGGCCGGGACGCTCGAACTTGACCCGGAAGCCCCGGTGATCGGCTATATAGGCAGCTTTTATGCCTATGAAGGCGTCGATGATCTGATCGCCGCGATGCCGCTGCTCAGGCAATCGCACCCGCAGGCCCGGTTGCTGCTGGTGGGCGCGGGGCCGATGGACGCCGCGTGGCGCGCGGCGGCGGCGGCCCTGCCCGATCCACAAGTGGTAATCTTCACCGGACGCGTTCCGCATGGTGAGGTGGAACGCTATTATTCGCTGGTGGATGTGCTCGCCTATCCGAGGAAGGCGCAGCGGCTGACCGATCTGGTCACCCCGTTAAAGCCATTGGAAGCGATGGCGCAGCGGCGGCTGGTGGCCGCATCAAGCGTGGGGGGGCACCGCGAATTGATCAACGATGGCGATACCGGCACCTTGTTCGCGCCCGATGATCCCGCCGCCTGCGCTGCGGCGCTCGCAGGCCTGCTGGATGCGCGCGAAGGATGGGACGCAATGCGCAATCGCGCCGAGGCCCATGTGCGCGCTCACCATGATTGGGCCGCCAATGCGCATAATTATCTTTCTGTTTACCATCTTTTGTTAGCCCGGAGCCTAAACAACAGCACGTCCGGCGCACGCGCCGCATCGCAAGCAGCGGGATGACACGCAAATGACCACGGGGCAGCAGGATCAACCGACGCAGCGCAGGCCGCGCAAGCTGTCGTCGCATCCGGCCTTTGCACCAATGCTTGGTGTCTGGGGGGCGGCGCTGGCCGGACTTTCGATTATGGTCATGCCCCCTGTCCTGATCGCACAGTTCAGCAAAGGCACTGTTCTGATGCTGCTTGGACAGCAGGCGCAGATCGTGCTGGCTATCGGCGGCGCATTGCTGCTTGGCGGCGCGCTGTTCATGATTGCCAGCCGCGCCAGCCGTGCGGAACGGGCCGGCGCCGATGCGCCCTCGCTCGTCGCGCGCGCGGCAAGCCATGTCCGCGCGATTGATCCCAAGCACGAACTTGGCAGCGCCAGCCTGGACGAACCGCTGGAGACCATGCCCTTTGCCCCGCCTGTGCCTGCGCCCTCTCCTGTCGCAGACGCGCCGGTGTTAGCACTGCCGCCGCCGCGCGCGCTTGATCTGGCGGAATTCGCGCAACTGCCGGGCCGTAACGCGGTGTGGGTTGAAGAATCGCCCGCACCGATCGCGGATGACGCGGCCACGCTTGCACCCCACGTCGAAACGGAACCTGTCCAGCCCTCACCCAAGTCGGAGGTGGCCACACTCCCATCTCCAGCCGCGAACCCCGGCACCACCGCGCTAACGCGTCTGCGCGCGATGCCAGTGCAGGAATTGAGCGTTATCCAGATGGTTGAACGCTTTGCTGGCGCACTGCACGAACACCGCACCACTGCCCCCGGCACAGCGGGCAACCGCCACGACATCGCCGCCCGCGAAGCCGCATTGGCCGAAGCGATGAAGGCGCTGGCGGCGCTGAGCGGGGAGCGCGGCGCGGCCCCTGAGGGTGAGCCGCTGCGCGATGCTATCGCCCGGCTGCAAGGACTGCGCGGCGCGGCCTGAACCGGGTAATAGGCGCAAAAGCTGCAAGCAATCCGGCGAGCTGATGCAGGTTACGCAATCTAATGATAGTTTGAATACCTCTGCGAGAAATAATACTTCACGCAAAGCCATTGCCAAACCCGCTTCGCGTCGGCATGAGAAGCCCGAAATCGGGTGAGGTAGGCCGCCTGCGGTAAATCTTGTCCGGAATAATCGTCGCCAAGCGTGCGTCAGGCGTTTCGCCACCATACGCACCTGTCGACATCTGACAGATCGGACTTTGCCATGGGATACCCCTCCTCCCAGGGTCTCTATGACCCCGCCAACGAACATGACGCCTGCGGCGTCGGCATGGTTGCGCATATCAAGGGCGAAAAAAGTCAGGCCATCATCGCGCAGGCGCTGGAGATTCTCGAAAAGCTCGATCATCGCGGCGCGGTGGGCGCCGATCCGCTGCTGGGGGACGGCGCGGGGCTGCTGATCCAGATTCCCGATCCGCTGATTCGCAAATGGGCCGACGCGCAGGGACACGATCTGCCCGCGCCGGGCGAATACGGGATCGCCATGTGCTTCCTGCCGCAGGACGATGCGGCGCGCGCCTTCGTCAAGGCGCGGATGGAAACCTTCACCGCCAAGGAAGGCCAGCGCTTTGTCGGCTGGCGCGCTGTGCCAACCACGATAGATGGCCTCGGCGCGGCGGTGATCGCATCAATGCCGGTGATCGAAATGGCGGTGATCGCACGCGGGCCGGACTGTGCCGATCAGGACGCCATTGAACGCAAGCTGCTGACCATCCGCAAACAGGTGCAGAACCCGCTCGCCCAGCTCGCCGAAAAGCACGGCCTGCCCGGTCTGACCGATACCTATCTCCCCAGCTGTTCCACCCGCACGGTGGTGTACAAGGGCCTGCTGCTGGCAACGCAGGTCGGCAGTTTCTACGATGATCTGCGCGATCCAGATTGCGTATCGGCGCTGGGGCTGGTGCATCAGCGGTTCAGCACCAACACCTTCCCCAGCTGGCGGTTGGCCCACCCGTATAGGTTCATCGCCCATAATGGCGAAATCAACACCGTGCGCGGCAACGTCAACTGGATGAACGCGCGCCGCCGCACGATGGAAAGCGACCTGCTCGGCCCCGATCTCGACAAAATGTGGCCGATCATCCCGCACGGGCAATCCGACACGGCCTGCCTCGATAATGCGCTCGAACTGCTGATCGCGGGCGGATATTCGCTTGCCCACGCGATGATGATGCTGATCCCCGAAGCGTGGAGCGGCAACGCATTGATGACGCCTGCGCGCCGGGCGTTCTACGAATATCACGCCGCGCTGATGGAACCATGGGACGGCCCGGCCGCAGTATGCTTTACCGATGGCCGCCAGATCGGCGCGACGCTGGATCGCAACGGCCTTCGGCCTGCGCGGTTCTGCGTGACCAAGGATGACATCGTCTGCCTCGCATCGGAAAGCGGCGTGTTGCCATTTGCTGAAGAAGACATCGTGCGCAAATGGCGGCTGCAACCCGGCAAGATGCTGCTGATCGATCTGGAACAGGGCCGCATCATCGAAGATGACGAGCTGAAGGCCGACCTCGCCAATGCCCAGCCCTATGCCAAGTGGCTGGCACAGGCGCAGTACAAGCTGGAAGACATCACCGATATCGTCCCCGAACTTGCCGCCATCCCACCCGAAGAAACGACGCTGATGGAGCGCCAGCAGGCGTTCGGCTACACGCAGGAAGACATCAGCCGCTTCCTTGAGCCGATGGCGGTGAACGGCGATGATCCGATTGGGTCAATGGGCACCGACACGCCGATCGCGGTGCTGTCGAACCGTGCGCGCTTGCTGTATGATTATTTCAAGCAGAACTTTGCGCAAGTCACCAACCCGCCGATCGATCCGATCCGTGAAGAACTGGTGACCAGCCTCACCAGCATGATCGGCCCGCGCCCCAATCTGCTAGGCCGCGACGCCGGGACGCATAAGCGGCTGGAGGTCGATCAACCGATCCTCACCAACGAAGATCTGGCCAAGATCCGCTCGGTCGAAGAGGCGCTCGACGGCGCGTTCCGCTGCGCCACCATCGACATCACCTGGGATGCCGCGAGCGGGGCTGATGGCCTCGAACTGGCGATCAAGGAAATGTGCTGGGCCGCGACAGAAGCGGTGCTGCAGGATCACAATATCCTGGTGCTGTCCGACCGCGCGCAGAGCGAGGCCCGCGTGCCGATGCCCGCATTGCTGGCAACCGCAGCGGTGCATCATCACTTGGTGCGCCAAGGCCTGCGGATGCAGACCGGGCTGGTGGTCGAAACCGGCGAAGCGCGCGAAGTGCATCATTTCTGCGTGCTGGCAGGCTACGGCGCGGAAGCGATCAACCCCTACCTCGCCTTTGAAACGCTCGAAGCGCTGCGCGCCAAGCGGCACCCTGATCTGACGCCCGCCAAGGTGCAGCAGAACTACATCAAGGGCGTGGGCAAGGGCATCCGCAAGGTCATGTCCAAGATGGGCATTTCAACCTATCAGTCATATTGCGGGGCACAGATTTTCGATGCGGTGGGGCTGTCATCCGCCTTCATCGAAAAGTTCTTCACCGGCACCGCCACCACCATCGAAGGCATCGGCTTGGCCGAAGTCGCCGAAGAATCGCTGCGCCGCCATGCGCAGGCTTACGGCGACAACCCGCTGTATGACGGGATGCTCGATGCTGGCGGGATTTACCAATACCGCCTGCGCGGCGAAGAACACGCCTGGACCCCGCAAAACGTCGCGCAATTGCAGCATGCAGTGCGCGGCAATGACCCGAAAAATTACGCAGAATTTGCCGCCAGCATCAATGAACAATCCGAACGCCTGCTGACAATCCGCGGCTTGCTCGAATTCAAGAAAGCCGACCAGCCAATCCCGCTTGATGAGGTTGAACCGGCAGCTGAAATCGTCAAGCGCTTCGCCACCGGGGCGATGAGCTTCGGATCGATCAGCCACGAGGCGCATTCAACCCTTGCCATCGCGATGAACCGTATCGGCGGGCGCTCAAATACCGGCGAAGGCGGGGAGGAACCATTCCGCTTTACCCCGCTGGCCAATGGCGATTCGATGCGCAGCCGGATCAAGCAGGTCGCCTCTGGCCGGTTCGGCGTGACCACCGAATATCTCGTCAATTCGGACGATATCCAGATCAAGATGGCGCAGGGCGCAAAGCCCGGTGAAGGCGGGCAATTGCCCGGCCACAAGGTGGACAAGCGCATTGGCGCGGTGCGCCATTCGACCCCGGGCGTGGGCCTGATTTCGCCTCCGCCGCACCACGACATCTATTCGATCGAGGATCTGGCGCAGTTGATCCACGATCTGAAAAACGTGAACCCCGTCGCACGGATTTCGGTGAAGCTGGTGTCCGAAGTCGGCGTGGGAACGGTCGCGGCGGGCGTGTCAAAAGCGCGCGCGGATCATGTCACCATTTCGGGCTTTGACGGCGGGACGGGCGCATCGCCGCTGACCAGCCTGACCCACGCGGGCAGTCCGTGGGAAATCGGCCTTGCCGAAACCCAGCAAACGCTTCTGCTCAATGACCTGCGCAGCCGCATTGCGGTGCAGGTCGATGGGGGGCTGCGCACCGGCCGCGATGTCGCCATTGGCGCGCTGCTCGGCGCGGACGAGTTTGGCTTTGCCACCGCGCCGCTGATCGCCGCCGGGTGCATCATGATGCGCAAATGCCACCTCAACACCTGCCCGGTCGGCGTTGCCACGCAAGACCCGGTGCTGCGCGCGCGCTTTACCGGTCAGCCCGAACACGTGGTCAATTACATGTTCTTCGTCGCTGAAGAACTGCGCGCGATCATGGCCGAAATGGGGTTCCGCACGGTGGCCGAGATGGTGGGCCGGGTCGACCGGCTCGACACCAGCCGGATGCAGCGCCACTGGAAGGCGCGCGGGATCGACCTTAGCCGCATCCTCCACCAGGTGGAACTGAAGAACGGCGCGTCGCTGCGCAACGTGGCGACGCAGGATCACGGGCTGAAAGGCGCGCTCGATAATCAATTGATCGCCGATTGCCGCAGCGCGATTGATACCAAAACCCCGGTGCAGATCACCCGCACCGTGCGCAACGTCCACCGCACGGTTGGCGCAATGCTATCGGGCGAAATTGCCAAGGCATATGGCCATGAAGGCCTGCCGATCGACACCATCCGCATCAATCTGACCGGGGTGGCCGGGCAAAGCTTCGGCGCGTGGCTCGCCCACGGGGTAACGCTCGATCTGGTTGGCGATGCCAATGACTATGTTGGCAAGGGGCTATCGGGCGGACGCATCATCGTGCGCCAACCCGAAACCGCGCCGCGCGCCGCGCAGGACAACATCATCGTCGGCAACACAGTGCTTTATGGCGCGGTGGCAGGCGAGGCATATTTCAACGGCGTCGCGGGTGAACGTTTTGCCGTGCGCAATTCGGGCGCGCTGGCCGTGGTCGAAGGCGCAGGCGATCACGCCTGCGAATACATGACCGGCGGCGTGGTGGTTGTGCTGGGCAAGACCGGACGCAATTTCGCTGCGGGGATGAGCGGCGGGGTCGCCTATGTCTATGATCCGGACGGCGACTTCTCCAGCCTCGTCAATCACGCACAGGTCGATCTGCTGCCGATTTCGGCGGCTCCCGATGCCGAGGAAGGAACGGGCCGCCCCACGCAGCGTCCGCGCTCGGTCAATGATTTCGGCATGGGCGACATGCTGCGTCACGATGCCGAACGCCTGCGCATTCTGGTCGAGCGCCATCAACTCCACACCGGCAGCAAGCTGGCGGGTGAATTGCTGGCCAATTGGGATGCGGCGCTGACGCGCTTCGTCAAGGTCATGCCGCGCGACTATGCGGCAGCGCTGAAGCGGCTGGAAGCGGAACGCCACGAAGCCGCCAGCGTCGCGGCAGAATAGATTTCAGGAACGAGACATTACAATGGGCAAGGAAACCGGATTTCTCGAGCTGGACCGCCGCGAGCGGGATTATCTCGATCCGCAGGAGCGGTTGAAGAACTACCGCGAATTCATCATCCAGCCGGATGAAGGCACGCTGGCGGGCCAGGCCTCGCGCTGCATGAATTGCGGGATTCCTTATTGTCACAACGGCTGTCCGGTGAACAACCTGATCCCCGACTGGAACCACCTTGTTTACGAAGCGGACTGGAAGCGCGCGCTGGCGATGCTCCATTCTACCAACAATTTTCCCGAGTTTACCGGGCGCATCTGCCCCGCCCCGTGCGAGGCGGCCTGCACGCTCAACATCGTCGATCAGCCAGTGACGATCAAATCGATCGAATGCGCAATCATCGATCGCGGGTGGAAAGAAGGCTGGGTCAGCCCGCAGGTACCCGCGCACAAGACCGGCAAATCGGTGGCGGTGGTCGGCTCCGGCCCGGCGGGGCTGGCCTGTGCGCAGCAACTCGCGCGCGCCGGGCACAGCGTCACGGTGTTCGAAAAGAACGACCGCATCGGCGGCTTGCTGCGTTACGGCATCCCCGACTTCAAGATGGAAAAGCACCTCATCAACCGGCGGTGCCAGCAGATGGAAGCCGAGGGGGTGACGTTCAAAACCTCCAAGGAAGTCGGCGTCGACATCTCGTTCAAGAGCTTGCAGGAAAACTTTGATGCAGTGGTGCTGTCCGGCGGCGCGGAAGATGCGCGCCCGCTGACCATCCCCGGCGCGGAAATGACCGGCGTGCGGCTGGCGATGGAGTTCCTGACCCAGCAGAACAAGCGCGTTGCGGGCGACGATGAGCTGCGCGCTGCCCCGCGCGGAAGCCTGCTCGCCACTGGTAAGCACGTGGTGGTGCTGGGCGGCGGTGATACCGGGAGCGACTGTGTGGGCACATCAAACCGGCAGGGCGCCGCCAGCGTCACCCAGCTGGAAATCATGCCCAAGCCCCCGGAAAAGGAAGACAAGGCGCTGACCTGGCCCGATTGGCCAATGAAACTGCGCACCTCGTCAAGCCATCAGGAAGGCGTGGAGCGCGATTGGGCGGTGCTGGCCAAACGCGTGATCGGCGACGGCGAAGCGGTGACCGGGCTGGAATGCGTCCGCGTTGAATGGGCGGGCGGCCAGATGCAGGAAATTGCGGGTAGTGAATTCACGATTCCCGCCGATCTGATCCTGCTGGCGATGGGCTTCGTCGGGCCGAAGAAGGCCGGGCTGCTCGAACAGGCAGGCGTGGCGCTCAGCCCGCGCGGCAATGTCGATGCCGATACTGATAGCTATGCCACCAGCGTTCCCGGCGTCTTCGCCTGCGGCGATATGCGGCGCGGGCAAAGCCTGGTGGTATGGGCCATCCGCGAAGGCCGCCAATGCGCACGCAGCGTCGATGAAGCGTTGATGGGGGTCAGCGAACTGCCGCGCTGATGGAACGAAGGCAGCTTTCGTGATTTGAGCACCGAAAGCTGCCTTCGGGTGCTACCCCGTTGCGGAAATCGTGGAACAAGGTAAATTCGTGCGATGACACTCATCCGCGGTTACAACCTGGTGCTGGGCGTCACGCTGTGTCTTGCTGCGCTCCTCGCAATCGGTTCAATGGCGCATGGAATGAGCCGTTACGCCGAAGAGCCGGAAGATGTTTGGCTCTTGGCCTTCTGGGCTGCATTTCTCACGCCGCTCGCAGCCTTGTGTCTCGCGAACGGACTTTGTCGCAGGTTGGCTGGCTCGATCTGGCTTAGGGCCGGCAACCTGCTCGCCGTATCGGCAATCTGGTTGTTCGTAATTATCGGACAACCCGATCCTGTCATCGTTGTTGTGAGTGCTTTAGCTGTTCTCGGGCCGCTACCTGCTTTGTTTCTGTCACAAACTCGGGCTGCTGCTGAGCAAGGCAGCTAACCACCCTTTCCTGGTCATTCCAATCAACACGGCGCGATGCCAAAATCTGCTACCATCAGTCATCCCAGCGGAAGCTGGGTTCTCACGCGGCGAGCACTGTCACTTGCGGCCCTGGGCCCCAGCTTTCGCTGGGGTGACGATGACAGCTTCTCCCCAGCCCCGGTCAATCGCCAGCGGCGGGACGCAGTAGTCGCTGATTGCTTGGCGCGGCGGTGGTTTTCGATGTATTGATAGGGAAGGGAAAAACAGGGGCGGCGCAATGGTGGGCAGGATTGACGCTGATGAGACGCGGAACGGGCAGCGCCCGTCGGTTTTCGTCAGCTATTCGCGCGTCGATCTCGACCGGTCGCGTCCGGTCATCACGCTGCTTGAGGCTGCGGGTTTCGACGTGTGGTGGGATGGCAAGCTCGAAGGCGGCGAAAACTACCTTGTCACCACTGAAACGGCACTGGAATCCGCTGATTGCGTAGTGGTGCTGTGGTCGCAACAGTCGGTTGTCTCGCACTGGGTCCGCGACGAGGCCCAGCGCGGACGCGAGCGCGGATGCCTCGTGCCGCTATCGCTCGATGGCACCATGGCACCGCTGGGCTTTCGCCAGTTCCAATTGCTTGACATCGCGGGTTGGTCGGGCGATCCGGCGGCGCAAGAAGCGCAGCGTATCCTTGCGGCGGTGCGTTCCAAGGCAGGCCAAACCGCACCCGGCCCCGCGCCCGTATCCCCGCTGGCGGCCGCGGCCATTCCCGTCAGCGGCCCTGTGCTGTCGCGGCGGGCCGCACTGATCGGCGGAACGGGACTTGCCGGAGCGGCGGCAATCACCGCAGGTTGGGCCATAGGCCTGTTCACCCCGGCTGCGGCTGGCGCGGTGTCGATGGTGGTTCTGCCCTTTTCCAATCTGACCGGAGACAAGAGCAAGGCGTGGTTTTCCGACGGCCTGTCGAATGAACTGCGCGCGGTGCTGGTTCGCAACCCGCGGCTCAAGGTCGCTGCGCCAACGTCCTCCAGCGCGATCGCGGGCGAGGACGAATTCGCCATCGGCCGCAAACTGGGCGTCGATCACATCCTGCGCGGCAGCGTGCAGCGCGATTCGGAACAGATGCGCGTTTCGGCCGAGCTGGTCGAGATCAATGGCGGGCTGGTGCGCTGGGCCGAAAGCTATGACCGCGCGGTGGAGGATGTTTTCGCGCTCCAGTCGGAAATCGCCGAAACCGTGGCCACATCGCTGGTGGCAACGGTGGCTTCGGACGATGAACTGAAGACCAGTATCGCGGCCCAGCGCGATGTCGGCGGAACCGAGAATATTGCCGCTTTCGAAGCGTTCCTGCGGGGTCATGCACTTTATGATCTGTCTGCCGGGGCAGCGACCGACCGGGCGGCGCTGATCCAGTTCGAAGCGGCGATCGCCGAAGATCCAAACTTTGCCGCAGCCCACGCCATGCGATCGACGATGCTTGCGGCGATCGCCAATAATGCCGCCAGCGATGGCGAGGAATCGCGCAAGCTGTTTTCCGATGCCATTGCCGCGGCCGAACGGTCGCTTGCGCTCGAACAGCGCCTCGCGCGGGGGCATCTCGCGCTTGGCTTTGCGCTCGCCAATGGCCAGCTCAAACCGGGAGCGGCATTGCCGCACTATCAGGCCGCCCAGCGCCTTGCTCCCGGCGATGCCGATGTGCTGCGCTCAGCGGCGAGTTTTCATGCCTATGGCACCGACCGGGCGCTCGCCGTGCGGATGATCGCGCAGGTGCTCGAACTCGATCCCCTCAATGCGCGGGCGTTCCGCACGGCCGGGTATATTGCCCTGTTTGCACGCGATTATGCTAGCGTGATCAAGCATATGCAGGGCGCGGTCGAACTCAATCCCAGCATTGCAAGCGCGCAGTTCGCCATGGCCATCGCGCGCCTGTTGCAGGGCGATGCAGCGGGCGCGCTGGTCGCTGCGAAGGCGGAGCAGGGGAAGGCCTATGCTCTCACCGCTATCGCGATTGCCTCGCACCGGGTTGGCGATGCGGCAGGTTCGGACGCGGCGCTTGCATCGCTGGTGGCCGAATACGAGGACAGCCGATACCAGCGGGCGCAGGTGCATGCGCAGCGCGGTGAGGCGGATAAGGCGCTGGCGCTTCTGGAAAAAGCCTTGAGTGCGACCGATCCGGGTCTGTTGTGGGCACCGAACGACCCGCTGCTTGATCCACTGAGGGGAGAGCGACGGTTTGATGAATTGCTTTTGCAACTAACCTCGTGATAGCTCTCTGCCGCCCATCCGGGGCAATCGAGGGGGAAATACCATGAAGAAGATCATGACTGCCGCCGTTCTGGCCGGCGCGGCGTTGGGGCTGGCTGCATGCAACGGCGAAACGACCGAGCCCGTGTCCGAAGATGTGGCCGAAGAAACCGGCACGGCCGAAGGTGATGCCGTGACTGACGAAACCACGACAGACGAAGACGCTGCGGCGCTTGAGGCGGCGGCCGCTGCTGCCGAAGGAACCGAAACCAACAGCAATCCGATCGGCCCTGCCGCGTCATCGGCGGACGGTGCCGCTGAATAAGGTTCGACTTCGTGCGGCCTGGCGTGCTGCCGGGCCGCACAAGGCTACCGTCGCCGCGCGGGCGTGCGGCCTGCCATGACGTCAGCGATCCATTCGCTTACCTTTGCCACGCGGGTGTAACGGCTGGGAACCCCGGTCGATCCGCATTTCTCGCCGGCGCTGACCACCCCGATCACCGTGGGAATGCGGCGTTCGTCGTCATAAGAGATGAGCGGGCCGCCGCTGTCTCCGTCGCAGGCTTGCGAACGGTCGGGCGCTGCCGCGCACAGCACGGCATTGAGCAGTGATCCGCGGAACTCGGTGCGCTTCGTGCAGGCCTCGGGATCTTCCAGGTGCATCCTTGCGCCGCGCAGATGATCGCTCGATTGGCCCCTGAACTCGGTCAGCCCCCAGCCATAGGTATAGACCGGCATCCCGGCATTGATCTTGCGCTGGTCGAGCGGCAGCGGATCGATCCGGATGCGGGCGATGGCATTGGTCGCCGCGCCTTTCTCTCCCGCGCGCTGGTCGAACCGGATCAGCGCAATATCAAAGGCGCGGCTCGGCTGGTGATAGCGGGGATGCGCCACGGCGCGCAGGATCGGGTAGCTGACCCCCTCGTCGGCTTGTGGGTTATAGACCCCGAGCCGGATGCGGTGCCCTGATCCGATCAAGGACTTGCCGTCCTTGTCCGTGATGCAATGGGCTGCGGTGAGCACCCAGCCCTCAGCGATCAGCGACCCGCCGCAGGCCACCCGCTGCCCGGGTGCGAGGTTTTGCCCACCCATCTGGGCCGGGCGCCACAGCAACGCCTGCCATGGCGCCTGCCCTGGCCGAAGCTGATAACCTCTGCTGACCCGGCGCACTGTATCGCAGAGGGTATCGAGATAGACCGCGCCGCGGAAATTTACCGACGAATATCGGCAAGGATCGAAGCGAGCATTCTCCGCCTCGATTGCGAGCGATTCCGCCACCCGGCGGGCCTCTTCGGCCGGGTCGGTCGGCTCGGTCGGCGGGCCAAAGCGGTCGTCCGCTGCCAGCAGCGGCGCTTCGGGATCAGACCCGGCGCGCTTGTACAATTCGTCGCAGAGTCTGGGCAGGCCGCGTTCGCACGCGTCAACAAGCAAGGCGTAGCCGCGCGCACGATCTTCCGACAGGCGGTTTTCGTCTGTCAGGCGCAGGCCGAGAGTCACGCAATCGCCCTCAATGCCGCCATTGCAGCCGATGGCATACCACTGTTCCGCCCGGGCCGCAGCTTCGGGTGAGGGGTCGATGAGCGCCATGTGCGCCGCATCGCGGCAAACCTCGCTCTCGCCCCCCTCGCACGCCATCCCAAGAAGCCCCAATCCTTCGGCCGGCGAATGCAGCGGTGACCATTCCGCAGTGTAAATCCGTCCGAGTGCGGCGCAATCGGCCATGCCCCCGTTTGCGCAACCGGCGGACAAGGCGGGCCGGTCGCGGATCTGCTGCGCTATGGTACAAAAATCGCGATCGTTCGCGCAGGCCCGGTCGAACAGGGCCTGCGCCTCGACCCGGTGTTCTGGCAGCCCGCGACCCTCGGCGAATACCGCCCTGCCGAGCGTCTGGCAGGCAAAGGCCGCCCCCGCGTTGCAGCCGCGATTGAGCGTATCGCGCAGTTCAGGCGTCAAATCCTCTGTTTTGTCAGCGTAGCGCCCGCCCAACAGGTCGCAAGACTGGACGTCCCCCGCGCGGCAATCGTTTATGCGCGATTGCAGTTCTTCGACGCGTTCGTTCTCGGAGGCGATGATGCCTGCCAGCGCGTCACAGGCCTCAGACGCGCCGAGGGTGCAGCCGCGCCGCAGCGCGATCATGCCTTCGTCCTGCGCGCCGGTATTGTCGACCATTCGCAATTGCGCGCCCAGCGCAAAGCAGCCTTCTGCCTGGCCTCCGTCGCAGGCCTGACGGAACAGCAATTCGGCCACCGGGCGATTCTGCGGCCTGCCCGCACCATCCCGGTATGCCCGGCCCAACGCGGCGCATCCGGTAAGGTCGCCCGCATCGCAGGCAGCTTCGGCCCGCGCGGCTTCGGCCTCGTCGCGTGCGCGCTCAGCTTCCGGTCGGTCCGGATCAGCGCGGTACCAACCTTCACTGCTTGACGGATAATCGTGCGGCACCTGCGCCTGCGCCGCTGCGGGAACCGCCAGCGCCAGCAACGCGCCCATCACTATCGCAATCCGTCCTATCACCGCACGCCCCCCGATTCCCCAACGGAATAATGCGCCCTCCTGCGCGTCCCGTCAAACCGTGGGCAGGCGCGCATCGCCCCTTGTAAGCGTGCAAGACTACACGTTAAGGTTGCCCCATCCGGCCTGTCCGGCAAAGAAGGACAGACCGCCTATGCCCTCATCGCCTTTTGCAGATCCCGACGCCGAATGGCAGCCGCGGCTTGCGCTGGGGGTCACCGGCCACCGCGCCACCAATCCTGCATTTTCCGCGAATAGCGCAGCGATCACGGATGCGCTGGCCAGGCTGTTCGCACGGATCGAGGGGATCGCGGCAGGCCTCCGCGGCAATCAGGGCGCGGTGCGACTGCACAGCCTGCTGGTTGACGGCACCGATCAGGTGGCTGGCGAACTGGCGCTGGCGCGCGGGTGGGAACTGGTGGTGCCGATGCCGTTCGGGGCCGATCTCAACCTTGCGATCAACGCCCATCCGACGACCCCGGCCGATGCCGCCGCGCTATGCCGCGGGCAGCCGGCCGCCGATCCGCAGGTGGAGGCGCATGCCGCTGCAATCCGGTCGATCACGGCGCGCGCGCATCTGTTCGAACTGGCCGATCGCGATGCGCAGATCGAAACGCTGTTGCTGGCGACCCTCACCAATCCGCAAGACCGCGACGCGGCCCGCTCCTATGAAGCGCTTGTTTCGGGCAATGTCGCGCTCGCCGGGCGGGTGATGATCGAACGCACCGATCTTGTGGTCGCGGTGTGGGATGGCAAGATCGCCAATCTGCCGGGCGGCACCGGCCACACGATCATCAGCGCGCTGGAAATGGGCACACCGGTGTTGCTGATTGATCCGACCGCGCCGCAAGAATGGTCGATCCTGACCCGGCCAGAGGAGCTTGGGCATCCCGAACGCAACAACGCCCCCGATGCGGTGCGACAGGCGCGGCTTGAGGCGACCATTCGCGCCGCGATGGTGGCGCAAGGTTGGCACCCGCAGGGGCCAAGGCGCGAACAGTGGCGCGCCCGCTCCAGTTTCGCCTTCAGTCTCTATCGCCTGATCGAGCGGGTGTTTGGCGAAGGCACCCTGATCCCCGGCCGGATGCGGATCGAATACGAGGCACCCGATGCCATCAGCACCGGCAGTGCAGCCGGTTTGCTGGCGGCGGCGGAGGCGGCGCCGGGCGCAGACCCTCTGCTCGTAGCCCGGCTGCGCGGAGTGTTGCTGCCCATGTTCGCCCGGGCTGATGGCATCGCCAGCCGTCTTTCCGATGCCTATCGCAGCGGCATGTGCGTCAACTTCGTGCTCGCCGCGTTGGCGGTGATCATCGGCCTAGCCTTCTACCCGTTCGGCCTTGCGGAGGTGAAATGGGTGTTTGCCTCGGCCGAACTGCTGCTGCTGGCGGGGATTCTGGTTATCACGCTTGCCGGATCGCGCCTTGGCTGGCACCGGCGCTGGTTCGAAATGCGGCGGGTTGCCGAATATCTGCGCCACGCGCCCGGCCTGCTGCTGCTCGGCGTGTCACGCCCGACGGGGCGCTGGCCACGAAAAGGCGGACGCGGGCACGAAGCCGAATGGCCCGAACATTTCGCTCGCCACGCGCTGCGTGAAGCCGGTCTGCCCCGAATCCGTCTGACCCGCGCCTATCTGCGCGCCTGCCTTGAAGGAGTAGTGCTTCCCCATGTCGCGGCCCAGCGCGCCTATCATGAGGTCAAGGCCGCGCGGCTGGAACGCGTTCACCACCGGCTTGACCGGCTGGCGGGGGCCAGCTTTCTGCTCGCGGTAATTTCGGTTCTGGCCTATCTGCTGCTCAAATTCGCGGCACTCGCGGGCGTGGCACCCACAGACTGGGCGAGCGACCTTTCGCCGCTCTTCACCTTCTTTGGCGTCGCCTTTCCAACCCTCGGCGCGAATATCGCCGGGGTGCGCTATTTCGGCGATTTCGAGCGGTTCGGAGCGATTTCGCGCGCGGCGGCAGAACGGTTGGGTGAGGTCGAAACGCGCATCGGTTTGCTGTTGTCAGGCACCGACACGGCGCTCAGCTATGAAGCCGCCGCCGAACTCCTGCACGCGGTGGATGATGCAGTGGTGGGTGAAATCGAAAGCTGGCAGGCGGTTTTCGGCGCGAAGCACCTTGCGCTTCCGGCCTGATCCCGGTCGTCCCGACTCTGCCGTATCCACCCCAATCCCCGCCGACCTCAAACACCGCGTGCGTGGGTGACGATCTCACCCGCAATCCGATCAATCAGCGGCATCGGGATATCGTGGCCCCATCCGGGGATCGTTACCAGCCGCGCGCCGGGGATGTGGCGCGCGGTATCCTCACCCGCCGCCAGCTTGACCAGCGGATCATCCTCGCCGTGCAGCACCAGTGTCGGCACCCGCACATCGGCGAGGCGCGAGCGGCGGCAGCCATCGTCGATGATCGCGGCCAGTTGGCGCGGCAGGCCTGCGGGATAGACGCTACGGCGGACATTGCGCAGCACCTTTTCGCGTTGCTGCTGCGGATCGAACGGAAAGCCGGGGCTGCCGATATTGCGCGCGATGTTGAGCCCGTGGGCCACCAGCGTTTCTTCATCCATCGCGGCCAAGGGCGCGACCAGCGCGTCCATCGCGTGCTTTTCGGCCTGTGGCAGCTTGCCATTGCCGGTGGTCGACATGATCGAGGTGAGCGAACGCAGGCGCGGGCCATGATGCACCGCCATCAGCTGCGCGATCATCCCGCCCATCGATGCGCCCACAACATGCGCGGTGTCGATCTCCAGCGCATCGAGCAGTCCGATCCCGTCATGCGCCATGTCGGTGAGGGTATAGGGAACCTTGGCAGGCCAGCCAAACTTCTTGCGCAGCACCTGCGTGGCGAGCGAGGGTGCGCGTGCGCCTTCCATCTTCTGGGAGAGGCCGATGTCGCGGTTGTCGTAACGGATCACGCGGAACCCATCGCCCACCAGCGCATCAACCAGTTCATCAGGCCACAGCGTCAATTGCGCGCCCAATCCCATCACCAACAGGATCGCCTCGTTTTCGGGTTTCCCGTGGTCTTCATAGAAGATTTCGATGCGGGTGTTCGGCGTGGTGATGGTCGGCATAGGTGACGTGGCCTCTCGCGCTTGTTGTCGTTACGCGATTACTTCCACGCCGGGCCGCTGATGTCGAGGCCTTGCGCGGAAAGCCGGTCGAGGACGCCGTCGGTCTCTGCCAGCACCCGCAGCGGCACCACCGCGAGCGTCACTCCCGGTTGCCCTTGTGCCGCAGTGATATTGTCGACCCAGATGGTGCGCAATTCGCTGCCCAACGTCTCGTCTGCCCAAGGCCAGCACTGTCCCAACGCCTGTTCCAACGGGTTCGCCATCACCGCCGGGATATCATAGCGCCGCCAGTCGCTCCCTCGCTGTTCGACAATATCGGAGCCGATTTCCAGCGCATCCATCGCCGCAGTCAGGCAGCGGATGTGCGCGGCAGGCGGCGCATCGGCGAGGTTGTCGATAATATCCTCACCGCGCAAAGTGGCGGCGCGGGTGGTGGGGACGTTCGCCTTGTCCGCCGCCTTGCTCACCACGTCCGACGCATCATCGGCGGTGTCGCGGTTAAAGCGCAATTCCTTGCGCAGCATCTCGAATGAGGTGAACAGGAAGCTCTGCCGCGCATAATCTTCCTTGTGCGCCTCACCCAGCGCCTCCAGCCGCGCCCATTGCGCGTCGTCGAGGTAATCGCTGGCGACAGTCTTTTTGGGCAGCTTGGTGAACTTTGAGCCGCTGAACATCAGCCGCAGGATATCACCCGGAGAAATCTTGGGCCGCGCGCCAAGGATCACGCGCTGCGCCTGCCCGGTTGCATCCTTTAACCGGTCAGGCTGCCACGGGGTCGTTTTCGGGATCGCCCGGATCTCACCGACGAGAATGATGGTGCCGGTGGGCGTATCAATCGTCCACATCGGCGCGCCCGAACGCTGCGCGGTGACGACGATGGAGTTTTCGCTGGGGGCGGAGTCTTGGGCGGTCGCTGCGGTGGGGATCAGGGCGGCAAGGCAAAGCAAACCCAGAAACTTCGTCATCGCGGCGCCCCTTTGAAAGATGTTGCGCGCGCTACTACCGCCGCACAGATGAACCCTGTCCGAATTCCCCTACATCCGTTCGTGCTGAGCTTGTCGAAGCACCGCATTTTCTTTCAGCCCAGGCTCTGAAGGGAAAAGCAGCCCTTCGACAAGCTCAGGGCGAACGGATTTGAAGTTTGGGGTTTGCAATTGGGTTCGCGCATTAGGGCACCAGCACCGTATCCTTCGGCTCATCCGCCAGTTCGGGATAATCCAGCGTGTAGTGCAGCCCGCGGCTTTCCTTGCGGGCAAGCGCGGATTTCACGATCAGTTCCGCCGATTGCAGCAGGTTGCGCAATTCGATCAGGTCGGTCGTCACCCGGAAGCTGCCATAATATTCATCCACCTCGCGGCGCAGCAGGGCGATGCGGTGGGCGGCGCGTTCCAGCCGCTTGGTCGTCCGCACGATGCCGACATAATTCCACATGAAGCGGCGGATTTCGGTCCAGTTCTGCTTGATCACCACTTCCTCATCCGAATCGGTGACGCGGCTTTCGTCCCACGGCAGGATCGCGGGCGGCGCTTCCAATGTGTCCCAGCGCGCAAGGATGTCCTTCGCCGCAGCCTCGCCGAACACGAAGCATTCGAGCAAGCTGTTCGACGCCAGCCGGTTTGCGCCGTGCAGCCCGCTTTCGGTGCATTCCCCCGCCGCCCACAGGCCCGGCATGTCGGTGCGCGCGGCCAAGTCCACCACCACCCCGCCGCAGGTGTAATGCTGCGCGGGCACCACCGGGATTGGCGCCATGGTCATGTCGATGCCGATGGTCAGCAGCTTGTCGTAAATCGTCGGGAAGTGTCGCTGCACGAAATCGGCGGGCTGATGGCTGATGTCGAGATGGACGTAATCGAGCCCGTGGCGCTTGATCTCGGCATCGATCGCGCGGGCGACGACATCGCGCGGGGCGAGCTCCATGCGCTCTGCATCATATAGCTCCATGAACCGCTGCCCGGTGCGCGGGTTGATCAGCCGCCCACCTTCGCCCCGCACCGCTTCGGTGATAAGGAAGTTCTTGATTTCAAGGCTGTAAAGACAGGTCGGGTGGAACTGCATCATCTCCATATTGGAAACCCGCGCGCCCGCCCGCCACGCCATCGAAATCCCATCGCCGGTCGCGCCGCGCGGCGCGGTCGAGAATTGATAGACGCGGCCCGCACCCCCGCTCGCCAGCACGGTCGCGCGCGCGACATGGCGTTCGACGTGTCCGGTTTCTTCGTTGAGCGCATAGACCCCCCACACGCGCCCGGCGGCCGAAAACTGTTCGCGGTGGCGATCGGTGATCAGGTCAATGCAGGTGCGGCCCGGCAGCAGGGTGATATTGGGATTGGCATTGGCCGCCGCCAGCAGCGCCGATTGCACCGCCCAGCCGGTCGCATCATCGACATGGACGATGCGGCGGTGCGAATGGCCGCCTTCGCGCGTCAGGTGGAGCGAATCAGCATCGCGGTTGAACGGCACGCCCAATTCGCACAGGCGGTCGATGGATTGCGGCGCGCGCTCGATCACGAATTCGACCGTCGCGCGGTCATTCAGCCCCGCGCCCGCCACCATCGTATCGCGCACGTGATTTTCAAAAGTGTCGCCAGTATCGAGCACGGCGGCGATCCCGCCTTGCGCCCAGGCGGTTGATCCGCCGGTGAGCGTGCCTTTGGCCAGCACCAGCACGCGCCGCGTTTGCGCCAGCGCCAACGCCGCCGTCAGCCCGGCCGCGCCCGAACCGATAACCACCACGTCATGCGCGTGCCCGCTTGCATCCTGCTTTGTCATGTCCGTGCCATGACGCGCAACGCTGCGTGGAGCAAGCGCGATGCTTTGTAACACAGGCTTAAGGAACCAAAGGTAGTGATCATGCGAAGGTAGCAGTGCAGCCTGCTGTTTTGTCCTGATGACCCCCGCGCATCAGCAGTGTCTGATGCGGTCGATCATCGCTAAACACGCCTGCTGGCTGTTACGATTTTCTCACCGGAGCATGGCTGTCGTGTCCGTATTTTCATTTTTCGGATGCCGGGTGGGCCGCCACCAGCCCTTGCGCCGTGAGGTGGCCTGGGACGGGCGGCACTATGTCGGCACCTGCCGTCATTGCGGGGAGCCGGTTCAGCGGCACGGACACCGCGACTGGCGCAAACGCGAGGACTGAGGCCGCCGTCGGGCTGCCGCGCGGTTCAGCCAGCGGTGCCGGTCAACTGCACAAACACATCTTCCAGATCCGCCTCACGGGTGGTGACGTCTTCGATGGTAAGCCCCTGTTCCTGCAAGATCGCGAGCACTTGTCCGGCGCTGAGGCGATCCTTGTCATAGGTCACTTCAACTGCGCGGGCACCGTCCCAGCTGGCCTTCACAAACGCCTCATGCGCGGGCGCGGCGGCCAGATCATCGGCTACAGTCACCGCAACTATCTTTTCGCGCGCCATGCCGATCAGTTCCTGCGTCGGTTTGTTCGCTATCAGTTGCCCGTGGTTGATGATGGCGATGCGATCACACAATTCCTCGGCCTCTTCGAGATAATGCGTGGTCAGCACCACGGTCACCCCCTCGCGGTTCAGCTCGCTGACCAGCTCCCACAATTGGCGGCGCAGTTCGACATCGACCCCGGCGGTGGGTTCATCCAGCACCAGGATCGGCGGCGAATGCACCATCGCCTTGGCCACCAGCAGCCGCCGTTTCATCCCGCCCGACAGCGTGCGGGCATAGGCGTTACGCTTATCCGCCAGCCGCACCGCCGCCAGCAGTTCCTCGCTGCGCCGAAACGCGCCGGGAACGCCGTAGAACCCCGCCTGATTTTCCAGCACTTCATAGGGCGTGAAAAACGGGTCGAACACAATTTCCTGCGGCACAATCCCGATTGATCGGCTGGCATTGCGGCGGTTGCGATCAATGTCGAAACCCCAGATTTCGCACGCGCCGCTGGTCTTGTTGACCAGCCCGGCAAGGATGTTGATCAGCGTCGATTTGCCTGCGCCATTGGGGCCGAGCAGGCCGAAGATCGACCCTTCGGGCACATCGAAACTGACCCCGCCCAGCGCCAGCTTGCCTTCTATCGTCGTGCCGTTTGCGCCCTTGGCCGGGGCATAGCGTTTGACGAGGTTTTCAATCCGGATGGCGGGTGCTGCGGTCATGGGATCAGCCCTAGGCAAGCTGCCTTTCAAAGGCAATTGAACTCAGCGCCTTCGCCCTGTATCGGCTGGTTCCATGAACATTCCCCCACCTGAAGTCCTGCTGGTCGATACGCGGCGTGTGAGCTGCGATGGTTCCAGCGGCATCCGCGGCGGCGCTGGCTATCGTCCGGCGGCGCTGGGCCACCCGCGCGTCTTCCTTGAGATTGACGAGCATGGCTATGTCGATTGCGGCTATTGCGACCGCCGGTTCGTACTGCGCGGCGGCCCGGCCGACGGCGCTGATCAGACGGCCTTGCCCGATATAGCTGCGGGGGCCAGTCCGGCGCGCGCCTGATTTCGCTCAGCGCCGGTTCAGGCACGCAGCGGTATTGTCCCGCTAACTCTGCAAGGAGATTGTGCGATGCCCCGTTTGCCTGTCCGTTCCCGCGCCATGATCGGCGGTCTCGCCGCCACACTTGCGCTTGGCCTCGCCTGGCCCGTCGCCGCCCAGACCGAGGGCGCACCGGAAGTTGAGGCAGAGGCTGATCCAGCGCCGATGACCAAGGGCGAGAAGCGGCTCGCCAAGCTGCTCGAAGGCCGGGTCGCAGGCGAGCCGGTCAGCTGCATCCGCACCCAGCGCACCGCGCAGATGCAGACCATTGATCGCACCGCTTACGTCTATGGCCGGGGCCACACGATCTATGTCCAGCGCACCGATGCGCCCGAGCAGATTGACGATAACGACACGCTGGTGATCAACCGCTTCATTTCTGGCGAACTATGCCGGGTCGATAACGCGACCACCTTTGATCCCTTTAGCGGCATTTTCACCGGCGTCGTCTTCTTCGACGATTTCGTGCCCTATACTCGGGTCAAGGCGGATGTGCCCGGCGAAGGTTGACCCGAGGTTGCTCTAACCCCGCGCCATCGCCTGCATCCGGGCGATGATTTCCTCGGCCTGAAGCATGATCCGGTCGATCAGTTCCTGACAGGTCGGGATATCGTGGATCAGCCCGGCAACCATGCCGCAGCTCCACGCACCCTTGTCCATATCGCCTTCCATCATGATCGACGGGTAAACCCCGGCGACTTCGGGCAAGATGTCCTGGATGGTGATGGCATCGCCCAGTTCCTTTTCCTTGACGATCAGCCGTTCGACAGCGGCGTTGTTGAGCACACGCTCAGTGTTCTTCAGCGAGCGCATCACTAGCCGCGTGTCCAGTTCGCTCGCGGCGAGAATCGCCTGCTTCACGTTGTCATGCACCGGGGCCTCTTTGGTGGCGATGAAGCGGGTGCCCATGTTCATCCCCTGCGCGCCCATTGCAAGGCTGGCGATCAGGCTGCGGCCATCGGCCATCCCGCCGCTGGAAACGAATGGGATTTCGAGTTCATCGGCCGCGCGCGGCAGCAGGATGAAATTGGGCACGTCGTCCTCCCCCGGATGGCCGCCGCATTCGAACCCGTCGACGCTCACCGCATCGCAGCCGATATCCTGCGCCTTGAGGCTGTGGCGCACGCTGGTGCATTTGTGAATCACCTTGATCCCCGCATCCTTTAAATGCGGCAACAGGTCGACCGGGTTGCGCCCGGCGGTTTCAACCACCTTCACGCCGCCGTCGATCACCGCTTTGACCAACCCCGGATAATCGGGCGGGGTCAGGGTCGGCAGGATGGTGAGGTTCACGCCGAACGGCTTGTCGGTCATGTCCTTGCAGCGCGCGATTTCGTTCGCGAGCTTTTCTGGCGAGCCCTGCGTCAGCCCGGTGATGATCCCCAGCCCGCCCGCGTTGGACACCGCCGCCGCCATTTCGGCAAAGCCGACATAGTGCATCCCGCCCTGAATAATCGGATGCTGGATGCCGAACATTTCGGTGATGGCGGTTTTCATGGCGTGTGCTCTCCCGTGCAAGGCTGCATTGGGGTAGGACACAAGCCTGTTTGGCGGAGGCTTTCAACCCCGCTTTTGACAAGCGCACGCGGCAATGCTGCGCGCCGTAACGTCAGCTGCGATAAAATTGCCTCTTAGGAACGCGTGAACGAGAGCGTGAAGGTTACTGGAACCGCAGGCGTGATCGAGGGTAACTGCGCCAGCGCGCGCAATTCGCCCAGTTCATCGGTCAGTTCGAACATGTCGGTGCTGATGATCACCGGCGCGGTCGGCACCACAGTGACGCGGTCCGCCGAAACGCGGGTGACAAGCACTTCGGTCTCGATTTCCTGCTCGACACCTTTGATCGCCACACTTGCCGTCAACGGACGGGTAATCGACTGGCCGACCGCCAGCGCTGCGAAGGCTGCCGGGTCAAGCTTTGCCGTCACCACCGCTTTGGGATTGCCCGCCACATCGAAGAAAATCTCGCGCATCCGTTCGTTCCGGATGTCGATCCCGGTGTTGACCGAGGCCAGATCAATGTCGAGCGTCGCCGTGCCATCGGCCGCAACGCTGCCCGCCAGCGAATCAAACCGGTTGGCCTCAGCAATCTCGCCCGCCTTGATGCTGACGTAAGAAAGCCGCGAATCCGCCGGATCAAGCGTCCATACGCCTTCGGTCAGCGGGGCGACCTGTTCGGCAGCGGGCGCGCTGGCCTGTTCAGTGCAGGCGGACAGGCCGAGCGTGAGCGCCGCGACCAGAGCAATGGAACGAAGAGTCTGCATCACAGGCAAAAACCTCTCAAACAGGATATTGGTGCAAGCGATATGCGATTCTTCGCTTTGCCGAAAGGGGGGAACGCAATGCGGCGCGCTACTCCCACTCGATCGTCCCCGGCGGTTTGCTGGTGTAATCATACACCACGCGGTTGATGCCCTTGACCTCGTTGACGATGCGGGTGGCCACGCGGGTCAGGAACCCGGCGTCATAGGGGAACACGTCCGCTGTCATTCCGTCGGTGGAGGTGACGGCGCGCAGTGCGCAGACCCAATCATAGGTGCGGCTATCGCCCATCACGCCCACGGTCTTGACCGGCAGCAGCACCGCAAACGCCTGCCAGATTGCATCATAAAGCCCCGCGTTGCGGATTTCTTCGAGGTAGATTGCATCGGCCTTGCGCAGAATATCGCAGCGATCCTTGGTCACTTCGCCGGGGATGCGGATCGCGAGGCCGGGGCCGGGGAAGGGGTGACGCCCAACGAAAGCATCGGGCAGGCCCAATTCGCGCCCCAGATCACGCACTTCGTCCTTGAACAATTCGCGCAAAGGCTCGACCAGCTGCATATTCATGCGTTCGGGCAGACCGCCGACATTGTGGTGACTTTTGATCGTGACGCTCGGCCCACCGGTGAAGCTGACGCTCTCGATCACATCGGGGTAAAGCGTGCCCTGCGCGAGGAAATCCGCGCCGCCGATTTTCTTCGCTTCGGCCTCGAACACGTCGATGAAGGTCTTGCCGATGAACTTACGCTTGGCTTCGGGATCGGTAAGACCCGCGAGGCCATCAAGGAACAGCTCCTCCGCCTCCACATGCACCAGCGGGATGTTGTAATGATCGCGGAACAGGGTGACGACCTGATCGGCCTCGTTCATGCGCATCAGCCCGTGATCGACAAATACGCAGGTCAGCTGATCACCAATCGCTTCGTGAATCAGCACCGCCGCGACCGCCGAATCGACCCCGCCTGACAGGCCGCAGATCACCCGCTTGTCGCCAACCTGCGCACGGATTTCGGCAATCTTGGTCTTGCGGAATTCGGCCATCGTCCAATCGCCCGCCAGCCCGCAGACATGGCGCACGAAATTGGCGATCAGCTTGCCGCCATCGGGGGTGTGGACGACTTCCGGGTGGAACTGGGTGCCGTAGAACCTGCGCGCTTCGTCAGCGATCACCGCAAATGGCGCGCCGTCGGAGGTGGCGACAATCTCGAAACCGGGGGCGAACTGCGTTACCTTGTCGCCGTGGCTCATCCACACCTGATGGCGTTCACCCACACCCCACAGCCCGTCAAACAGCGCGCATTCGGCGGTTACAGTTAGGAAGGCGCGGCCAAATTCGCCGCCTTCTCCCGTCTCATGTCCGGGTCGCACTTCGCCGCCGAGCTGATGGCTCATCACCTGCTGGCCATAACAAATACCAAGGATCGGCACGCCCGCATCGAACAGTATCTGCGGCGCGCGGGGGCTGCCATCATCGGGCACGCTGGCGGGGGAGCCGGACAGGATGATCCCTTTGGGCTTCAACCGGTGGAACGCCGCTTCGGCCTGGGTGAAGGGGGCGATTTCGGAATAGACCCCGGCCTCGCGCACGCGGCGCGCGATCAACTGGGTCACTTGCGACCCGAAATCGACGATCAGAATGCAATCCGAGACGACATTGGCGGAAGCAGGGGAATCGCCGGGTGCAGGATGGGAAGGGTGCGGGTTCATGGGCGCGAATTACGGCAGGGCAGCCCGCGCTGTCCAGCGCTGCTGCGCTGCGGACGGAATATTTTGCACCGCTGTCGAAGCGCATCGATGGACACGCTGCACAACGTCCGCGCCGCAACAGGTATTACCACACTGTTGTTGCGCTTCATGCAACTAAGCTTGGCGTTTTCGCATTTGAATTCGATGCAATCGAACACCATTTGAAACCGTAAGCGATCGGGTGCCGGGCCCCTCTCTCCAAACCGGCCTTCTCTTTGCGAGATGATCGCTCGGCAGCGTTGGCCGGATACGGCCTGTCTGCCCGCCTGCCTGACCGGCAGGATTGGCCAGCCCTCCCCCTCGCTCGGCCATCCTGCCCAGTCGATTGCTCGCCACCTCAGGGTTCGGGCACGCAGCGAAAGAGACGCGGCCACCCCCTCCCCCCTAGAATAGTGGCCGCGTCTCAACCGGCTTTAACCAACCCGGACATCGCACACTATTTCGACAGCTTGATGGACCAGCGGCCATAGCCGCCCACTGTGACATTGCCGTCGGACGTCAGGTTGAAGCTCGTATCTTGAGAAATATACCAAGGCACGGCCTCGTGTTGTGCGCGGGAGAGGAAAGTGACTGTCGCAAGACTACCATCATCATTGACCGTATAAGTCACGTCGCTTCGTGCCGCGACCGATGGTTTATTGAAGTCATAGACCGAACCCGTTCCCTTGCCGAATCCATCAGTATTGGGTCCTAGGTTAAAACTGATCCCGACCTGGACGCCATTGCTGGAATAAACCGATCCATATGTCATTAACGGCTGGCTGGCCTTCCAGTTACCGACAAAAGCTTTTTGGGCGGCGGCGATCTTGGCCTTCTCTTCGCGCTCTTCTTCCGCAGCCTGTTTCTTGGCTGCTTCAACTGCGGTTTTTTCTTCGCTTGATCCCTTAATGATCGGGTTTTCAAATGCGCTTACTGGATTTCCGTCAAAAAATTTGAACTCCAATTTCTCTCTTTCAACCTTCCAGTCATCGCTGCCGATTGGTTCGCCCCGCGTGAATAATATAGCTGGAATTTCAGTGCCCTTCTGCTTGGTTATCTTGATAACCGGGCGTTCTCCGACATAATCCACCACTTCCGCGAAGTCTTCTTCGAGCACCAGATTCATCTTTACGCGCGAACGATAGATTGGCTCTATTTCGTCACCCACATTTTGCGATGCTTGAATTTCTATGTCCTGTGCATCAATGCCTTCGGGCAGTTCCATTTCCAGAAACTGATCGATGTCTTCAGATTGCGGCCCCTCGAAAGATGGCCCGCACGAACTTAGTGCAAATGCCGCGCAGGAAGCGGCCAGAATTGAATATGCCCTCATCTACAATTCCTATCTGTGGAAAGCTTTGTCCCCTTCGATAACCCCGTCGGCAGTCTGCAAATTATTGGCTCTCCGTCAACCCGCTTGCATTTTATGGTTGACGTCTAATCGAGCGATATATGCTGCACTTGCGGGCGCTCAAAACGCATCTCCAACCAGCCGCTCGGCTTCTTCGCGCAGCTCGCTTTTGAGCAGTTTGCCGATGTGGCTGCGCGGCATTTCGGCGATGGTGTAGAGCGCAGCGAGCCGCTGGGTCTTGCCCAGCCGCGCGTTCACCGCCGCCATGATCGCATCGCAGTCGCCCGCGCCAGTGTTCAGCACGACGAAGCCGACCGGGCTTTCCCCCCAGTTGCGTGACGGCACGCCCACCACCGCAGCCTCGACCACGCCCGCCTCTTTCAGCAATTCCGCCTCAAGATCGCTGGGGTAGATATTGAACCCGCCCGAGATGATCATGTCCTTGGCGCGGCCCACCAGTTCGACAAAGCCATCGGCGTCCACCCGGCCAATATCGCCCATCCGCATCCACGCCTCACCCGTGGCAGGATCGATCCACTGCGCTTCCTGTGTCTTGTCCGGGCGGTTTTTGTAGCCACTCATCATGGTCAGGCTGCGGCCGATAAGGTTGCCCGGCGTGCCGGGCGGCATTTCGCGGTCATCGTCATCAAGAACCTTCAACTCGCTGCCCGGCGCGGGGCGGCCCACGGTGTGGAGCTTGTCGGGGAATTCGTGGCACGCCAGCAGGCAGACGACGCCGCCTTCGGTCATCGAATAAATCTCGATCAGCGCGCCCGGCATCCGCCGCAGCACCTCGCGCTTCAATTCCGCCGGGAAGGGGGCGGAGGTGCAATATTTGAGCTGGAGCGCCGACAGGTCGAAGCTGTCGAAATCCGCAAAATCCATCAGCCGTTGATACTGCACCGGCACCAGCATGGTGATGGTGGTGCGGTCAGCCTGCGCATGGGCGAGCCATTTGGCGCAATCGAATTTGCCCATCACCCGCACACAGCCGCCCGCCAGCAGCACCGGCAGAAACGCGACCATCGTGGTGTTGGAATAGAGCGGGGTCGAAGCGAGCGAGCGGACAGCTATCCCGGCTTCCAGAAACGACAGCCCAGTCGTCGCAAACTGCCGCCAGCGCATCTGGTGCGAATGGACGATGCCCTTGGGAATGCCGGTGGTGCCGCTGGAATAGATGATGTTGAACGGGTCTTTGAGGTCGGGCGTGAACGCGGGCGCGCGGGCACCCGGCGGGGCCATCCACGTATCGATGCTTTCCAGCGGCACGCGGATCAGGTCGGCCATGAAATCGGGGCCGAGTTCCGCTGACTTGGCCGCGTCGATGAACAGATGGATCGCGCCTGAGTCCTTCGCCATACCTTCAAGCTGTTCGGGCGAGGCGCTGGTCGTCAGCGGCGCAGCCACCCCGCCCGCGCGCACCGCGGCGAGGAACACCAGCGCATACTCAACGCTGGAGGTGCCAAGGATCGCCACCGATTGCCCGCGCTGCAATCCGGTCTCAACCAGCCGCGCCGCCAGCCGCTCGATCAGCCCAGCCAGTTCGGCCCAATGCACTTCGCGTCGCTCGTCGATCAGGGCGAGGTCATCCCCCTTGATCTGCGACCATTCCATCAGGATATCGGGGAAGGAGCCGAAGGGTTCGGCGAGGTGGGCGGTCATGATTGCTGTGTTCATGCAAATCTGCATAACCGGGCCAAAGCCAAGCGCAAAGGGTTTGGAAGGAGGGTGAGGATGATCCGGCAAGCAATAGTGGCAGCACTGGCCGCATTGGTAACAGCCCCGGCAGTGGGAAGCGCGCAGGAACAGGTTGCCGAGCATTTGCGGGTGACCGCCGTGCTGGCGCACCCTGATGACGAACTGCCGATGGCGCCTGCGCTCGCTGCGCTTTCGCGGCAGGGTCATTTTGTCACCATCATCCATGCCACTGCGGGCGATGCCGGGCCGGGCGTTTCTGATCTTGCTCCGGGCGAACAGCTAGCGAAGATCCGCCGCCAAGAGGCGCAGTGCGCAGCCACGGCGCTGGGGGTGTCGGTGGTGGACAACCTTGGCTGGGGTGACGGGCGGCTATGGCAGGAAGCGCGCGGAAGGGTGGCCCAAGCGGACACGCTCGTTGCCGCAATATCCGCGCAGGTCGCCGATGCTGACCTGATCCTCACCTGGGGGCCCGATGGCGGCTATGGGCACGCCGACCACCGCATGGTGAGCGCGCTTGCCACACAGGTCGTGCAGGCCATGCCCACCGCGACCCGCCCCAAGCTGCTTTATGTCGGCATCCCCGCCGGACGCTTGCCGCCGGTGCCCGAAATGGCGCAATGGGCCACCACCGACCCTGCGCTGCTGACCGAAAGCATCGCCTACACTCCCGCCGATCTCGCCGCCGCCAGCGCCGCTGCGCAGTGCCACGAAACCCAGTTCGACGCCGCCACCCGCGCCGGGATGATGCCGCTGTTCGACGCCACGATCTGGCAGGGAAAGGTGCATTTTCGCGAAGCATTTGGGCGACCGTTCAACTGGCCACCCGCCAAACCGGCGGAGTGAACCACCCGCCTATTTCGGATTCGCCAACGCCTTGACCAGGTCGAACAGGTAATCGCGTCCGGTATAGACCGCCTTGACCTCTAGCCGTTCGTTGAGGCCATGAGCGCCATTGCCGTCAGGATCGCCCCATGCGCCGGGAACGCCGTAGGTGGGGATCCCCGCACTGCCGATGTAAACTGCATCGGTCGCTCCGGTCGACATGGCCGGGATCACCGGCACGCCGGGAAAATACTTCGCCGCCAGCGCTTCCATCGGACCGGTGATTGCGGGATCGAGCGGCGGGGGTGTGGCGATCGGCTTGTCAGCCCGCGCAAACGAAATCGCGACCGCGTTGTCATCGACCACAGCGGCCAGCTGATCCTTGATTTCGGCGGGGCTATGGCCGGGGAAAATACGGCAGTTGACGTTCGATTCGACCCGCTGCGGCAGCGCATTGACCGCATGCCCGCCTTCGATCATCGTCGCTACGCAGGTCGTGCGCAGCATCGAATGCATCGCCTTGTCCTGGTTGACCAGCGCCATCGCCTCAGGGTTGTCGAGGTTCTCGGTCAGCGCGACCATCGCCTTGCCCAGTGCATCGGGCCGCAAAGCGCCCGCCTTGGCGAAGAAGGCGCGGGTGGTGTCGTTGAGCTCGGCCGGAAATTCGTGCGCACCGATCTTTTCGAGCGCCGCCGCCAGCCGGTAGATAGCGTTGTCGGGCACCGGTTGTGAGCTGTGCCCGCCCGGATTGGTCACCACCAGCTTGTAGTCCTGATAGACCTTTTCGCCAACCTGCACGGTCTGGACCAGCAGATGGCCCTTGCCATCGGTGCGCCCGCCGCCGCCTTCGTTGAGTGCGAACGCGGCATCGATCAGGTCGCGCTTTTTGGTGGACAGGTACTGCGCCCCGTTGAATGCGGTGTCGGTCTCCTCGCCGCAGGTCAGCGCCAGCTTGATCGTGCGCTTGGGCTTGGCGTTGGCCTCCTTCAGCCGGATCATCGTGTCGGCCCAGGCTGCGGCCATGAATTTGTCATCGGCGATCCCGCGCGCGTAATAATAGCCGCCTTCCTCGATCAGCTTGAACGGTTCGCGCACCCAATCCTCGCGCTTGGCTTCGACCACGTCGATGTGAGCAAGCAGCAGCATCGGCTTGAGCGACTTTGACGTCCCCGGCAGCACAGCTACCAGCCCGCCATCCTTGGGGTGCTCGGGAACCGAGAACTGGGTGATCTGGTCATCGGCAAAACCGGCTGCCTTGAGCCGGGTGGCGATCTGCGCCGATGCCTGGGTGCAACTGCCGCTGGACACCGTGGTGTCGGTTTCAACCAGCTCCTTGTAAAGAGCAAAGAACTGCTGCTGATCGGGGCGCAAATCGCCCATGGTGCCGGTTGGCGTCTGTGCTGCCAGCGGCGTAGCGACCAGAGCGGCAGCCGCAAGGGCGGTAATCGGCTTCTTCATGTCAGCACTCCCTGATAACTTCGAGGCTGTCATAACGAATTCGCCTGTGGATGAAAGCGGCCACTGCGGCTTCCGGAATGGCCCCCTCGTGCCTATATGATCGGTATGAGCGAAACCCCTCCCGACAGTCCCGCCAGCACACCTATGAACCAGAAGCAAATGGGTGACTACGGCGCGGATTCGATCAAGGTCCTCAAGGGCCTTGACGCAGTGCGCAAGCGCCCCGGCATGTATATCGGCGATACCGACGATGGCAGCGGCCTGCACCACATGGTGTTCGAAGTCAGCGACAACGCGATTGACGAGGCGCTGGCAGGCCATTGTGACCTCGTGCTGATCGAACTGAACCCCGATGGTTCGGTGTCTGTCGAAGATAACGGGCGCGGTATTCCTACCGGGATGCACACCGAAGAAGGCGTGTCTGCCGCCGAAGTCATCATGACCCAGCTGCACGCCGGCGGCAAGTTTGAAAACACCTCTGACGACAATGCCTACAAGGTTTCCGGCGGCCTCCACGGCGTCGGCGTGTCGGTGGTCAACGCGCTATCCGAATGGCTCGAACTGGTGATCTGGCGCGAAGGCAAGTCGCACTGGATGCGGTTTGAACATGGCGATGCGGTCGCCCCGCTGGTGGTCACCGGCGATGCGCCGCCGGTTGCCAGCAATGGCGATGACAATGGCCTCAAAAAAGGCACCCGCGTCACCTTCAAGGCCAGCCACGACACCTTCAAGAACGTTACCGAGTACGATTTCGAAAAGCTCGAACACCGTTACCGCGAATTGGCGTTCCTCAATTCGGGCGTGCGGATCAAGCTGCGCGATCTGCGCCACGAGGACGTGCTCGAACATGATCTTTATTACGAAGGCGGGATCGCGGCTTTCGTCAAATATCTTGACCGCAACAAGCAGGCACTGATCCCCGAACCGATTTCGGTCTCGGCGGAAAAAGACGGCATCGGGATCGATGTCGCCTTGGAATGGAACGATTCCTATTACGAAAACGTGCTCGCCTTCACCAACAACATCCCGCAGCGCGACGGCGGCACGCACTTAGCCGCGTTCCGCGCCGCGCTGACCCGCACGCTCAATAATTATGCAGAGCGTTCGGGGATGTTGAAGAAGGAGAAGGTCAGCCTGTCGGGTGAGGATATGCGCGAAGGCCTGACCGCGATTGTCAGCGTGAAACTGCCCGATCCCAAATTTGGCAGCCAGACCAAGGATAAACTCGTCTCCTCCGAAGTGCGCCAGCCGCTGGAAGCGCTGATGGGTGAGAAGATGAGCGAATGGCTGGAGGAAAATCCGGCCGATGCGCGCTCGATCATCCAGAAAGTGATCGACGCCGCCGCCGCGCGCGAAGCCGCCCGCCGCGCCCGCGAAATGAGCCGCAAGGGCGCGATGAGCATCGCCAGCCTGCCCGGCAAGCTGGCCGATTGTCAGGAACGCGATCCCGCCAAGTCCGAACTGTTCCTGGTCGAAGGCGATTCTGCCGGTGGCAGCGCCAAACAGGGCCGTGACCGCAAAACGCAGGCGATCCTGCCATTGAAGGGCAAGATCCTGAATGTCGAACGCGCGCGGTTTGACCGGATCATTTCGTCCAAGGAAGTCGGCACGCTGATCCAGGCGATGGGCACCGGCATCCGCGATGAATTCAATCTGGAAAAGCTGCGCTATCACAAGATCGTGATCATGACCGACGCTGACGTCGATGGCGCGCATATCCGCACGCTGCTGCTCACCTTCTTCCACCGCCAGATGCCCGATATCATCCGCGCCGGGCACCTGTTCATCGCCCAGCCGCCGCTGTTCAAGGTCGCCAAGGGGCGTAGCGAGGTTTACCTGAAGGATCAGCCTGCGCTCGATCGCTATCTGGTCGATGCCGGACTGCAAGGCCGGGTGCTGGAAACCGCAGACGGCGCACGCGGCGGGGCGGATTTGCGCACGCTGGTGGATCAGGCGCTGCGATTGAAGAACCTGCTGACCTTCGTGCCGCGCCGTTATGATAGCGGAATTGTCGAACAGATGGCGCTGGTCGGCGCGCTCGAACCCGGATTGGCGGGAGAGGCGCTGACTGCGGCACTAGCCCGTGCCGCCGGACGACTGGGTGCAGGCGACCGTGAAGCCCGGTGGAGCGCATCGCTACGCGACGATGGCTCGGTGATTTTCGAACGCCTGTGGCGCGGGGTCACTGATGTGCACGAAATCGACGCGCGGTTCCTGTCCAGCACCGAGGCCCACAAGCTCCACGGGCTCGCCGCGGCGCAGGCCGATGCCTACGCCTCGCCCGTCCAACTGGTGCGCGCAGGCGATGCCGCCGCTGACGAGCCGGAAGCGGCGCCCGCCAGCGATGATCCGCTGGCCGGAGAGGCTGAGGAAGCCGCCCCCGCGCCTGCCGCCACGTTTGACGGTTCGATCAGCCGCCCGACGCAGCTGCTCGATGCGATCTTCGCCGCCGGTCGCAAGGGCCTTTCGATCAGCCGCTATAAGGGGCTGGGCGAGATGAACGCGGAACAATTATGGGAAACCACGCTCGATCCCGACAACCGCGCGCTGTTGCAGGTCAAGGTCGAGGATGCCGATGTCACCGACGAAATCTTCACCCGGTTGATGGGTGACGTCGTCGAACCGCGCCGCGAATTCATTCAGGATAATGCGCTCAACGTGGCGAACCTCGACGTTTAGGCACTTACAGGGAACGAACCGAAGGCCATGAATCAACAGCCGCACCGCACCGAGGAATTGCAGCACGCAAGCTTCCTGATAATCCTTGCGGTGGTCAGCCTGTTGATGGCGGTCATCATCTTGCCGTTTGCCCAGCCGCTATTGTGGGCGGGGCTGGCAGCGATCATGTTCCAGCCGCTATATCGCAATATCCTGCGGCGAATGGGGGGGCGGCGCAATCCGGCGGCGGGGGTATCGCTGCTGGTGATTTTCTTCGTCGTGATGGTTCCCGCGCTGTGGATCGCCGCGCTGGTGGCGCAGCAAGCGATCAGACTGGTCGCCGCCTTGCAGCAGCAACCGGTGGATCTGGCCGCGCTGTTCAATTCTGTTTACGGCGCGCTGCCGTCAACCGCGCAGGAAGCGATCGACCGCAGCGGCTGGGCCGACATGGCGAATGTCCAGACGCGGATACAGGAATTGCTCAGCGAAAGCGCCGGGATGATTGCCAGTCAGGCGGTTTCGATCGGCAGCGGCGCGCTCGGCTTCCTCCTGTCGTTCGGCGTTGCGCTTTATGTGATGTATTTCCTGCTGCGCGATGGCGAGCGGATCGGACGCACGGTGATGCGGGCGATCCCGGTTGAGCGCAGCATTGCCGAACGTCTGGCTGAACGATTCCTCGGGATCGTGCGCGCGACGATCAAGGGCACCGGCGTGGTGGCGTTGGTGCAGGGCGCACTCGGCACGATCACGCTGATGATTGCGGGCGTGCCATCGGCGCTGTTGTTCGGGGTGATCATGGCGATTTTTGCGCTGGTTCCGGTGATCGGATCGGGCGCGGTGTGGTTGCCGGCGGGACTATACCTGCTGTTGATCGGTGATTACTGGCAGGGCCTGTTCGTGCTGCTGACCGGGTTCTTCATCATCTCCTCGGCCGATAATGTGCTGCGCCCGATACTGGTCGGGCGCGACACTGGTATTCCTGACTGGATCGTCCTCATCACGACTCTGGGTGGGATCAGCATGGCGGGTTTTTCGGGAATTGTCCTAGGCCCGCTGGTGGCCGGACTGTTTCTGGCCAGCTGGTCGATCCTGCGCGAACAGCGTGACGAGGACGAGGAAGCGCTGCGGATCACGGTCGATGTGACCGGGCGGGTTCCGGATGCCGAAGACAAGGACGCAGGGCCCGCGCCTGCCGAGGCTGGCTGAGGCCGATGCGATCGCTTGTTACCCCCGGCAGTCAGGGTGAAGCGGTCGGTCGGCTGGTGCTGGCCGGACTGGTGGTGGTGATGCTGCCTGCGCTGCCATTTGGCACCTATCTGATCTATCCCTTCGCCATCCTGACAACCTGGTTTCACGAAATGGGCCATGGGCTGACTGCGCTGGCGCTGGGGCAGCAATTTCAGCAATTGATGATCTTTGCCAGCGGCTCGGGCGTCGCGCAGAGCCAGGTCGCGGCTGATGCCTCGCGCTTCACGCTCGCCGCAATTGCGGCAGGCGGGCCATTGGCGCCGAGCGCGGTCGGAGCCCTGCTGATCGTCGCCAGCGCGCATCCGCGGCTGTGGCGCCCCGTGCTGTGGTTATCGGCGGCGGCGATTCTGGCGAGCGTGGCGATCTGGGTGCGGTCGCCAGTCGGTTATACCATGCTGCCGCTGGTGGCGGCGGTGTTGGTGCTGGTTGCATGGCGCGCATCGCCTGGGTTCGTGCGCTTTACCCTGCAATTCTTAGGTGTGCTGGGGGCGATGAGCATGCTGCGCGATTTCCATTACCTGTTCACCGAACAGGCCGTGATCGAGGGGCAATCGATACTGTCAGACACCGGACAAATCGCTGCGGAAATGGGCCTGCCTCACTGGTTCTGGGCGGCGGCGATCCTGCTGGTATCGGCGCTGATGGTGGGCGCGGCGCTCAAATATGCGCTCGCCGAACAGCGCCTGCGTCCGCCGCCGCGCAAACTGCCCGCCAATGTGCTGCAGTTCCGCCGGGACTAGGGCGCTTTCAGAACGACGCCACTTTCAGCGTGTTGACACCCGAAGCATCCGGGCCAGTCTCGCCCGATAATCCGATAAACATCGTGTCGACGATTCGTGCGAGTTTCTGCTCGGTCAGCTTCTCACCGAGATAGATCAGCGCATCGGGCAGGGTGTAGTTGGACATCATCTGGTTGATCAGCGACAGCGCCTCATCAATTTCCAGCCCCGCAAAGAACCCTTCGGCCTGGGCTTCTGCAATCAGCTCGCACAGGTAGTGATCGGCCAGATCGACATAGGAACGCACCTTTTCAAAATTGGCCGCGCCCATTTCGCACAGAATGGTGAAATGTTCGGGGTCTTCGCGGAACCGCGCCTGCGAGATGGTGAAGCGGCGGCGGAAGAATTCGAACATCTTGCGCGGCGGCGGGAGATTGCTTGCCAGCACCTCCTCCATCACCGCCATATGCGGGGCGAGCCAAGTCTGCGCGATCGCATCGAACAGATCGTCATAATCGGCAAACAGGGCTTCGAACCGTGCGCGGGTCAGCCCGCTTTCGGCCATGGCGATAGTCCACGGAATCTCTGATCCGCGCTCTTTCACCAGATCGAGCACATGGCGCGCAATCCGCTCACGCTCTTCCTCGCGTAGGGTGGGGTTGAGAGCCATGGGTCAGCGCGCCTCCTTTGCTGGGATGCAACATAGGCGAAGCGGACGCAGGCTTAAAGGGCGCGACTTGCCATTTGTGCGGCGAAACAGGGCGGTTGGTCGATTAGCGCGGTTTCCGGCAGTTCAAACATCGTTTTTGCCCGCGATAATATCGCGCGCCTGCTGTTCAAGCACTTTGAACCGCTCGTAATCGGGCAGCTTTGCGCGGAACCACTCGGCGATTTTCAGCAAGTCCTCGCCATAATTGCCGGTCGGCAACATTGGCGGGCCGAAACTGACGATCAGGTTGGCATTATCGGCAAAGGCGGGGACGATCGGGACATTGGCCGCGCGCGCGATGTGGTAGAAGCCGGATTTCCACTTGCCGTCCGATTTGCGGGTGCCTTCGACCGCGATCACCAGCGCCAGTTCATCGCGGGCGGCGAATTCGGCCGCAACCTGCTGGGTGGCGTTGGTGCTTTTGCGGCGATCAATCGGGATGCCGCCCATGTCGAGCATGAAGTTGCGCATGATGCCGGTGAACAGCGTGTGCTTGCCCATGAAGTTGGGCTTGATACCTTCTTCGTGTGTCGCGCCGGTGAAGAACACGAAATCCCAGTTGGAAGTATGCGGCGCGCCCGCGATCACGTATTTTTTCAGGTGGCGGGGCAGGCCGCCGTCGATCTTCCAGCCTCTTAGGTGATAGATCACGAGAATGATCCGGCGCACAATGCGCGATAGCCAGCCGACCTTGCGGATTTCGTCGTGTAGCAAGTGCCTGACCCCTCTTCGCTAGCGTTTCTGACTAACAGTTACGTTGCGGAATGCGAGAGGTATTCAAGCGACTGACGGCTTGCCTTTCGCCGCTTATGCGCGGTGTTCGGGATTTTCGAAATCCGCGCGGCAGCCCGCCTCCCATGCCTTGCGATTGTTGCCGTGGTTGGGAATGCCGCCTGCATTTTTCATCATCCGGGCCAGATGCATCAGATTCCAAGTCATAATTGTCGTGTTGCGTTGGGTGAAATCGTTGTCGAAGCCGATCGTTTCGTCTCCGATTTTATCACCATAAGAGGGGCCAGGCCCTGCCTCGCCGATCCAGCCACAATCGGCCTGCGGCGGAATTACAAAGCCGAGATGTTGAAGCGCATACAGGATTGTCATCGCGCTATGCTTGATGCCGTCCTCGTTGCCCGTAATCACCGCGCCGCCTGTCTTGCCGTAATAAATGCTCTGCCCCTTTTCATTGAGCATTCCCGACATGGCATAAAGACGCTCAATAACCAGACGGCACAGTGAACTTTCTTCGCCCAGCCAGATGGGCGTGCCCAGAACAACGATGTCGGCCGCCGCCACTGTTTCCCATACCTGCGGCCAGTCATCATGCTCCCAGCCATGCTCGGTCATGTCCGGTTGCACGCCGGTGGCTATGCGCAACGAAGCGGGATGGACTGTGCTGACCGCGATCCCGTTCTTCTCCATGATGTGCTGCGCCACACGCATCAGAAGCCCGGTATGCGAGGCATTCTCATCGCGTTTTAGGGTGCAGTTGATGAAGACCGCCCTGAGATCGGTGAAATCATGCGTGTTTGTTTCGCACAATTCGGTCTGCTTGGGGTTGAGTGCCATATGCTGTCCTCCCGTTGCTGTTTATGGAACCAGCGCTTGAAAGGGGAACGGGTTCCCTTGCGCTGGTGACGAGCGGACGCGGAAACCTCACATCCTAAACACGCCAAAGCGGGGCGCTTCTGCAATTGGTGCCTCAAGACACGCCGCAAAAGCAAGCCCCAGTACATCGCGCGTTTGCACCGGATCGACCACGCCGTCGTCCCACAGGCGGGCGGTGGCGTAGTAGGGGTTGCCTTCGTCTTCGTATTTCTGGCGGATCGGGGCCTTGAAGGCCTCGGCTTCATCGGGGGTCCAGCTGTCGGCGTCGCGGTGGACGGTGGCCAGCACGCTCGCCGCCTGCTCCCCGCCCATCACCGAAATGCGCGCATTGGGCCAGGTGAACATGAAGCGCGGGGAATAGGCCCGCCCGCACATCCCGTAATTGCCCGCGCCAAAGCTGCCGCCGATCACCACGGTGACTTTCGGTACGGTCGCGGTGGCCACGGCGGTCACCAGCTTCGCCCCGTGCTTGGCAATGCCTTCCGCTTCGTATCTCCCGCCGACCATGAAGCCGCTGATATTCTGCAAGAACAGCAGCGGAATGCGGCGCTGGCAGGCGAGTTCGATGAAATGCGCGCCCTTGACCGCGCTTTCGCTGAACAGCACGCCATTATTAGCAAGGATCGCGACCGGCATCCCCCAGATATGGGCGAAGCCGCACACCAGCGTCGATCCGTAGTGCGCCTTGAACTCGTGGAATTCGCTGCCGTCGACCAGCCGCGCGATCACTTCCTTAACGTCATAGGGCGCGCGCACATCATCGGGGATGAGGGCGTAGAGGTCTTCGGCGTCGAACTTTGGCGGGCGGGGGTCTTTGATCCCGGGGTGAATCCCCGCAGAGGCGGGGATCTCGTGCAACCCGCGGGAGGCCCCCGCCTGCGCGGGGGCGCAGTGGGAGATTATATCGCGCACGATGGTGAGCGCGTGTTCGTCATTCTCGGCCAAATGATCGACCACGCCCGATTTCTTGGCGTGCAGATCGCCACCGCCCAAATCCTCGGCACTGATCTCCTCGCCCGTCGCAGCCTTCACCAGCGGCGGGCCGGCAAGGAAAATCGTGCCTTGGTTGCGCACGATCACGCTCTCGTCCGACATGGCGGGGACGTATGCGCCCCCTGCGGTGCAGCTCCCCATCACGCAGGCGATCTGCGGAATGCCCAGCGCCGACATATTCGCCTGATTGAAGAAGATGCGCCCGAAGTGGTCGCGATCGGGAAAGACCTCCGCCTGATGCGGCAGGTTCGCCCCGCCGCTGTCGACCAGATAGATGCACGGCAGGCGGTTCTCCTGCGCAATCTCCTGCGCGCGCAGGTGTTTCTTGACCGTCATCGGGTAGTAGGTGCCGCCCTTCACGGTCGCATCATTGCACACGATCATGCACTGGCGGCCCGACACGCGCCCCACCCCGCAGATGATCGAGGCGCCGTTGACGTCACCTTCATACATCCCGTTCGCCGCGAGTTGCCCGATTTCGAGGAACGGCGAACCGGGGTCAAGCAGCCGCTCCACCCGCTCGCGGGGAAGCAGCTTGCCGCGCGAGATATGCCGCTCGCGATGCTTCTCCGGCCCGCCCAGCGCGGCTTCGGCCACGGCGGCGCGAAGCTGCTGCGCCAGCGCGAGGTTATGCGCGAAGCGGGCCTTCGCCTCGGGGCTTTCACGGTCGAGTTTGGTGGTGAGGGTGGGGGCGGTCATGTCGAATTTTCTCCGTCATGCTGAACTTGTTTCAGCATCCATTTCTCCACCCGCAACAACTGTTCCAGTTTGCGCGATGGGCCCTGAAACAAGTTCAGGGTGACAAGCTTGGTTTGGCTTCCGCTCACCGCTTCCGCACAAACTCGGCGCGCAGCACAAGGCCCTTGATGCCGGGATATTTGCAGTCGATTTCCTGCGCGTCGCCGGTCAGGCGGATCGATTTGATCAGGGTGCCTTGCTTGAGCGTCTGGCCCGCGCCCTTGACCTCCAAGTCCTTGATCAGCGTCACCGCATCGCCATCGGCGAGCAGGTTGCCGACTGCATCGCGCACCTCGACCGCGTCCTCCGCGGCGCGCTTGGCGGCGAGTTCGGACGCAGCCATCCACTCCCCGCTCGCTTCGTCGTAAACGTAGTCGTCGTCGCTCATCCTGCTGCTCCAATCAATTCTCGCCCGATCAGCATTCGCCTGATCTCGTTCGTCCCCGCGCCGATGTCGAGCAGCTTGGCGTCGCGCATATAGCGTTCCACCGGCCAGTCGGTGGTGTAGCCTGCCCCACCCAGCGCCTGCACGCTCTCGGCAGCCACCTTGAAGGCGTTTTCGCTCGCGAGCAAAATCACCCCCGCCGCATCGAACCGCGTCGTCTGACCCGCATCGCACGCCTTGGCGACCGCATAGGTGTAGGCACGGGCCGATTGCAGGGCGACATACATGTCGGCAACCTTGGCCTGCATCAGCTGGAACGAGCCAATCGGCTTCCCGAACTGCTTCCTCTCGCGCAGGTAGGGGATCACCGTGTCGAGGCAGGCCTGCATGATCCCGAGCTGCAATCCGGCCAGAACCACGCGCTCGTAATCCAGCCCGCTCATCAGCACGCCGACCCCGCCGTTCAGCGGCCCCATGATGCGGTCTTCGGGGATGAAGCAATCGCTGAACACCAGCTCTGCCGTGGGCGAGCCTTTCATGCCGACCTTGCTGATTTTCTGGCCGATAGCAAAACCCTCGTCGCCCTTTTCGATCAGGAAGGCGGTGATGCCGCGCGATCCGGCGTGGCCATCGGTCTTGGCATAGACCACCAACGTATCGGCCTCGGGCGCGTTGGTGATCCAGAACTTGGTGCCGTTGAGCACATACCCGCCCTGAACTTCCTCGGCCTTCAGCTTCATCGAAACCACGTCCGACCCCGCGCCCGCTTCGGACATGGCGAGGCTGCCGACGTGTTCGCCAGAGATCAGCTTGGGCAGGTATTTCGCCTTCTGCTCGTCATTCCCCCAGCGGCGGATCTGGTTCAAACAGAGGTTGGAATGCGCGCCGTAGCTGAGGCCGACGCTGGCGCTGGCGCGGCTGACTTCTTCCACCGCGATCACGTGTTCGAGATAGCCCAGCCCCAGCCCGCCCCATTCTTCCTCAACCGTGATGCCGTGCAGGCCCAATGCCCCCATCGGCTCCCACAATTCGCGCGGGAAACGGTCTTCACGGTCGGTGCGGTCAGCCAAGGGCGCGATCTGTTCATCGGCGAAGCGCGCGGTGGTGTCGCGGATCATCTCGGCGGCCTCGCCAAGCTGGAAGTCGAAATCGGGGGTGGCGCGCATGATTTGTTCCCGGCTGCGTAATGATTGTTCTGGCAATGCGCATAGCAAGCAGCGCTGCAAAGGCCAATCGGGCAAAGCTGGCACAATCGCCTGATCACCGCTAACCCCGCGCCGATGACTGCCGCCGCGCCCATTCTGCTGTTTGATCGTGTGATCTGCCGCTTTGGCGATATCACTGCGGTCGGCGGCGTTACCTGCGACATCGCGGCGGGCAGTTTCGTGGCATTGGTGGGCGCATCGGGATCGGGCAAGTCGACGCTGCTCAAAACGGTCAACACGCTGGTCGCGCCAACCGAAGGCCGGGTGCTGTTCGGCGGCGAGGATGTGAGCGCCCTCAACCCTGCGCGCCTGCGCCGCCGGGTCGGTTATGTGTTTCAGGGGGTGGGCCTGTTCCCGCATTTCCCGGTTGGCGAAAACATTGCCATCGGGCCAAGGCTGGCGGGCGAGAAACTGCCACCTGAACGGATCGCCGAACTGCTGGAGCTGGTCGAACTCGAGCCCGCGATGGCGTGCCGGATGCCCGATGAACTCAGCGGCGGGCAGCGCCAGCGGGTCGGGGTGGCGCGGGCGCTGGCGGGGGAACCGGAACTGTTGATCATGGATGAACCCTTCGGCGCGCTTGATCCCGTCACCCGCGCGGCGCTCGGCAACAAGGTGCGTGAATTGCACGGGGCGCTGGGCCTCACCACGGTGATGGTGACGCATGACATGGCCGAGGCCTTGCTGCTGGCGGACCGGGTGCTGGTGATGGATGGCGGGCGGATTGTCGCCGATGAAACCCCGCGTGCGCTGCTGGCGGGGGAAGGCGGCGACGTGGCGCAGGGTCTCGTCGCTGTCCCACGCGAACAGGCCGAACGCCTCGCCGCGATGGAAGGCCCCAAGGATAGGGGTGCCTGATGGGCGATATCTGGGACATCCTCCCCGGTCTGGGTGACAAGCTCGCCGCGCACGTGGTGCTCTCGGCCAGCGCGATTGGCCTCGCCATGCTGATTGCGCTGCCGATGGCAGTGTGGGCCAGCCGTTCGCCAGTGGTGGCGCGGATCACCTTGGGGCTGGCGAGTCTGGTGCAAACCATCCCCGCGCTGGCGCTGCTGGCGCTGTTCTTCCCGCTGCTGCTCAGCTTGCGCGCGGTGTTCGGTCAAGGCCTGCCGACACTGGGGTTCCTGCCCGCGCTGATGGCGCTGACGCTCTATGCGCTGCTGCCGATCCTGCGCAACGCGGTTACGGCGCAGGCCAATCTCGACCCCGGCGTGCTGGAGGCGGCAGACGGGGTGGGCATGACCCGCTGGCAGAAACTGACGCTGGTCGAAGCGCCGCTATCCGCGCCCTTCATCATGGCGGGCATCCGCACCGCGAGCGTGTGGACGATTGGCGCAGCAACTCTCGCCACCACCATCGGCCAGCCGAGCCTTGGCGATCCGATCTTCGCGGGTCTGCAAACCCAGAACTGGGCGCTGGTGCTGGCGGGCTGTGTGGCAAGCGCGGGGCTGGCGCTGGCGGCGGATAACCTGCTGTGGGTGATCGAGGTCGGGCTGGCCAGGCGTTCGCGCTGGATGACCTTTGGCGGGATGGCGGTGGTAATGCTGGGCATCCTCGCCGCGCTGTGGGCGCAAAATGCGGGCAGTGATGATCGCCGCATCGTGATCGCGTCCAAGCAGTTTTCAGAACAATATATCCTCGCCCAATTGATCGGCGCTCGGCTGGAGGCGGCGGGTTACGCGGTCGAATATCGCGACGGGCTGGGCAGCGCGGTGGTGCATTCTGCGGTCGCGTCCTCCGCCATCGATATCTCGGTTGATTACACCGGCACGGTCTGGACGAATTACCTCAAACGCGCGGACAATCCGGGGCGTGAGGCGATGTATGAAACCATCCGCGAATGGGAGTGGCGCACCAACGGGGTCAGGGTGCTGGGCCGTCTGGGGTTTGAAAACGCCTATGCTTTTGCCATGCGCGAAGATCGGGCGGCGGAATTGGGGGTGGCCTCGCTCACCGACCTGGTCGCCGTCGCGCCGCGTCTGACGGTGGGCGGCGACCCGGAGTTTTTCGAGCGGCCCGAATGGATCGCGGTGCGCGATGCCTATGGCTTGCGCTTCGCCGGAACGCGCAATTTCGCGCCGACGTTCATGTATAATGCGCTACAATCGGGCGAGGCGGATGTGATCAGCGCCTATACCTCTGACGGGCGGATCACGGCTGACAGGCTGGTGGTGCTGGCCGATCCCAAGGGCGCGCTGCCGAGCTATGACGCGATGCTGATGCTGTCGCCCCGGATTGCGCAGGATCAAGGCGTGATCGCCGCGCTAACCCCGCTGATCGGCGCGATCAGTGTTGAGGCGATGCGCGAGGCCAATCTGGCGGTTGACCGTGAGGATGCGGCGAAAATGACGCCCAAGGCGGCGGCGGCACAATTGGCGGTAAAAGCGGGTCTTTAGAGCAGGCCGAGTATCAGGGTCTTATTCAAACCCCACCCCGAACGGCCAGCGCCGCCCGCACATACCGAGCACTTTGAACAAGGTGCCCATATGGGTTGATTCCACCAGCCGATCACGCTGACGTTTGAGCTTGTCTGCCTCTTTGGGATTGCGCCGCTGGAGCGCTTCCAGCCGCGTATCGATCCCCATCTGTCGCAGCCATTCGCCCTGCATCTGCACCCCCATCACGTCAGCGCCGTGCTGACGGGCGATCTGCTGGAGCAGTTCGAAATCGACATGCGCGGTGATATCGGCATCACCCGGATGCGCGAAGACATCGACCTTCTGATGCGCCTTGAGCGCTTGCAAGGTCGATCCGGCGCGCAATTCGGTCTGGCCATAATCGATAATCAGCGCCGCCCCGCCTTGATTGGTCAGGCGCTGCGCAAGCTCGCCCATCACCGCTACGGCCGCCGGACTGGTTTCGATCATCGATCCCTGACTGGCGCGCGCCCAGCCTGATGGCACCAAGTGATCCATCCGCTCCTTGCCTGTGCCAAAGGTGAAGGCGTCGCCTTCCAGCCCGACCACCCGTTCAAACCAGCCGTCGGCCGAGCGCACCAGTTGATGCACCGGCAATGCATCAAAAAATTCGTTGGCGACAACCAGCAGCGGGGCATCATCGGGCAAGGTCGAAAGGTCGTGGTGGTGATGGCAGCCGGGAAATATCTCGCGCTGGAGCCTGCGCAAGGTCGCCGAGGTTTCGACAAAATGCACCTGCGGCACGAAATCATAGCGCGCCGCCGTGCTCAGCGCATCGCGCGCCAGCGTGCCGCGACCGGGGCCAAGTTCGACATAGTGGATGTGTTTGCGGCTGCCCATCCGCACCCACAGATCCGCCAGCCATAGCCCGACCAGTTCACCGAACATCTGGGTGACTTCGGGCGCAGTGATGAAATCACCCTGATCGCCAAGCGGATCACGGCTGGCATAATAGCGCGCGTTGCTTTCGCCCATGTAATGCGCAAGGCTGATCGGGCCGGTTTCGCGGATCAGGCGGCGCAGGGTCTTGCCGACATCAACATTGGCGCGCGCGGCGACTTCGGCTTCGAGCCGGGCCTGTTCTTCGGTGGCGGCTTGTTGGGCGGCGGCCAAGGCAGCGGCTTCGGCAGCTTCGGCTTCCAGACGAGCACGCTCTTCGGCTTCTGCCTTGGCCTTGGCTTCTGCTTCGGCCTTGGCTTTGGCCTTGGCCTTGGCTTCAGCAGCGGCCTTGGCTTCGGCAGCGGCCTTTTCGCGAGCCTCGCGTTCAGCGCGCGCCGCGGCTGCGCGGCGCGCTTTCTCCTCGGCTGCCGCGCGGTCTTTTGCTTCTGCGACGGCCTTGGCTTTGGCGCGCGCTTCGGCTTCGGCTTGTTTGCGCGCTTCGGCTTCGCGGCGAGCCTGTTCCTCGGCGGCGGCCTTGGCCTCAGCTTCGGCCTTGCGGCGAGCTAGCTCTTCAGCCTCGGCCTTGGCTTTGGCCGCTGCTTTGGCCTTTGCTTCGGCTTCCTTGCGTGCCTTTTCTTCGGCCTCTGCCTTAGCCTTGGCTTCGGCGGCAGCCTTGGCTTCAGCGTCCGCCTTAGCTTTTGCTTCTGCCTTGGCCTTGGCTTCTGCCTTGGCCTTGGCTTCGGCGTCGGCCCGTTCGCGTGCTTCGCGTTCGGCGCGGGCGCGCGCCTCGGCTTCTAACTTGGCCTTGGCTTCGCGGCGGGCCTTGTCCTGCGCTTCGGCAGCTGCTTTGGCCTCCGCCTCGGCTTGGGCCTGCTCACGGGCTTGCTGCTCGGCAAGCGCCTTGGCTTCGGCGTCCGCCTTGGCGCGGGCGGCTGCTTCTGCCGCCGCGCGCGCCGCTTCGCGATCAGCCTCAGGCTCGGGATCGATCAGCCGTAGCGCGCTTTTCCACGCGCGCGCACCGCCAGCCCCCGGCTCGGCGGTCAGGTCGGTTGCACGCCCCCGCTCGCCAGCGGTTTGTTCCGCAGCGCGAAGAACACGACAATCAATCCAGTCAGTATCAGCGGTATAGTCAGCCATTGGCCCATCGATAGCCCGGTCCGGGCGGCAAAGTCAGCCAGTTGTGCATCAGGCTGACGAAAAAACTCGTTAACGAAGCGCGCCATTCCGATGCCGAGTGTGAATACCCCCGCCAGCAGGCCGGGGCGATAGCGCGCGCGGGTTTTCCAGAACAGCAGCATCATGATGATCAGCAGCGCCAGCCCTTCCAGCCCGGCCTGATACAATTGGCTGGGGTGGCGTGGCAGTTCATCGGCGGCGGGGAACACCATCGCCCAGGGCACGTCGGTCACCCGCCCCCACAGTTCACCATTGATGAAATTGGCGAGCCGCCCCAGCAGCATCCCCATCGGCACGCCAACCGCGACATAATCCACCACCCGGATGAAATTCAGCCGGTCGCGCCATGATACCCACGCCATCGCCGCCGCCACGCCCAGCAGGCCGCCATGAAACGCCATGCCGCCATCCCACAAACGCAGCAATTTCCAACTGACAAAACCATCGCCCGAAAAATCCGTGAAGGCGCTGGGGATGCCGGTGTCCCCCCCTGTATAAAACGCCGCATAGCCCAGCCGCCCGCCGATAATCACCCCCAGCGTGCAATAGAAAAACAGATCATCGGCATGGCGCTGCGCCATCGGTGCGCCGGGCTGTTTGAGCATCTTTGATGTGTGCCAATAGGCAAAGATCACCCCGATCAGGTATGCCAGCGAATAGAACCGCAGCGTAAAAAACCCCAGATCGATCCCCGGCCGCAGGCCCAGCTCTGCCCAGTAGATCGGATCGGCAGCGCCGCTTACGGCAAGTAGTGACAGCACGGGGCGAACCTCTTAATGACAATGGAAAGTCGTATCGGCGGGCCGGACATGGCCCTTGCCGCGTTGGCGCTTCTGGCACAGCGCGCGGGGCAGGGGAAGGGGCGCTCGGTTGCCACCAAGGCTTGGGACACGCAGCCCGGGACGCACTCCATGTGCGCCCGGACTTGTTTATAAATGAGAGAGGAAGGACACCGCATGCCCACCCCACTGGACAATGCGCTTGAAGCGATCGTTACCGGCCTGACCGCACCGGGCCAGCCGTTTGCCACCGCGCCATTTGTGCGCGACGGCGTGGAAATGCCTGCCTTCGTCGCCGCTCCGCCGACACTGGCGCATTATTTTGCGTATTTCTCCAATGAACACAAAGATGCACTGTTTCTCGTCGATGGCGATGTGCGGCTCAGCTTTGGCGATACCTATGCGGCGGCCACTTGCGTGGCGGAAAGTCTGGTGCACGATCACGGGATCGAAAAGGGCGACCGGGTGGGTATCGCCGCGCGCAATTCGGCCAACTGGATCATCGCCTATATGGGGATCATCATGGCGGGCGGCTGCGCGACGCTGCTCAATGGCTTTTCGTCGGGAGAAGAGCTCGCCTACGCAATCGATCTGGCCGAATGCAAACTGGTGCTGGCCGATGAAGGCCGCGCCGCACGGCTTGAAGGGCGCGATCATCCGGCTGCGCTCGCGCTGTTCACTCACAGCAATCAGCCCGCACAAGGGCTTGCGCAGATCTGGCGCGTGCCCGAAGGCACCAGCGCGGCGATGGCGATGCTGGGCATGCTTGGCCCGGATGACATGGCCACCATCCTCTACACCTCGGGTTCGACCGGCAAATCGAAGGGCGCGTGGTCGGATCATCGCGGCGTTGTCAACGCCATCATGAACTATGTCTGCCAAAGCGCGATGGCCAAGGTGCATCTGGAAAGCCAGGGCGACGTGTTGAGCGATCAGCCCTGCGCACTGGTCGCGGTGCCGCTGTTCCACGTGACGGGCGAAGTGCCGCTGATGCTGCAAAGCTTCGCGATCGGGCGCAAGCTGGTGCTGATGCCGAAATGGGACGCAGGGCTAGCGATCCGGCTGATGGCAGAGGAAAAGGTGTCCTATTTCGTCGGTGTGCCTTTGATGAGCTACGAAATTGCCAATCACCCCGACCGCGAAAATTACGACCTGTCGGCGTGCAAGAGCTTCGCCGCAGGCGGTGCGCCGCGCCCGGTTGAACACGTCACCCGGATCAAGGAAGCCTTCCCCGGTGCCTTCCCGCTGCTCGGTTATGGTCTGACAGAAACCAACGCCATCGGCTGCGGCAATTTCAACGAAAATTACCTCGCCAAGCCGGGTTCAACCGGGCGCCCGTCAAAACCGATGGTCGATCTGCGCATTCTGGATGATGCGGGCAATGAACTTGCCAATGGTGAAGTGGGTGAGGTCTGCATCCGATCGGTCGCCAATTTCCGCGGATACTGGAAGAATGACGAAGCAACCGCGGCGGCCTTTACCGACAACGGCTTCTTCCGCACCGGCGATCTGGGCTATCTCGACGCAGACGACTACCTGTTCATTGTTGACCGAAAGAAAGACATCATCATCCGCGGCGGCGAGAATATCACCTGCATCGAGGTGGAAGACGCGATCTATGCGCATGACGATGTCGGCGAATGTTCGGTATTCGGCCTGCCCGATGAACGCTTTGGCGAAGTCCCGGCGGCGGTATACCGGATGAAGGATGGTCATGCCGCGATCACCCCCGGACAGCTGCGCGCCTTCCTGCTCGAACGGATCGCGCCGTTCAAGGTGCCGCTCGAACATCAGATATGGATCACTGACGAGGCGCTACCCCGGCTCGGCACGCAGAAGATCGACAAGCGCGCAGTCAAGGCGCGTTATACCAATGCCACGGCGACGGCCTGATCCGCTGATCTGTGCGGGTCGCATTACCAAACGCCGGGTCGGCGGGCTGATGCAGAGCGCCTTGGCATGAAGCCCCGGCGTGTCCCCGATCAGCGCGCGATCATTGACCGGCGCGCCCTGGCAGAGCAGGTCGCCGCGCTGTTTGCGGCGGGCGGCGAGGGGGCGCGCGGCGATATCGTCAAGGCGCTGCGCCGCGCGCTTGACGATGGCCGCGCCGAACTCGTGCGCAGGCTGGCGGCAGCGCCATCGGCGGGGCACGATGTCACCAGCGGCTATTCCTTCCTGACCGATCAACTGCTGCGGGTGATCCACGATCACGTCACCACGCATCTCTACCCCGTCCCCAATCGCACTGCGGCTGAACGGCTCGCGATTCTGGCGGTGGGCGGATACGGGCGCGCCGAAATGGCGCCGCATTCAGATATCGACATCGCCTTCATCACCCCGATGCGCCGTTCGCCGTGGTGCGAACAGGTGATCGAGGCGATGCTGTATCTGCTGTGGGATCTGGGCCTAAAGGTGGGCCATTCGAGCCGCACGGTGATCGACACGATGCGGATGGCGAAGGATGATCTCACCATCTGCACCGCGCTGCTCGAAGGGCGGTTGGTGTGGGGCGATCAGGTGCTTTACGAAGAACTGCGCACGCGGTTCTGGGGCGAGGTCGTCAAGGGCAGCGAGCGCCAGTTTCTCACCCAGAAACTGGCCGAACGCGACGCGCGGCACAAACGGATGGGCGACAGCCGCTATGTCGTCGAACCCAACATCAAGGAAGGCAAAGGCGCACTGCGCGACCTGCAAACGCTCTACTGGATCGGCAAATATGTCCACCGCGTCGGCAGTGCCGCCGAACTGGTCGACGTCGGGCTGCTGACGGCATCCGAATATCGCAGTTTCCGCCGGGCCGAAGGGTTTCTGCTGGCGGTGCGCTGCCATATGCACATCCTTGCCGACCGGGCTGAGGATCGCCTGACCTTCGATCTGCAACGCGCCGTGGCTGAACGGATGCAATTTGCTGATCGCCCCGGCAAAAGCGCGGTCGAACGCTTCATGCAGTATTACTTCCTGCAGGTGAAACGGGTCGGCAGCCTGACCGGCGTGTTCCTGGCCCATCTTGACGAGGAGTTCGCCAAAAAACGCCCGCGCACCGGGTTCTTTGCCGGGTGGACACAGCGCAAGCGCGCATTCAAGGGCTATGTCGTCGACGGCGGGCGATTGCGCGCGCCGGGCGATGACTGGTTCCGACAAGACCCGGTGCGGCTGGTCGAAGTGTTTCAACTGGCAGAGGCCGAAGGGCTGGAAGTGCACCCCGAAACCATGCGACTTGCTGGCCGCGATGCCAAGCTGATCGATGGCAAGGTGCGCCGTGACAAGCGCGCCAATGCGCTGTTCCTAAGCCTGCTTTCCGGACGCAAAGACCCCGAACCTGCGCTGCGCTGGATGAACGAGGCTGGGGTGCTTGGCCGGTTCGTGCCCGATTTCGGGCGCGTCAATGCGCAGATGCAGTTCGATATGTATCACCACTACACGGTCGATGAACACACCATCCGCGCGATCGGCCTGCTGAGCCAGATTGAACGCGGGCTGCTCGCCGCCGATCACCCGCGAGGCACCCGCGAATTTCCCAAGCTCGCCTCGCGCCGGGCGCTGTATGTCGCGGTGCTGCTGCACGATATCGCCAAGGGGCGCGGCGGCGATCATTCGGTGCTGGGGGCGGATGTGGCGCACCGGCTGTGCCCGCGCTTTGGCCTCGACCAGAAGGAAACCGATCTGGTCGCCTGGCTGGTTCTGCAACACCTGTTGATGAGCCGCACCGCGCAGAAACGCGATCTGACCGACCCCAAGACGATCGAGGATTTCGCGGGCGAGGTGCAAAGCCTTGAACGGCTGCGCAATCTCGCGATCCTGACCGCGGTGGATATCCGCGCGGTCGGGCCGGGCACCTGGAACAGCTGGAAAGCGCAGCTTTTGGGTGAGCTTTACGATGCCACCCAGGAACGCCTGCGGCTGGGCCACAAGGGCACCGGGCGCAAACAGCGGGTCGCCGCCCGGAAAGATGCGGTCGCTCGGCTGCTGGGCGATCGCGATGATCTGGTCGACAGCGCGGGTGCGCTACTGGGCGATGCCTACTGGATTGCCGAGCCCGAAGACATCATCGCCAGCAACCTTGCCCAATATGATGCCGCGCGCGCGGCGGGCGAACAACTTTCGATCCACTGCGAGGTTGACGAGACGCGCGGTGCAACCCGCGTCAGCGTGATCGCGGCTGACCATCCGGGGCTGTTCTACCGCATGGCGGGCGGCATCCACGTGGCGGGCGCAAATATCATCGATGCGCGCATCCACACCGCCAAAAGCGGCTATGCTTTCGACAATTTTCTGGTGCAGGATCAGCACGGTCAGCCATTCCGCGAAGCCGCGCAGATGGACCGCATCGCCAAGGGTATCCGCGACGCGCTGCTCGCCCGGATCGAACTGGTGCCCAAGCTGGCGGCGCGCCCGCTCGCCCATTCGCGCGCGCGCGCCTTCGATGTCGCCCCGCGCGTCGGGTTCGATAATGACGCGTCGAACAATTTCACCGTGATCGAAGTGACCGCGCGCGACCGTCCGGCGCTGCTCAACCGCCTCGCCCATGCGCTGTATAAGGCCAACCTGATCGTTCATTCGGCGCATATCACCGCCTATGGCGAAGCGGCAGCGGATACGTTTTATGTCACCGATCTGACTGGCGAAAAGGTAAAAGCGCCCGAACGGCTGGCCGATATCGAAGCGGCACTGCTCGACGCGGCGAGTGATCGCCGGCAAGCGGAGATGGAAGAGGCATAGAAGCAACAGGTGCCGGAAAATTTGCCGGGCGGCTGAGTAATAGTTTGCGTTGCGGATGTCTCGGTTGCATTTCGATACGCAAAGAACAAAATTCTCAAGGGAGGGGTAATTTATGAAAAGTATCACGTCACTTCGCGCAATTGCGATGCTGGGGGCCGGCATGGTTCTGGCGCCACAATCGGCGTTGGCGCAGGATGCCGACGCAGAAGATAGCGATGCTTATTCAGGCAACGTCATCGTCGTGACCGCGCAAGGGCGCTCACAATCGCTGGCTGACGTCCCCGTGGCGATTTCGGCCATTTCGGCTGATATGCTTGAAAAATCGGGCGTTACTGACATTCGCGAATTGACCCAGGTGGCACCATCGCTGCTGGTGTCGTCCACCGGCAACGAAGCCAATGGATCGGCGCGTATTCGCGGTATCGGCACTGTGGGCGACAACCCCGGCCTTGAAAGTTCGGTCACGGTGTTTGTCGACGGCGTTTACCGGTCACGTTCGGGCAACGCGATGAGCGAGCTTGGCCCGATTGACCGGATTGAAATCCTGCGCGGCCCGCAGGGCACGCTCAGCGGGCGCAACTCAACGGCGGGTATGATCAATATCTATACCGCGCCGCCAGAATTCGATTTCAGTGGCTATGGCGCAGCAAGTTACGGGAACTTTGATTCCATCCGCCTCGAAGGCGGGGTCAATGCGCCGCTCAGCGATACTGTGGCCGCGCGCATTGATGGCGTGTTTTTTGAACGTGATGGATTTTTCAAGGATCTCACCAACAATACCGATATCAACAACCGGGATCGCTATCTGGTTCGCACGCAGGTGCTGTTCGAACCCACCAGCGATTTCAGCCTCCGTTTGGTTGGCGACTATTCCAGGAAGACCGAGGCGTGCTGCGCGGCCACTTTCGTCCAGCCTGATTTTGCTCCGCTGGCAACCATCAGCCCGGGATTTGATCCATTTACTCGTCCCACCAGCGGCGCTGCCCTGACCAGCACGAGCAACCCGATCGTACCAGTTTTGCTGGCGCTGGGTCAGGATCCGCGCGGCCTGACACAAGACACTTTCAACCGCGATATTTTCCCCACCGCCGGGCGTTCCTACGAAGGCAAGACCGAAGATTACGGCGTTTCCGGTGAAATCAACTGGGATTTGGGCCCGATCAAGTTGACGTCCATCACCGGCTATCGCGAATTTGAAAACAACCAGGCGTCAGACACTGACTATACGACGGTTGACATTCTGTTTCGGGCGCCCGGCAAAGATGCAGGCGCGCGTCAGTTCAAGACCTTCACCCAGGAATTGCGGTTCAACGGCACCCTGTTTGACGACAGGATCGACTGGCTCGTGGGCGGATTTTATTCGCACGAAAAGCTGGAAACGCGCGATAACCTGCGGTTTGGCACTCAGTATGGCACGTTTGTAGCCTGCCGCATTGCTATCGCCATCAACCCGGCACTGGTAAACCCGTCCGCGCAAAATTGCTTTGGCCCGAACATGGCCGCGCTGACTGGTGCGAATAACGGAGCGGGCGCATTTGGCGCTGCGACACCGGCTTTCGTCGCGGCGATCAACAACCTTGGCAGCATCAGCGATGCTGGCGGTACTGGTGATGTATTTAACCAGACGAGTGAAAATTTTGCGATTTTCACCCACAATATCGTCCACCTTACCGATACTGTCGATTTGACTGTGGGCCTTCGTTACACCGACGAAAGCAAGGATTTGCGCGGCGCCTTCAGTAACGACAACACCATCTGCCCGGCGAACCGGGCGCTGATGAACGGCTTTTTGGGCGTGCCTGCACTGGCTGGCCTCGCCGGCGGCCTGATTGCTCTGTCGTGCCAGGGCAATTCCACTTCCGAACTCGACGGGGTCAATATCTCCGATTCGCGTGACGAAGATGAATTTACCGGCACTGCAGTGCTCAGTTGGAAACCGACACCCGATCTGATGACCTACGGGTCATACTCGCGCGGGTATAAGGCGGGCGGGTTCAACCTTGATCGGTCTGCGCTGGCGAACCCCGTCTTCCTTGATGTGTCCAATTTGAATGTCGGCAATCTGCAATTTGGCGAAGAAAAAGTCGATTCCTATGAAATCGGGGCGAAATACTCCACTCGTGAATTCGGCATTAGTTTTGCAGCCTTCCGTCAGGAATTCAGTAATTTCCAATTGAACACCTTCAACGGATCGGTGTTTCTGGTTCAGAATGTCAATTCTTGCGGAACCAACCTGGGCGGTGCTGATCGGGACGCGAGCGCAGCGACTGGCGCGTGTGCGCTTGACCAGATCAAACCCGGCGTGGTTGCCGAAGGTTTCGAAATCGAAGCAACGGTGAATCCGACGGACGATCTGGGCTTCACCCTGGGCCTGACCTATTCCGATACCAGTTATGAAAATGACCTGATCGGCGATGATACCGGTGCCCCGCTTGACCCCGCCTTGCGTCTGTTGCCGGGTGATAATCTTTCGAATGCTCCGGAAGTTACCGCCACTGCATCCGTTTCGTGGACCCCGGAATTGACGAGCGACGGATTGCGCGGGCTGGTGTTCTTCAACGCGCGCATGGTCGATGATTTCAACACCGGCTCCGATCTGTTGTTCGGCAAGGAGCAGGACGGCTTCATCATCGTCAACGGACGCATCGGCCTGACCAATATCGCAGGCCGGTTCTCGATCGAAGGCTGGGCGCAAAACCTGTTCAACAAGGATTACACGCAGGTTGCCTTCAACACGCCGTTCGTCGCACCGCAGCAAACCTTCTCGGCATTCCTGGCCGAGCCGCGGACTTACGGTGTGACCGTGCGCGGCAAGTTCTAAGCGGTTTGTAATCACCCGCAACAAGGGGCGCTCCGGCAACGGGGCGCCCTTTTTTGTCGCCTACCGCTGCGCTGCTTGAGGCGGATTACCCCCGCGCGCCGAACAGCGCGGTGCCCACCCGCACATGGCTTGCACCCAGCATCACTGCGGTTTCATAATCGCCGCTCATCCCCATGCTGAGGCCGGTGAGCCCATGATCCGCCGCCAGCTTCGCCAGCAACGCAAAAAACGGCGCGGCTTCGGTGTCGGCGGGCGGGATGCACATCAGCCCGGCAAGCGGCACATCGGCGGCGCGCACGGCGGCAATGAACGCGGGCAGTTCGCTGATCGGGCAGCCGCCCTTCTGCGGTTCATCCCCGATATTGACCTGCACGAAACACGGCACGCGTCGCGCCGCCTTGTCCATCGCCCTGGCCAGCGCGGCGAGCAGGCTCGGCCGGTCGAGCGCATGGATATAATCGAACAGCGCGACCGCTTCTTCGGCCTTGTTCGATTGCAACTGGCCGATCAGGTGCAGTTCGATATCGGGATATTCCGCGCGCAGGGCAGGCCACTTGGCAGCTGCTTCCTGCACCCGGTTTTCGCCGAACACGCGCTGACCCGCTGCGATCAGCGGGACAATCGCTTCGGGGCCGTGGGTCTTGCTGACCGCGATCAGCGTGACATCCGCAGGTGTGCGCCGCGCGGGCTTGCACACCTTGGCGATATTGGCGCGGACGGTTTCGAGGCGGGAGGCTGCATTATTCATGGTGCCGCTCTATAGCGGGTCGATGACGCGCGCCAATCCCCTGCCCGCCCTGTGGCTGCTGAGCGATGAACGCAATGACGCGGTGCTGGAGCACGCGCTCGCACACCTGCCGCGCGGCAATGCCTTCGTGTTCAGGCACTACCATCTTGACGACAAGGCCCGCCACCAGCGGTTCGATGCACTTGCCGCAGCCGCGCGCACGGTCGATCATCTGGTGATCCTGTCCGGTCCGGCCGAACTGGCGCAGGAATGGGGCGCGGATGGAATCTACGGCCCGCCGGAAAAGCTCGACAAGCTCCCTGGCCTGCTGCGCCTTGCCGCCGCGCATAACGCACGCGAGATCCTGCTTGCCAACCGCGCCGGGGCCGACGGCCTGTTCCTGTCGCCCGTCTTCCCGACCCGCTCGCATCCCGGCGACGAATGCCTTGGCCCCGAAAAGTTTCGCGAACTCGCCGTGCAGGCCGAAATGCCGGTGATCGCGCTTGGCGGCATGACGGCAGAGCGTGCCCGCGAACTCGATTGGCGGCGCTGGGCGGCTATTGATGGGTTGAGTTGAGAGCACGGTCCGTCGCACATCGCTTGACCCGGACTCGCGTAGGATTCATGATGTGTTCCACGCAGGAGACAAACACATGGCCAGCCGCGCGGCCCTACCCAGCAAAACCGGTCGCAAGACCGATGCCGAATGGCGCGCAGGTCTGCGCCGGTCGTTGCGGCGCCTTGCGCAGATGACAGGCGCGGGGCTGCTGCTGGCGGCAGCGGTGTTCCTTGCGCTGGCGCTCATCAGCTACACCCAGACCGACCCCAGCCCGTCGACCGCCGCTGATCCGGCGCAGGTCGCCAACTGGATGGGCGCGCCCGGCGCATGGGTGGCCGACCGGGTCTTGCTGATTTTCGGCCTGCCCGGCGTGCTGCTGTTGCCGCTGCTGTATATCTCGGCGCGCAAGCTGTGGCGCGATGTGGAGAATGGCGATGCGCCCGAAACCACGCCGTGGTGGCTGCCCACGGGCCTGTTGCTGATCGCGATGACGTTGATCGCCGCCGTGCTGGCGCTCGCTTTTCAGTCGCCGGGCGGCACCTTGCCCGCGCAGGCGGGGGGGCTGGCCGGGTTGCTTGGCGCTGGCGCGATTCAGGCGGTGGCGGCGCGGTTCGGCGCTGAGGCGCAGGGCTGGGTGATTTTTGGCGCGGCGTTTGTCTGCCTCGCGGTCGGGGTGGCATTGCTGACCCGGATCTTCGCGATCGATTGGCGGATGTTACTGAGCCTGCCCGATTTCCTTGGCGGCGGATCGCTGGGCGGGATGCTGCGCCGTCTGCCGCTGCCCGGTCGCAAGCGCGCCGCCGCGTTGGCGTTCACCGGGGATGACGATGATGCCCCCGCCGTCCGCCCGCGCCGCGTTGCCAAAGGTGCAACGCCGCCGGCCGATGACCGCCCGCGCCGCGCGCCCGAAATCAGCGATCCCTCCGCCCCGCCAAAACGCGCGCTGGCCCCCAAGACCGCGCAGGCCGATATGTTCGCCGCCTACAACCTGCCCAGCCTCGATTTGCTGGCCGAACCGCCCGCGGATAAAGCGCCAAAGCTCGACAAGATGGCGCTGGAACGCAACGCCCGGCTGCTCGAAAATGTGCTCGATGATTTCAACGTGAAGGGTGAAATTACCGCCGTGCGCACCGGCCCGGTGGTGACGATGTACGAATTGGAACCCGCGCCGGGGATCAAGGCCAGCCGGGTAATTGGCCTTGCCGAAGACATTGCCCGCAACATGAGCGCGATTTCCGCGCGCGTTGCGCCGATCCCCGGGCGCACCGTCATGGGCATCGAACTACCCAATCAGGATCGCCAGATGGTGATGCTGAAAGAACTCGCCGCCTGCGCCGATTTTGCCGAGGCCAAGGGCAGCCTGCCGATCATTCTGGGCAAGGACATCGCGGGCGAACCGATTATCGCCGATCTCGCCGCGATGCCGCACTTGCTGGTCGCGGGGACAACCGGATCGGGCAAGTCGGTCGGGCTGAACGTGATCCTGCTGAGCCTGCTGTATCGCTTCACGCCGTCCGAATTGCGCCTGATCCTGATCGATCCCAAGGTGCTCGAACTCAAGACCTATGACGATATCCCGCACCTGCTCTCCCCCGTGGTGACAGAGCCGCACAAATCGGTGCGCGCGCTGAAATGGGCGGTCGAGGAGATGGAGCGGCGTTACCGGATGATGAGCGCGGTCAGCAGCCGCAATATCCATTCCTTCAATGAAAAAGTCAGCGCCGCGATCGCCAAGGGCAAGCCGCTCGGCCGCCGGGTGCAGACCGGGTTCGATCCTGAAACCGGCGAACAGATGTTCGAGGAAGAACAGCTCGATTACCAGCCGCTCCCGCAGATCGTGCTGATCGTTGACGAACTCGCCGACCTGATGGTGACGATCGGCAAGGAAATCGAAGTGCTGATCCAGCGCCTCAGCCAGAAGTCACGCGCGGCGGGTATCCACCTGATCATGGCGACCCAGCGCCCCTCGGTCGATGTCATCACCGGGGTGATCAAGGCCAACCTGCCGACCCGCATCAGCTTCAAAGTCACCAGCCGGATCGACAGCCGCACGATTCTGGGCGAGCAGGGTGCGGAACAGCTGCTGGGCAAGGGCGATATGCTCTACAAACCCAACACCGGCGCGATGGTGCGCGTCCACGGCCCGTTCGTTTCGGATGAGGAAGTGGAAGCCGTCGCCGATTTCTGGCGCGGTCAGGGCGCGCCCGAATATGTCGACGCCGTGACCGAAGAACCCGAAGACGGCGGGTTCGGGTTCGAGGATGAATTCACCGCTTCCGACAACCCCGAAGAACGCAAATATCGTCAGGCCTGCCAGATCGTCATCGAAAACCAGAAGGCATCGGGTTCGTGGCTCCAACGCCAGATGGGGGTTGGCTACAACACTGCGGCCAAGTGGATCGAGCGGATGGAGGAAGACGGTCTTGTCGGCCCCGCCAACCATGTTGGCCGTCGCGAGATTTACCGCGATCGGGATGGCAATCCGCTGTAAGGTCGATCGGTAGGGCGATGCAGGAATGCAACGTCTTGGAACTGTAAATCCGCTGTAACGCGCACTTCATCACACCGTCGCCGCCGCGTCACCAACACCTGCCACGGGCAAGGCCTCTCTCCACCAAGAAGGGCCTGCTTAGATGCTCCGCACCCCGCTTTCGCGCGTCTCGTTGATCGCGCTTACCGCCTCGTTGACTGGCGCGCTTGCCACCACCTCTCAGACCTCGTTTGCGCAAGATGCCGAAGGCCCGGCGGCTGATGAAAAGACATACGGCAACCAGATTGTTGTGACGGCCCAAAAGGTCGAACAGCGCGTTCAGGACGTGCCGATCACCATCACCGCCACCAGCGGCGAACGGATCAGGCAGCTGGGCGTTACCGATCTGGATGAGCTTTCCAATTACGTCCCCGGCCTGCTGATTCAGGAACAGAGCGCCAATAACCCTGGCATTGTCATTCGCGGCATCACTTCGGACAGCGGCTCCTCGCAGCAAGGCCCGCGCGTCACGCTTTATTACAACGGCGTCGACATCTCGCGCTCGCGCGGGTCGTATCAGGCGATCTACGATCTCGAACGCGTCGAGGTGATCAAAGGCCCGCAGGCAACCTTGTTCGGCACCGCATCCGCCGTGGGCGCGATCAGCCTTGTCTCGGCCCGCCCGCGCGAAGGGTTTTCAGGCGAGATCCGCGGCGGCTATGGCAATTTCGACCAGACATTGCTCGGCGGACACCTGAACGCCGGGTCGGACGTGCTGGCCGCGCGCATCGCGTTTGAATGGCGCACCCGCGATGGCTTTATCGAAAACCTCAACCCGGCGCAGGAAGAAGAACTCTATGCGCAGGATCAGTTCGGCGTGCGCGGATCGATCCGCTACGCACCCACCGCCGATTTCACGCTCGATCTGATCGCCACCTATGACCAGCAGCGCAATGGCGGCACCCCGTTCGTTTCGGGCACCTTCCCGGCCTTCGCAGGCGCACCGGGTGGCCCGGCCAATGCGTTCGAGGACGCCAATCTTGGCGGCAATCCGGCGGGCGCGGCAGTGTTGGGTGACGATCAGTTGGGCCTGAACCGCGAAGTGTACGACCTCAACCTTACCGCCGAATACCAGTTCGCCGACGACTGGACCTTCACCACCGTCAACGGCTACCGCGAATTCGACAGCCGCGAAGTGTTCGACGCCGATGGCACGGCTGCCCCGTTCCTTGAATTCACCGAGATCGCCGACGGTTGGCAGGTCAGCCACGAAGGCCGCTTTACCTATCAGGGCAGCGCTCTGCGCGCGAGCGCGGGGTGGAACATCTTCATCGAGGATGGCGCGCAAAACGTGCCCTTCGCGACCGAGGAAGGGCTGTTCCTGCAATGCCTGTCGGGCCTGTTCGGTGCGCCGCTGATCCCCGGCATCCCCTGTGTCGCGGCAGACGGTTCTGTCCCGTCAACGGCAGTCACGGGCCTTTTGACGTCAGGCGCTTTTCAGGCGATCCCCTACGCTTCGGTGTTCGAAAATCAGGGCCGCAACGAAGCCTATTCGGTGTTCGCCGACGCCACCTGGATCGCCACCGATGCGTTGGAGCTGACCGCGGGCCTGCGCTTCCTTGATGAAGATCGCGAATCGGGCTTCTTTGCCAATGTCCCAAACAGCGTACTGAGCGGTGCCCCGCTGATCCCCGGCCAGATCGATACAGGCGGCCAGACCTTCACCGCCAAGGACAGCTTTACGGCGTGGCTGCCGCGCTTCAACGCGCTTTACCGCATCAACGATGACGTCAACGTGTTCGCCACCATTTCCAAGGGCCGCCGTTCGCCAGTGGTGCAGCTCGGTGCGCGGCGCGACGGGGCCAATGTCGTCCCCAACCGGACTGACGTTCCGCAAGAAACGGTGTGGAACTACGAAGGCGGGATCAAGCTGGCCAGCGGCCCCGTTTCGGGATCACTGGGCGTCTATTATCAGGAATACAAAGGCTTTCAGGTCAGCGTGGCGGAAGTTGATGCGGGCGGCAACCCGACCGGAACCTTCGTGACGCGAAGCGCGGGCAGCGCCTCGAACCTTGGGGTAGAGGGGGAATTGTTGGTCGAGGCTACTGACTGGCTGCAACTGTTCGGCAATTTCGGCTATATCGACGGCGGCATCGACAAGGACGGCGCGTTCTCGCCCGCGTTTTCGGGCGCGCGGTTCCGCCTGCAGCCCGAATTTCAGGCATCGGGCGGTTTCAGCGTCGATTATGACATGGGCAACGGTATGCGCTTCTTCGCCACGCCCAGCGTCACGCATCGCAGCCGCATCTTCTTCGAAGTGCCGAACAATCCGCTGATCTCACAAAAGGCGGTAACGCTGGTGAATGCGCGGGCCGGCGTCAGCTTTGGCGATGATCGTTATGAAATTGCCGGTTTCATCCGCAATGCATTCGACAAGAAATACCTGCTCGACGCGGGCAATACCGGCGGCGCGTTTGGCATTCCCACCTTCATCCCGGCAGAACCGCAGTTTTACGGGGTGGAAGTGTCCGCCCGCTTCTGATCGGAATACCCGACCCAAAGTCATGGCCCAAGCCACAACCTTGGGCATGAGGGGCGGAGGGCCGATAGCGGCCTTCCGCCCCTTTTGCGTTCAAGGAAGCGATCCCAACTATGGTTTATGACCGTGGTTAGGAATTCCTAAACACCCTTGCCGTAGCCCCACGTAAGTCAACGGGGGCTAAATCAATGATTCAATCCATGCGCGCGCTCGGCGGTCTGATGGCCGCATTGTTTGCTGTGCTGGTTGCCGACCCTGCTTCGGCGAAAGATGGGGGCTGGCGGCTTGAACCCGATGCGCGGATCGAAGTGCAGACGGTCAGCGCCGAAACCACCACCCGCGATAGTGATCTGGTCGTCGATGGCGAGGCGATCAGTGTGCGCGGGCAGGTTGGGGTGGCGCTGGAAAAGCGCGGGGTGCGGCTGCGGCTTGAAGCCGACCGGATCGAGGTATTCCGGCTTGGCGAAGCGCGGCGCAACATTGCCCGCGACCGGTTCACCGCGACCGTCCAAACCGATATCGAAAAGGACTGGGAACTCCAGCTTCAGGCCCGCCATTTCGATGACATGGTTTCGGTGGAAAGCAACGACACCGATGAATGGCAGGGTTCTGCCCGGCTGACGTGGGAATCCGATCGCAAGCACCGCGTCAGGCTGCAAGGCACCTGGCGCGAGCGGGAATATGAAAATGGCGCGCTGGCCGAAACCACCGGTGAAGGCCCGCGCGTTGATGCGGAATATCGCCGCCGGTTCGGGCGTTACCACTATCTGGCGTTTGATCTGCGCGCGGAATCGATCAAATCCGATGATCTGCGGCGCGGCTTTGAACGCGAATCCGCCGGGGTTGCCTACACTCGCCCGATCACCCCCGATCTGCGCGTGCGCCCGGCCATCGAAGTGATCCGCACCCGGTTCGACAACCGCCTCACCGATAATGGTGAACCGCGCCGCGACAAACTTGTCGCCCCCGAAGTCGAACTGCTGTGGTGGCCGGGCAAGTGGCGCATCGAGGCTGAGGCTAAATACATCTTTGCCGGCAGCAACGAACCTGCCCGCGAACGCGAGGGTTATCGGCTGTCATTATCGGTTGGATATGCATTCTGAGCTGATCTCCAGACTCAGCCAGATATGGAAGCGCGCGACCCCGCAGGTCAGGCGCCCTTTCTACATAGGCATAGCTGTCGGCGCGATCATCGCGGCGCTGGTGGCGCTTGGCCTTGCCAATACTTCAACCTTCTTTGCCCTGCCATCCTCGTTCGAAGGGGTGGCGACGTCGCAGGCGATCTGGGGGCTGAAGCCATCGAACCTGCTGATGGTGTTGCCGCTGGGCGCATTTCTGGTGGTGCTGGCGCGCAGCTTTATCGGATTGAAGGCGTTCGGGCTGTTCACCCCGATGCTGATCGCGTTGGCGTTCCTGCAAATCGGCCCGGTGATGGGGCCGGTGGTGCTGGGATCGTCGGTGCTGGCGGGCATGATTGTCACCCCCACCTTGCTCAAATTGCGGATGACACGCGTCGGGTTTCTGGGCGTGCTGATTTCGCTGATCGTGCTGGTGCTGGTGGCCTTGCTGATGATCCTCGATACCCAGCTGCAGGTCGATGCCTTCCCGGTGATCGTGTGTGCGCTGGTTGTCGAACGCTGGTTCAAACAATGGGACAAGGACGGGCCGAAACCAGCGGCGAAGATGGCGTTCAACACCTTCATTCTGGCGGTGGTCATCCAATTCGTGATGGTATCGGATTTTGCGATGGCGCTGATCGAATGGTCTCCGCTGCTGATGCCGGCATTCACAGGTGTCGCGATTGCGGTGCTTGGCCGCTATCGCGGCCTGCGGCTTTCGGAAATCGGGCGGTTTGCGCCGATCTGGCTCGAACGGCGGCGGCAGGCGCGGCAAAAGGCCAACCCGGACCAGCTCGAACTTGATCTTGAACCGATCAGCCGGGAGGAAGCGCTGGAACGCGCACCTCCGCTCCACGGCGTTTGGGTGATCGATTCGCCAGCGGATCTCACCCCCGGGCGGCGAAGGCGGGTTCCGCAACCGATCAAACCCAACAAGGAGGCGCAGTTTGCGCCTCGTCTTGACGCATCCGGGCGGCCGCTGATCCACAACGCCTGGATCATCCGGACGGCAGAGGATGTTTGATATGTTCGGGCTGTTACGCAAAAAGACGGTGAATTATGACGCGCTCAGCAAACTGCGCCCCCCGCAGCTTGCCCGTATCGACGAAATTCTCGGGATCAATATGCGCAACGCGCTGATCCAGAAATATAATCCGCGCAGCGCGATTGAGCGGGCGCGTGACAAGGTGGCAGCCAAGGTGGCGCTGGAGGCCGCCGGGATCGCCTGTACCGGCACGGTCGCGGTGATCGACACCCACCAGAAACTGGTAGAATTCAAGCCGAGCCGCGACATGCCCAATGCCTGGGCGATCAAGCCCGCACGCGGATCGCAGGGTGACGGCATTCTCCTGGCGGTGCGCCGCGAAGGCAATACCTGGTTCAAGGGATCGGGCGCGCCGCTGACCGAAGAAGCGGTGATGCATCACATCCAGAAGGTGGTTGATGGCGGCTTTTCGGGCGATTCCGCAGCGGAGGATGCCGCGCTGATCGAACCGCTGATCATCGCTGACCCGGCGCTGGCCAGCATCGTGCCCGAAGGCCTGCCCGATCTGCGCGTCATCAGCCTGCATTACACCCCGCTGATGGCGATGGTGCGGCTGCCGACGCTTGAATCCGATGGCAAGGCCAACCTCCACCAGCGCGCGATTGGGGCGGGGATCGACATGGTCACCGGCAAAATTACCCGCGCGGTGGTGAAAGGCACGCCGATCACGCATCACCCCGATACCGGCGTCAATCTGATCGGGTTCGAGATTCCGGGCTGGGAGCGGGTGCTGGAGCTCGCCTCAAGGTGCGGCCCCGCCGTGGGGCTGGGCTATTGCGGCGCGGACATCGTGCTTGACGTCAATGACGGCCCGCTGGTGATCGAGGTCAACGCCCATCCCGGGATCGAAATCCAGAACATCTGTCAGGCGGGGCTAAAGGTGCGGATCGCCGCTACGGGCGAGAATTTCCGCTAGATCCAACCATAATCGCAGGCGGCATGGTGGGCGGCTGATCCTGCGCATCGCGTTCAGCCTGTTCGGCGGGGGTCAGCGGACGGAAGCGGATGGCGATGGGCGTGAAGCTGCCATCCTCGCGCTGGCGGATGGTGACGATCCCGCGTTGGTCACGGTTGCGCAGTTCCTCCTCCAGCGCCAGCGCGCGGTCTTGCCCGACATACAGGCGTCCGCGCATCAGCGCATCCCAGCTATAGACCCCCGAAAGATCGGCGCGCAGCGGATGATCGCAGGCGGCACGTTCAGCCGCCGTCTCGGCCACTGTCACGCTGACAAGGTCAGGCGCCGCACCTGCAAGGCACAGCATTTCGGGCCCGGCATCGCGCCATCCACCCAGCCCCGGCCAATCATAGCTGAACTCGACATAGTGCCCGCGCAGATAATCGCGCGGGTCATAGCCCTGGATCGGCACCTCCCATTCGGTGCCCTGACGGTAGGTATGGTCGCCCATGCCCCACACGCCCGCAAGCCCGATCAGCGGAAGCACGACAGCGGCCAAGCGCGTCAGGCGGTTCATGCGCCCACCCCTTCATTCTTCGGCGCGAAGTTGCGCGACACCCGCACTGCGGCCCATGCGATGCCGAGGATCAACAGGCCCGCCATGATCAGCCCGGCACCGCTGAGCAACAGGTCGCTCGCCAATTCAAAGCTGAGGATGATGAGACGCAGCGCGATGACCGCCACCGCCAGCTGAAACACGCCGCGCCAATGCGCCGTCAGTGCCGCAGCCGCGATCCCGACCCACAGCGCCATGAACAGCGCGGCGGCGGGAACGGTCAGATCATTCGCGCCGTAAGCCAGCGGCAGCGCCAGCCCCGCGCCGGCAATGATCGCGCCCGCCATCTGGCCCGAGATGCCCGGCCGCGCCAGCACCACGCCAAGCCCCGCCAGCACCGCAACCGCGCCGCCCATCACCATGCTCGCCAGATCCCTCAACATCCGGGTATCACCGAACTCTCCGATGCTGGCGATGAAAGTCGCAAACGACGCTCCGGCCACGGCATAGGCCAATGCCAGCTGCTCCAGCCGCCGCCAGAAATCAGGCCGGGCGCCGCGGGCGCGAAGCCACGCCGCCAAGGGCGCAAATCCCACCGGCAGTGCGGTGACAAATGCCAGCCACAACAGCCGCCCCGTGCCCGGATCGCGCATCACACCATAATCTGTGCTGGCGGTGGCATATTCCCACGCGCACCACACGCTGCCGCCCAGTACCGCCAGCGCGGCTGGCCAGCTGCGGCCCATCATCAGCAATAACGGCGCGAACAGTGCCAGCCACACCGCCAGCGGTTTCCACAGCGGCGAGGATGTCTGGTAAACCTGCCCCAGATGTCCGAAAAAGGTGAGGCCCAGCGCGGCGGTGACAAACAACAGCGCCTCCACCGCCCACGGCGATGCTGCCGCCAGCCGCGCTTCACGCCAGAACAGCGCCGCCAATCCGGCGATAATCAGCGCAAGGTGGACGCCAAGCCGCACTTGGCCGGGGATGTCCTCCCAATTGGCGGCCACCACCGACACCAGCCCCAAGGCGATGGCGAGCGCGCCGATCCCGAACACCGCCCATAATGCCAGCGGGCGGGAATGGGCGGTTTCATAGGCGAGCAACCGGTCGCGCGTCTCCGCGTCGATCAGGCCGGCGGTGTGCCACAGGGCAATCTTGCGCGCGCTCATCACGGCAGATTACCCGGTCCGCACACGCGCCGCAACTGCGGGTTATTTGGCGGCGAGTTCTTCCTTGGTCAGGATTGGCTGCTCGCTGACCTTGGCGGCATTCACCTGCATCGCTTCGGGCGGCATCGCCACCATCCCGATCTTCGCCAACGGGCCATCCTTGCCCCAGCTCTTGACCCATTCCTGCATGAAGTTTTCAAGGCCGGGGATCGCGCGCATATGCGCTTTCTTGACGTAGATATACAGCGGGCGCGCGCCCGGATAGGCAAAGCTGGAGATGTTATCATAGGTCGGATCGACCCCGTTCATCGGCAGCCCCTGCACCCGGTCGCTGTTTTCTTCGAGATAGGAGAACCCGAAAATGCCGACCGTGCGCGGATTGCCGATGATCTTCTGGACGATCAGATTATCCTGTTCCCCCTGATCGACATAGCCGCCATCGCTGCGCACTTCGGTGCAGATTTGCTTGTAGCTGTCTTCGTCGCTGTCCTTGAGCGCCTTCATTTCCGGGTTGGTGGCGCAACCAACTTCGAGCACCAGTTCCTTCAACGCATCGCGCGTGCCCGATGTGCTGGGCGGGCCATACACGATGATCGGGTCGGCCGGCAGCGACGGGTCGACATCCTTCCAGGTTTTGGTGGTCTGCGGCTTGCCATAGGGCTTGGCCGCAAGCGCTTCGTAAACTGTTTTGGGCGACAGGTTGAGCATGATCCCGCCCTTGGCCGAAGCAAAGGCGATCCCGTCGAGCCCTACCTGCAATTCGATGACCTCTGTCACGTTATTGGCAACGCAGGCTTCGAATTCGGAAGCCTTTATCCGGCGCGAGGCATGGGCCATGTCGGGGGTGTTGGGGCCAAGGCCGGAACAGAACAGCTTGATCCCATTGCCGGTGCCGGTCGATTCTATCAGCGGCGATCCGGGGTTCGACCGGGCGAAATTCTCCGCCACCACCTTGGCGAAGGGATAGACCGTCGACGATCCAACCGCATGAACCGAATTGCGCGCGCTGCCACCGCCCGAATCGCAGGCGGAAAGCGCAAGGCTTGCCAGCGCGATGGCAGTGCCGAACTTGGCAAATGATGTGATGCGGTGCTGTGTCATGATTGATCCTGATCGTTCCTATACTGGCGCGGTAGGCCTGAAACATGACAGCTATATGACGAAAACCGGGGCGATCAAGCCAGCCCATTGATATGGCGCAACCGCATGACTTGCGGCGAAATTTGCTCCGAAATGGCGGGGCGACTTAACAGCATCGTAAGAGCTTGGATGATAGGCACCGCGGCATGGCAAGACTGCGCCTTCTGATCCGACTGTGTATCGCAGCTGTGCTGCTGGCGATGTTCGTCGCCCGACCGGCGTCGGCGGAGGATCGGACGTTGCCCAGCTTCGCGCCTGCCTGCCATGCCGCGACATCGCTTGACGAGACCGCCGAAGCGATGGTGCCGCGTGCTTCGTGGACCTGTTCGGATAACGGCTGGCGCGCAGGTTCGCCCGCAGTCTGGCTGCGGTTTGAGGCGGATAGCTGGCAAGGTGCGTTGCCGCCGCGCCAGTTTTTCAGCCGGATTGCGCGGTTCGACGCGATCACCTTCCACGCGCTCGATACTGATGGCACGATGCGGACAGCGCGCTTTGCCGAGGCCGATGGCCAACCCTTTCCTGAAGGCCCTGTGTTCCAGCTGCCGCTGCCCGAAATTACCCCGCAAACAAGCCTGCTGATGGTGCGGATCGAAGGCCCGCATTCGGTGCCGCTGCTAACCGAAGCGCGGATCACCCATGATCAGTCACGGGCCGAATGGTCGCAAACCAATATGCTGCTGCTGGCTTTCGTGGTCGGGATGCTGGTTCTGCCGCTGCTGTTCGACGTCAATTTCTTCATCGTGCTGCGCGAAAAATTTGTGGTTCTGCACGCGATGATGGTTGCCGCGATGATGGTCTATGTGACCTTTGCAGGCGGGCTGATAACCGCGTTTGTCACGGTGCCGGTGGCGGCGATGGCGATCATCACCGCGCTTTCCTCGGCCATCGGGATAGGGTTGTCGGCGATCTTTCTTGCCACCTTCCTTGAACGCGGCGCGCAATCGCGGCTGATGCGCCGGATCACGATCATGGTGGGCTATTTCACCATCATCGTCCCGGGGTTCTTTGCCTTTCAGTTCGATGCGACCCAGCCGTTTGACGATCAGGCCTATCTGATCGCCTTCCTGCCGGTGCTGGTGATTATCAGCGCCGCCGTGGCCGAAGCCTTGCTGCGCGGCAGCCGTTCGGCGCGCTTTATCGCAATGGCGTGGACGCCGGTGATCATCGCAACGGCCGAACGTCTGCTGCGTGGGCTGGGCTGGTATGTCGGCCCGCCAAGCCTTGATCAGATGCTTTACATCGCGGTGGGGATCGAAGTGGTGGTGATCAGCCTCGCCATCGCCGACCGTTTCCTGGCGCTGCGGCGCGAACGTGACGCTGCGCTGACCGAGGCGCGGATGCTGGAACAGCTTTCGACCCGCGATTCGCTCACCGGGTTGATGAACCGCCGCGCCATCGAAGCGCGCTTTGATCAGCTGTTGGCGCAGGGTTTCCATACCTTTGCGCTGGTTGATCTTGACCGGTTCAAGTCGATTAATGATCTGCATGGCCACCAGATCGGTGATGCCTCGCTGGTGGCCTGTGCGGGCGCGCTGCGCGCTGAAGGCGACCGGAACTCGATCGCGGTGCGATTGGGCGGCGAGGAATTTGTGGTGCTGCTGCGCGGTGAACGCACATTGGAACGCGCCGAGGCTTTGCGTCAGGCGATCCCGCAGCGCATTGCCACGGAAGTGTCAGGGCTTAGCCTGCCGGTGACGGCCAGCATGGGCGTGATCGTGCTGGCCGATGGCGACCGCCACAAGATGGCGTTCAGCGATTTCTACGCCCGTGCCGATGCGCTGATGTATGAAGCCAAGGCGGCTGGCCGCAACCGCCTTGCCTATGCGCGCCTGACCGTATTCAACACCGCTCCCAAGAACCGCCGGAAACGCAGGGCCGCGGACAAGGCTGCCTAATCGGCCTGAAACGGCGCGAGAACCTCGGGCCGCACCCGTGCCAGCCGCCCGCTCGCCCGGTCGATCATCGCCCAGCTGGTCGCCGCGCTGACGAGGCGTTTGCCGCCCGCATCGGTGAACTCAACGCGCCGCAGCGATTTCGCGCCCTGGGCCGGGCCTTCGATCCACGTCGTGCCGGTAACGCTCGCGCCCTCGGCGATATTGCCGCGATAATCGATTTCGTGCCGCACCACGACCCAGAAGAACGCCGCCTTGTCTTCGGGCCGCGCCGCCGCTTCCCAGTGCGCGGTGGCGAGATCCTGAATCCACTGCACCCACACCGTGTTGTTGACATGGCCGAGCTCATCGATGTGCTGCGGTGCGGCCACGAAGGTGCGGGTGAAGTGGGCGGGTTTACTCACCGCTCCCCCGCCATCCCCATCTGCCACAGGATGAAGGCGAACTCCTCCGCCGTTTCCTTGAGGCTGTTCCAACGGCCCGATTGTCCGCCGTGGCCTGCGCCCATGTTGGTCTTCAGCAGCAGCAGATTGTCGTCGGTCTTGAGTTCGCGCAGCTTGGCGACCCATTTGGCGGGTTCCCAATAGGTCACGCGCGGATCGTTCAGCCCCGCTGTCACCAGCATCGGTGGGTAATCGCGCGCCGCCACCTGATCATAGGGCGAATAGGACAGGATATAGGCGAACGCCGCCTTGTCGGTGATCGGGTTGCCCCATTCCTGCCACTCGCCCGGCGTCAGCGGCAGATCCTTGTTCAGCATCGTGTTCAGCACATCGACAAACGGCACGTGCGCGACAATCGCGCCATATTGCGCGGGGTCTTGGTTGATGATCGCGCCCATCAACTCGCCGCCCGCCGAACCGCCGCTCGCCGTGACCATGCCTTCCGCGGTGTAGCCCTGCGCGATCAACCCGCGGCCTGCGTCGACGAAATCGTTGAAGGTGTTGGCGCGTTCGAACAGCTTGCCTTGCAGATACCAGCGCCGCCCCAGATCATCGCCGCCGCGAATATGCGCGATGGCATAGGCAAAGCCGCGATCCACAAGGGAAAGGCGCGTGGTCGAAAAGCCCGGCGGGATGGCGTAGCCATAGGCGCCGTAAGCATAAAGATGCAGCGGCCCCGGCCCTTCGATCCCGGCCTTCTTGAGGATGTCCGCGCGGTCTTTCCGCATCACGATGCTGACCGGCACCATCGTCCCATCGCGCGCCTGCACGGTGAGGCGCTGCGTGGTGTAGAGGCTGGCATCGTAACCGCTGGGGATTTCCTGCGTCTTCAATGTCGTCAGCCCGCCCGTCGCGACGTCGTAATCATAGACGGTGCTGGGCGTGACCATGCTCTGATAGGACAGCCGCAGCTTGCTCACCGCATATTCGGGATTGTCCGAAAGACCGGCAGTATAGCTTGCCTCGGGAAAGGTGATCGGGGTGATGTTGGCCGGATCGGCGTAGGAACGCAGCTGGATCTGATCGAGCCCGCCCAATCGCCCTTCGGTGACGAAGAAATCCTTGAACAGGTCAAATTCGGTCAGATAAAACTCGTCCGAACCCGCGATCACCGTTTGCCAATCGCCGGGCGTTTTCAGATCAGCCTTGGCGAGGCGGAAGTTGATGTGATCGTCGTTGGTCAACACCCACAATTCGCCATCCCTGACATCGACCGAATATTCGACGCCCTTGTTGCGCGCCTTCACCAGAATCGGCTCAGCCGTTGGATTGGCAGCCGGGACGAGGCGCACTTCGCTGGTTTCATTGTCGCCGGTGGCGATGATCAGCCAGTCTTCCTGCGCCGATAGCCCCGCCCCGACGCCGAAGGACTGGTCTTCTTCCTTGTAGAGCGTCACGTCCTGCTCAACCGGGGTGCCGATCACGTGCAGCCTGGCTTCGAGCGTGCGCCATTCCTCGGTCGAGGGGCCGTAAACCAGCGCGGTGTCATTCGCGACCCAGGTCAGCCCGCCGCGCAGGTTGGTGAGTTCATCGGGCAACAACTCGCCGGTCTGCAGATCCTTGATCCGCGCGGTGTAGCGTTCGCCGCCCGAAGTGTCGGTGGAAAACGCGAGAAACCGCCCGTTCTGGCTGATCGAGGCTGCGCCAAGGCGGAAATATTCGAGGCCCTCAGCGAGACTGTTTTCATCGAGCAGTAGCTGCGCCTCGCCCCCCGCCGCAGGTTTGCGCCAATGCTTGCGATATTGCGCGCCTTCCTCGAACTCGCTCCAGTAGAGGAACTCGCCATCCTTCTGCGGAACGGTGCTGTCGTCTTCCTTGATGCGGGCGCGCATTTCGGTGAACAGCGCCTCGGTCAGCGGGGCTTGGGCTGCCATCTTCGCTTCGAAATAGGCGTTTTCCGCCTTCACGTGGGCCAGCACGTCCTCATCATCCACCACCGGATAGGATTTGTCATACAGCCAGTCATAGGGGTCTTCGATGGTGATCCCGTGGTGGGTGTAGGTGTGTGCGCGCTTTTCAGCGACGGGCGGCTTGATCTCGGTAACGGTAGCAGGTGCGGCGGCAGATGTGGTCACGCGGGATTGTTCCTCGTTGGGGGCGGCGATGGCGGCAGCAGGGGCAAAGGTGGTGGCGGCAAGCGCGATGGCAAGCGCGCGCTTGCTGATCCTTGTGGTCATTGGCGGCAGTCCCCGTCTTAGGTCTGGGTGGAAACACAGCCCGGTTGGGCCTATGTTGGCGGTTCTAACGATACATTCCCGCGCGGCAAGAGCCTGCGCCCACGCCTGAGGATTGAACCGATGCTGATGCAAACTCACGAAGCCCGCCTTACCGCCCTGCGCGCAGAATTGAAGCGGCGCGGGGTAGATGGGTTCATCATCCCGATCAGCGATGAACATATGAGCGAATATGTCGGCAATTACGCTCAGCGGTTGAACTGGCTGACCGGGTTTGGCGGATCGGCGGGGTTCGCTGCGGTGACGCTCGATCATGCGGCTATCTTCGTCGATGGGCGCTACACCGTGCAGGTGCGCCAGCAGGTTGATGAAAAGCTGTTCGATTACAGAAGCGTGCCCGCCGACACGCTGGCCGGATGGCTGGCCGAGGTGTGCGCTGCCAAAGACGAAGGGGGCGCGAAGGTCGCCTATGATCCGTGGCTGCACACCTGGGGCTGGGTCGATGCGCTGGAACGTCAGGTAAACCCGCGCGGCATCACGCTGGTGCCCGCAACAAACAACCCGATTGACGCAGTGTGGGCGGATCGCCCCACGCCTTCGCCTGCGGCGGCGATGGTGCATGATGACGCGCGCGCCGGGCAATCCTCGGCGGAAAAGCGCGCTCTGGTGGCCGATTGGCTGGCGAAGGAAGGCCATGATGCGGTGGTGATCCCGGCGCTCGATTCGATTGCGTGGCTGCTCAACATTCGCGGGCAAGACGTGGCGCATACGCCCGTCGCGCTGTCCTATGTGATCGCGCATAAGGACGGCAGCGCCGAACTGTTCATCGCGCCAGAGAAAGTCACGCCCGAACTCACCCGCCACCTAGGCAACGCGGTAACGGTGCGCGAACGCGCCGCGTTTGAAGGCGCGCTGACGGGCGAACTGGCGGGCAAAAGCGTCAGCCTCGATCCCGATTTCGCGGTGGTCGGGATCGCGCAGGCGCTGCGAGCCGGGGGCGCGCAGTTCACCTTCAAACGCGATCCGACGATCCTTGCCAAAGCGATCAAGAACGATTGCGAACAACAGGGCCACCGCGATGCACAGGCGCGCGACGGGGCGGCGGTGTCGCGCTTCCTGCGCTGGCTCGAAGGGGAGGCACCAAAGGGCGGGGTGGATGAACTCACCGCCGCCGCCAAGCTCGCCGAGTTTCGGGCGATGGATCCGGGCCTACGCGATCTGTCGTTCGACACCATCTCTGCCGCCGCCGGTCACGCCGCGCTGCCGCATTACAAGGTCGACGCGGACAGCAATATCCCGATCCCGCCGGGTTCGATCTATCTGGTCGATTCAGGGGGGCAATATGCCGATCAGTCCGGCGGCGGCACCACTGACATCACCCGCACGGTGTGGGTCGGCACGCCCGATGGTTTGGGCGAGCCAACCGCCGAAATGCGCGACCGCTTCACCCGTGTCTTGAAAGGCCACATCCAGATTGACCGCGCAGTATTTCCGCAAGGCACCTGCGGCGGGCAGCTCGACGTGCTGGCGCGGCAATATCTGTGGGAAGCGGGCGTTGATTACGGCCACGGCACCGGCCACGGGGTCGGCAGCTTCCTCGGCGTGCACGAAGGCCCGCAGCGGATCGCCAAGCCGGGCGGCGGGCAGGCGGGCACCGGGCAGGAATTGTTCGCCGGGATGATCCTGTCGAACGAACCGGGCTATTACAAATCGGGCGCATTCGGCATCCGGATCGAAAATCTGGTGCTGGTCGAAGAACGCGAAATTGGAGGCGCAGAAGGCCGCTATCTCGGGTTCGAAACGCTGACCTTCGTGCCGCTGGACCGCAAGCTGATCGCGCGAGAACTGCTCACCGCAGACGAAATCGCGTGGGTCGATGCCTATCACGCCAAGGTGCGCGCGCTGATTGCCCCGCAGCTTGCGGGCGAGGATCTGGCGTGGCTGGAGCGTGAGACGGCGGCGCTGTAGCGCTGGTGGTGAGGTGGTATGAACGCCCGTTTCTGCCGGCAAATGACGATAGCGGCACGGCAGGTTTCAGGACAACGCCGCCCTGCTCGCAATGGCTGGACGTGGGTGGAAAACGGGCGTTCGTCGCTTCATTTATAAGGCAGGTTCACGACCCTGCGCTGCTCCGTCACCATGAACTTTCCGACGCCGGAGGCAGACCCCTCGCTGACCGTGGTGACCTCATAGACTACTCCTACGCGGAGCGGTTTCGCCTTTACCGCATACTCATCGTTCTCCCGGAACGGAGGGCCTTTCAGCGGCTCGCCGTAGACAACCGGGAATGGATTTTCACACGAGGTGACGGCGAAGCTCTCATGCCAATACATCCCATTCTCAACCATCCCGAGGCTGTCGCCTTCTTCGGGGTTCGTGGACGGCCCGTCCGCCGCTGAGACCGAGATCGAGTAGATGCAATCGGGTTCGCCCCAGATGTCGGTGTCGGTCGGCACGAATGCGACCTTGCCGTCGATCACTACTGCTCGAACGTCATAGACCGAAGAGCACCCGCTCAGGGCCAAGATTAGGATAAGCGCCGCGGTTGTCCTGTAAAGCATCGGCAGTCTTTATCAGAGGCCAACCGAATGTCCTAAGCGGGGTCGATACCGGAAAGGCCGAAAATGCCAAAAATCTCTTGAAAGCTGCCTTATCGCGAGCGGTCATTCATCGATTGCGCCGAACATCCGATCAGAACAATACCATCGACACCCGCGCATGTTCTGGTATTGTTCCGACATAGGCGAGTCGCAGCGGGCGGCGCGGGGGATGGGAGAACAGATATGATCGGTTACGTTACGGTTGGCACCAATGATTTGCCGCGCGCGGCGGCGTTTTATGACGCCTTGGCCGCGCATTTCGGGGTTGGGCGGATGATGGACACGGAAAGCTTCATCGCCTGGGGCGAATGGGGCGGCGCGCCGGGGATTGCGGCGACGGTGCCGTTCGATGGCCAGCCCGCCACGGTCGGCAACGGGGTGATGGTCGCGCTCGAAGTGAAAACGCCGGAGGATGTCCATGCGGTCTACGATATCGCCATGGCTCACGGCGGCAGCGACGAAGGCGCGCCCGGCCCGCGCGGCGATGATGGCTTTTTTGCAGGCTATTTCCGCGATCCCGATGGCAACAAGCTGAACGCCTTTTGCATGGTTGCTGCGGCCGAAAATTGATGCGCGCGATCAAGGCGGGCTAGACCCTGCCTAGGTCGCTCCAGACCCCGCCTAGACCCCACGTTCCGCGATGTTTCACGTGAAACATCGGGTCTGGGCGGGTGCAGGTTCAGCGCATCAGCCCGCCGATCAGGTTGCGCACAAACCGGCCCACGATTGGCCCAGCCAGATCGGTCGCGATCGATCCGGCGGCTGAGGTAACGCCCGAGGCCACCGGGTTCGACCGGCTTTTCTTGCCGAGTATTTTTGACGCCGCCATCCCCGCCGCGCCGCCCATTGCAACCTTGGCCCCGCGCGACATCGCCTTGCCCCACAGATTGGGGCTTTTACGAGGCTGCCCGCGCACGTCCGCCTCGCCGCGCTCCTCAACTTCAGCCGCAGTGGCGGCGGCATCGGCTGCTTTGGCGGCGATCACTTCTTCGGCGCTTTCGCGGTCGACCAAGGTATCATATTTGCCATCCAGCGGGCTGACGGACTGAATGATCGCGCGCTCTTTCGGCGTCACCGGGCCAAGGCGTGAACGCGGCGGTTTGATCAGGGTGCGCTGGACGATGGTGGGCGCGCCCTTCTCGTCGAGCGTGGAAACCAGCGCCTCACCCACCTTCAACTCGGTGATCGCCGTTTCGACGTCCAGATCGGGGTTGACGCGAAAGGTCTCCGCCGCCGCCCTGATCGCGCGCTGATCGCGCGGGGTAAAGGCGCGCAAGGCGTGCTGCACCCGGTTGCCCAGCTGGCCCGCGACTTTCTCAGGAATATCAATCGGGTTCTGGGTGACAAAGAACACCCCCACGCCCTTTGACCGGATCAGCCGCACCACCTGTTCGATCTTGTCCATCAACGCCTTGGGCGCATCGTCGAACAACAGGTGCGCTTCATCGAAGAAGAACACCAGCTTGGGCTTTTCCGGGTCGCCAACTTCGGGCAGGCTTTCGAACAATTCGGCCAGCAGCCACAGCAGAAACGTGGCGTAAAGCTTGGGGCTGCGCATCAGCTGATCGGCGGCAAGCACATTGATATAGCCGCGCCCCTGTTCGTCAACTTGCAGGAAATCGTCGATTTCCAGCGCGGGTTCGCCAAAGAAATTGCCCGCCCCCTGCGCCTCGAAACTGAGCAGCTGGCGCTGGATTGCCCCAACCGAAGGCCGCGTGACATTGCCATATTTGCCCGACAATTCCGCGGCGTTCTCGCTCGCCCATTGCAGAACGGCTTGCAGATCCGCGAAGTTGAGCAGCAGCAGACCGTTTTCATCAGCATGGCGGAAAATGATCTGCAGCACGCCTTCCTGCGTCTCGTTCAGATCGAGCAGCCGGGCCAGCAGCAGCGGCCCCATTTCCGAAATCGTGGTGCGGATCGGGTGGCCTTGCTTGCCGAACAGATCCCAGAAAATCACCGGATTATCGGCATAGGAATAATCGCTGATGCCCAATTCCTTGGCCCGCGCCTCAAGGCTGGCGGCGTGTTTGAAGGTGGACGAACCCGGCATCGCGATGCCCGACAGATCGCCCTTCACATCGGCGACAAACACCGGCACCCCGGCGGCGGAAAAGCTTTCCGCGATGCCTTGCAAGGTCACGGTTTTGCCGGTGCCGGTCGCCCCCGCGATCAGCCCGTGGCGGTTCGAGCGGCTCAGCGCGAGCGCTTGGCGCGATCCGTCCCCGCCCAGCCCCAGATAGATGTCGCCTGCCATATCCGTCATTGCCCGTCCCTGAAATTGCCTGTTCGCGGGTGATGTGCAGGGCCGCGCGGCGGCGGTCAAGTTCTCGACTTGGCGGCGAATTGGGCTATGGGTCGCGCCATGGTTAGCCCTGCGCCGTTTGTCCTGCTTGATGATGCCCGCGCCGGAGCGGCTGCGGCGGATGCATTGCTGTACGAAAGCCCGCGCAAGGTGTTTGTCGCCGCCCGTCCCGATCAGGTTGAAATCACGCTCGACGCGGCAGAGGCGGCGCGGCAGGCGGGCGGCGGATCGCTGGCGGGGTATATTGCCTATGAAGCGGGCCTTGCGCTCGAAGGCAGGCTGGCGGGGCTGGCGGCGGCGCGCAGCGGCGCGGCGGGGCCGCTGGTGTGGCTGGGGCTGTTTGACGCACCGACGCCGATTGCCGCGGCTGACGTGCCCGGCTGGCTGGCGGCGCGCTCGCAAGGCACGGGCAGCATCGGCCCGCTGGAACCGCAATTGTCGCCCGGCGGATACACAGCGGCGTTCGCGGCTCTGCGTGAGGCGATCCTGGCGGGCGATATCTATCAGGCAAACCTCACCTACCTGCTCGCCGGTTCCTATCGCGGCGACCCGGCGGGGCTTTATGCCGCGCTGCGCGGGGCGGCGGCGGCGGGTTATGGCGGTTTGATTTTCGATGGCTCGCACTGGCTTTTGAGCTTTTCGCCCGAATTGTTCGTGGCGCTTGCGGGGAATGAGGCCAAGGTCAAGCCGATGAAGGGCACGCGCCCGCGCAGCCCCGATCCGGCGGCAGACCGCGCGCTGGCCCAAGACCTTGCCACGTCGGTCAAGGATCGCGCCGAAAACCTGATGATCGTCGATCTGATGCGCAATGATCTTGCCCGCGTGGCCGAGGCGGGCAGCGTGGTGGTGGATGCGCCGTTTGCGGTAGAAAGTTACCCGACGGTGCACCAGATGGTGTCAACCGTGCGCGCGCGGCTCGCCCCCGGCAAGGGCGCGATGGATCTGGTGCGCGCGCTGTTCCCGTGCGGATCGATCACCGGCGCACCCAAGATCAGGGCGATGGAACTGCTCGGCGAAATCGAGCGCGACGCGCGCGGGGCCTATTGCGGGGCGATTGGCCGGATCGACGATGATGGCAACGCGGCCTTCAATGTCGCGATCCGCACCTTGCGCCTCACCCCGGTCGAGAATGGTCAGGGTAGCGCGGTGCTCGGCATCGGCTCGGCGATTGTGGCGGATAGCGATGCGCTGTCCGAACGGCGCGAATGCGAGGTCAAGGCCGGGTTCGTGCGCCGTGCATCGCCCGATCTTGCCGCACCCGCGTTCGACCTGATCGAGACGATGCGGTTTGCACCCGACAGCGGCATCGCCCTGCTCGAACTGCATCTGGCGCGGATGAAACGCAGCGCGGAAATCCTCGGCTTTGCGTTTGATCGCCATGCGGTGCGCAACCAGATACAGGCGTTGTGCTTTGAACTCGATGCGCCCGCGCGGCTGCGGCTGCTGGTGGCGCGCAGCGGGGCAAGCGCGCTGGAGGCAGCGCCGCTGCCCGCCCCGCTGCCCGCGCCGCTGGATAAGCCGGTCAAGGTCACCGCGTTGCCCCATCCGATTGATCCCGGGGACTGGCGGCTGATGCACAAGACTTCCGATCGCGGGTTTTACGATGATGCGCTGGCAGCGGCGCACAGTATGGGCGCGGCTGAGGCGGTGCTGGTGCGCGATGATGGGCTGGTGACAGAGGGCAGTTTCACCAATCTGTTCGTGGATGGGCCGGACGGCGCGCTGCTGACCCCGCCCGCCGCGCTCGGCCTGCTGCCCGGTGTGCTGCGCGAAAACCTGATCGCAGACGGCCGCGCGCGCGAGGCGCAACTTACTCTTGATGATTTGCAACACGGCTTCTGGCTCGGCAATGGCCTGCGCGGGCTGATGCGGGCCACCTTGATCTAAACCCCGCTCCGCTCGCCCTGAGCTTGTCGGAAGCGAAGCTGACGCGCAGGGTCAACGGCCGTATTTCACTTCTAGCACCACCCTCGAAGACAAAAGCGGTGCTTCGACAAGCTCAGCACGAACGGTTATTGGAAAATCATGCCTGACATCACAATTCTCTACGAAGACGGCGAAGCGCTGGTGATCAACAAGCCTGCGGGCCTGCCGGTTGATCGGCCCAAGCGCGGCGGGGTGTGTCTTGATGACCATCTCGACAATCTGAAAATGGGGTTCCTGCGGCGTCCGGTGGCGGTGCACCGGCTGGATACCGACACGAGCGGCTGCCTGCTGCTCGCCCGCAATCCCAAGGCGCTGGCGCGGTTCAACAAAGCGTTTGAGGATCGGCTGGTCGGCAAGACCTATCTGGCGGTGCTGGCGGGCCATCCGGTGGGGACGCAAGGCACCATCGAACTCGCGCTGACCAAGATCAGCTCGGCCGAAGACGGCTGGCGGATGATCCCGGCGAAAAAGGGCAAGCCTGCGGTTTCGCACTGGGAACTGGTGCAGGAACTGGGGCCGTACAGCCTGATCCGATTCCGCCCCGAAACCGGCCGCACGCATCAGTTGCGCGTCCATGCGCTCCACGGGCTGGGCGCTGCGCTGCTGGGCGATCCGGTCTATGGCGCGGGATCGGTGCCGGGGGCTGCGCGCACCATGCTCCACGCCGAAAGCCTCACCGTCACCCGCCCCGGCAAAACCCCGATTGAGGCGCGCGCACCCTTGCCCGCCGATTTCGCCGCGCTGGGGGCGCAAGATGGATGACGATGCGCCCAAACCAGACGCCGAACCGCTAACAACGCGCGCGCTGCGGCTGGCCGAGGAAAGCTTCCTCGCCGGGTCGGGGCCGGGCGGGCAGAACGCCAACAAGGTCGCGACCGAGGTGGAACTGCGCGTCAATATCTACGCGCTGCGGCTTGCCCCGCCGGTGTTCGCGCGGCTGCGGGCGCTGGCGGGATCGAAGCTCGCGGGCAATGGCGATCTGATCATCACCTCCAAGGCCAACCGCACGCAGGAAGCCAACCGCGCCGACGCCCGCGCCAAGCTGACCGCGCTGCTGGAGGACGCGCAGACCGAACCCAAGCGGCGGGCGAAAACCCGGCTCAACCGGGTGGGCAAGACCGAACGGTTGAAGGGCAAGAAGGTGCGCGGGACAGTGAAGGCCAATCGCGGGCGACCCAGCAGCGCCGATTGGTGATATCAGCGGGGTGCTCCGCACCACCTGACGGATCTGAGCGGATTTCATGTCAAGCGCGCGGTATTCGTCCTCGGTCTCCGAAATTGCATCGATCCGGCCACACAGGTGCCCCTGCCTTTCAGCAGAGGCGGCGAGGCCTTGGAGCTTTGGTAGGCTATCAGCAACGTGGTGGCTGTGTGGATCGACAATATCAAACATCGCCCGCCAACCTGCGCGGCAGCACACGCGTGACGCATCAGAAGTGCACGACACTGCTGGTATTGTGACCGTAGCCCGAAGATTACGATGGCGTTGATGCGGGCGGCGCAGAGGATGGTGACTTCGCCTCTTCGGAAACAGGGATTTGCGTCGAATCATCGACCGGCAATTTCGGCTCAGGAATGCTCACTGCAATCTCGACCCGGCGGTTACGCGCGCGGCCTGCGGGATTATCGCTCCCGTCGGCGAGAGAATTGGGTTCGAGCGGGCGATCCTCTCCCAAGCCGATAACTGTGATACGCGCTTTATCCACGCCGTGTTCGATAAGGTAATCGCGCACGGTTTCAGCACGTTTAATCGACGCGCGCCGATTGTCTTCATCCGATCCGCGGGAGTCGCTGTGACCGCGCAAGGTAATCCTCCCGCCAGCCTGTAATTCCTCGGTTTCGAGTAACTGATCGAGCGTGCTGCGTGCCGAATCGTCAAGGCCATTGGCCTGAAACCCGAAGGTGATCGTTCGTGAAATCGGTGCCAGCGGCGCCTTTTCAGTCGCGGCCATTGACGGGCGTAAAATCGATTTGGCCGACGAAGCGTGCGGCGCGGGTTCCGGTTGCGCGGCAGGATCGTCCGTGGGCTCAGGCGTAGGCGATGATCCGGGATCCTGACGACAGGCGGCAAGGGCAGCAACCAGTGCTAAAGCGGTTGCCCAGTGTTTGCGGCGCGTCATAAAGGCGACTCTCCTGTGACTGGTTTTTCCGGTTTTACGGCCCGGGCACCGCGCGCTTCGGGCGCGCTGGGGGGGGCGTAGGACACCACAATGTCACCGGTATCGGCTGACGGGCGCGATGCATGGGTAAAGAAGTGTAATTGTCCATCGGCACGGAGCAAAAACAACAGCTCGGCCCCTTGCGGAAGCTTGGCGCGAGCGGCTTCGAAATCGAATTGCGCGGTCAGCTTAGTCTTACGGAACTTCCATCCCGCCGCATGACAGGCAAACACGTCGTCAACGCCCAACCCAGCTTCGAACATGGCCTGCCCCCGCAGCGCACCAGGAAGCGCGCGATGATCATCATCATCATCACGCGCCTCACCCAGCTGGTATACCTTATCGCGCCCGAAATCCCGTCCAAATTCCTGACATACCAAGGTGTTATAGGCTTCGTTATCGGATGTCGCAACCAGCACCTGAAACTGCCCCAGATCAAGTCGGTCTTCCGTCGTTTCGGATAGGATCTCACCGTGATAGGTCTGAACTCCGGCCTGTCGCAGCGGCGCAAGCTTGTGCCAGCGAGTATCGGCGACGGTCACCGGGATATCCAGCTTGCGCACCTCCTTGGCCAAGGCAGAACTCCATTCATTTGCGCCAACAATCAATAAGCCCTTGCCCGAAACGCTGTTCACCTTCAGCCTGCGCGCCAGCGGCTTGATCGTGAAGCCATGCGCCAGGATCGTCACGATCACGACCGCGAACGACAGCGTGACCAGAATCCCACCATCGCCATAGCCCAGCGCATCAAGCCTGAGCGCAAACAGGCCCGAAATCGCCACAGCAACAATCCCCCGCGGGGCGATCCACGCGATCAGCAAACGCTCATTCCACGGCACGCGGGAAAAGGCCATGCTGGTCAGCACCGCAGCCGGACGCACGATGAATAGCAAAACCGCGATAAATGCCAAAAAGCGCCATTCGAACTGGCGCAAAACCTCAAGATTGAGCGACGCAGACAGCAGCACGAACACGCCCGACAATAGCAGAACCGTAATGTTTTCCTTGAACAGCTGAATTTCGCGCAAGCTTTGGAAGCGCATATTGGCCAGCGCCATTCCCATGACCGTGACCGCCAAAAGACCGGTTTCCTGCTGGATCGCATTTGATGCCACAAATGTGCCGATCACTGCCACCAGCAGCACAGGCGCCTTCAAGTATTCTGGCACATGGCCGCGCGGGAACGTCCATGCGATGGCGCGCGCAGCGATATAACCAATCAGGCCGGCAACCACAGCCGCGCCCAGCATCGCCACTATGGTCCCCAGTAGCGAGGGATCCTGTTCGGCCCGCCGCAAATATTCATATGTCAACACCGCGCACAGTGCGCCAAACGGATCGTTGACGATACCTTCCCATTTCAGAATTGCACGCGGCCGCGGCGCGATATTGCTTTGCCGCAGCAACGGTGTGACCACCGTTGGCCCTGTGACTACGAGGATGCCTGCAAACAGGATCGCCACCGGCCAGACAAGCCCGGCAATATAATAACAGGCCACCGCGCCCAGCGTCCAAGCCACCGGAATGCCGATCACAGCCAGCCGAGTCACCGCGCCTTCGGTTTTGCGCAATTCTCGAAAATTGAGGCTTAGCCCGCCTTCAAACAGGATCAGAGCCACTGCTATCGATATCATCGGTTCCAGCAGTTCGCCAAATGTCTCTTCAGGATGAATCAGGCGCAGCACGGGTCCGGCGATAACCCCCGCCGCCAGCATCAGCGCAATAGCGGGCCAGCCGGTGCGCCAGGCAACCCATTGCGACCCCACCCCAAGCAACCCGATAAGCGCAATGATTAAAGCATTATACTCCATCATGTTTGTCTACGGGGCGGTTCAAAGTCGGTAAACCATTATATGGGTCACTTATGCCAGCGCGCTGAGATGCTGAGCGCCCGCTTCGAAAGTTCATCAAGCATAGCAATATCTTGCGTTACGGTATGCGCGTAGGCGGATTGAGGCGATGTGCACCCATGCGGTTGAGCTTCCGATGGATTTCTCCCAGTCTTCAGCCAATCGCCTGCACCGGCCCAGCCATGCAAAGGTTCGCTCAACCAGCCAGCGGCGTGGCATACCTATTGCAACCCTATTGCAACATGTGCATCGGTTCATACCGCAACGCTGAAGGCTATCGTGGGCCCCGTCGCTGACTGCACCTTCATCGTGGACATATTTTCCTCACGGTAAAACGGCCATGGCGGTGGGGCTGAACTGAGTCACTATCGGGGTAAGCTCCCGCCTTGACTTTTCCCCCTGATTCGCCCAATGGCCCGCCCGTGTGGCGGTGTGCCGGGCTTTCCGGGCGCGCCGCTATTTTATTTTTCAAGCCCGTGCGCATCTTCGCGGGCCGACCCATTTGACAGGAACCCGCCATGGCGAAGCCCACCACCGTCAAGATCCGCCTCGTCTCATCCGAGGGCACCGGTTTCTTTTACGTGACCAAAAAGAACCCGCGCAACATCACCGAAAAGATGAGCTTCCGCAAATATGATCCGGTGGCGCGCAAGCACGTTGAGTTCAAGGAAGCCAAGATCAAGTAAGATCTGGCTGTGCCCGCCGCATAATGGCGGGCGCGATAATTCATCGACAGTTCAACCGGGCGGCCTTAGGCGGCTTGGCATGACACAGCTTCAAACATCCGCGCGCGCGCTCATCCTTGGTCTTGGGGCCGGGGCTTTGGCGCTTGGTCTTGCCCCGGCTGGCACCACCGCAATCACCCCGCCGCTCGCCGCGCAATCTGCCACCGATGCCTCCGCCGATCTCGACCGGGTGGTGGGTGCCTTGCGCGAAATCAGCACGATGCGCGCCGATTTCACCCAGACTGATCGGCTTGGCAACACCATGCGCGGGGTGATGACGATGAAGCGCCCCGGCAAAATCCGCTTCGATTACGGCAAGGACGCCGATTTTCTCGTCATTTCGAACGGCAGGTCGCTCTATGTCGTCGATTACGAAGTGAACCAGGTGGAACGCTGGCCGATCAAGAATTCACCGCTCGGCGCATTGTTCGACCCCGAACGCGATGTGAAGCGGTTCGGCAAGCTGGTCCCGACCGGCAACCCTGACGTGTTCAGCGTTGAAGTGCGCGATCCCAAAAAGCCCGAATTCGGGATGATCAACATGATCTTCGTGCGCAATCCGGCCGCGCCGGGGGGACTGCAACTGACCCATTGGGTGGCATTGGACGCGCAGAATCACCGCACGCGGGTGCAGCTATCCAACCAGCGTTACGGCATCGCGGTGGCAGACAGCGCCTTCACCTTCCGCGATCCGCGCCGTTCAGCTCGTCGCCCCGGATAGGCAGCACGTCGACGAACAGTTGTATGGAAACGACCAAAACGGGGCTGTGTTCATGTCAGTGAAAGGCGCCAACGGTTAATTGTTGTCAACAAGGCGGTTCGAAGGTGGGTTTCCCCCCTGTTGCCCTCCCTTCCGCAAAGACCGCTTTGTACAAGCGTGACGAACGCTCAATGGAACCCTCGACCCAACGCCCCCGGGTCGGGGGTTTTGTTTGCGGGTTACTCCCAACCCAGCGCCTTGCGCATGATTGTGTAGATCACGTTCTGTTCAATCACCCCGCGCGCGCGCTGTGCTCCCGGCCCGGTGGCAAACAGCGCGACATCCTCGCCCGCGTGGGTTTCCGCGCCGGTGGGCACGGTCGCCTGCTGTCTTGCCGCGACCCCGGTTTCAGGTACCGTCCGCTCGCCGCGCAGCGCGCCGGGGCCGTTGGCATAACCGAGCGTGGTATAGGGCTTGCCATCCGCAGCCAGCACCGGCGATAGCCCGTCACCGCCATCCTCACCGCGCCCCTTGGGTGCCACCACCAGCCCGAGAATGTCATTCCCGCGCCGTGGATAGCCTGCGATGGTGAACACGTGGCTGTGATCGGCGGTGACCAGAATCAGCGTTTCGGCCGGATCGGTGTGATCCACCGCCCACTGCACCGCGCGGGCAAACTCCACCGCTTCTTCGAGCGCATAGCCCGCCTGTCCGCCGTGATGCGCGTGATCGATCCGCCCGCCTTCGACCATCAGGTAGAACCCGTCAGGATCGGCCTGCAATCGCGCGATTGCCTGCGCGGTCATGTCGGTCAGGGTCGGTTCGGGCGAATCGGGCTTGCGATCGACCATGAAGGTCAGATGGCTGGGGTTGAAAATGCCGAGCACCGGCTTGTCCATCGGCGCGGCGACGAGGCTGGCGGCGTCTTTCACCACCACCCCGCCGCTGCGCGCCGCCCATGCGCCGGGCAGATCAGCCGCTGCATCGGCGCGCATTCCGCCCTTGTCCTTGCCGTAAAACACCGCCGTCCCGCCGCCGAGCGCCACGTCGAAATCAGCCTCTGCCAGTTGCAGCGCGATGTCCTTGCACCCCTGCCCCTGCTGATCGTCGGGGATTGCGGCGTCCGCCTCCCAGTCGCGGTCGGCGCTGCGCGAATAGACGCTGGCCGGAGTGGCGTGGGTGAGCCGGGTGGTGGTGACGATGCCCAGCGCCAGCCCGCGCCGCTTCACTTCTTCGCCCAGCAACGGCAGCGGGTGCGCCAGCGCATCCTTGCACACGCCCTTTTCCGCGTCCGGCCCGATGCCGAGCACCCCGATGCGGGTTTTGACGCCCGAATGCATCGCGGTGGCCGTACCCGCGCTATCGGGCACCTGCGCATTGGTGTTGTAGGTCTTGACCAGCGCCACATGATCGAACTTTTCAAAGCTCAGCTGGTTTTCCTCACCCGTTTCCCCGCGCTTTTGCGCTTCGTAGATGCGCGCGGCGGTGATGGTGGAAATGCCCATGCCGTCGCCGATAAACAGGATGACGTTTTTGGCGCGCGGCTCGGCGGGGGCCTCCTCGGCAAAGGCGGGGACGGTCGCGGTGGTGAGCAACAGGGCGGCAAGGATGGTGCGGGTCATAGAGGGCTCCGTTGAAGTTGCTGCGGCCTATCGCGCCTTCGTGCGACAATAAAGTGAAAGCTGGAATGTTGGATGATTGCCGCTTAAGTCCGCCCCCATGATCTCTGTCGCCACCTGGAACATCAATTCGGCCCGCCTGCGCGTCGGACTGATCGAAAAACTGCTCACCGAAGCCGCGCCCGACATCCTGTGCCTGCAGGAAATCAAGTGCGAGAGCCACCTGTTCCCTGCAGAAGCACTGGCGAACCTCGGCTACACCCATCAGGCGGTAAGCGGGCAGAAAGGCTATCACGGCGTAGCCACGGTCAGCCGCGTGCCGATCCGCGAAGTCACCCGCCACGATTGGCAGGCCAATGGCGAAGCGCGCCACATCGGGGTGGAAGTGCTGGGCAAGGATCTGTGGGTCGAAAACGTCTATGTGCCCGCAGGCGGCGACGTGGCCGACCGTGAGGTAAACCCAAAATTCGCGCAAAAGCTCGATTTTCTCGGGCGCATGACCGGCTGGGCAGACACGCTTGACCGCCCCACGCTGATCGTCGGCGATTTCAACATAGCCCCGCTGGAAAGCGACGTGTGGAGCCACAAGCAATTGCTCAAGGTCGTCAGCCATACGGCCGTAGAGGTGGAGACGCTGGGGCGGTTTCAGGACGCCCACGGCTGGATCGATCTGGGGCGCGAACACGTGCCCGCCCCGGCGCGCTATTACAGCTGGTGGAGCTATCGCAATCCCGGTTGGCAGGAGAACGACAAGGGGCGCAGGCTCGATCATATGTGGGCCTCGCCCACCCTTGCCCGGCAGGCGAGCGCGCACCGGGTGCTGGAGGATGCGCGCGGGTGGGAAAAGCCATCCGACCACGTGCCGCTGATCACGGAGTTTGACCTCTGAGCGAGCCGCCCTCCCCAGCCCGCCGCGCAGCGCAGGCGGTTGACGCATTGCGCCACGGCTGGCCGCTGGCGTTTGCGGGCGGGCCGACCTTGCTGCCGGTCGAAACCGCCATCGCCAGCGCGGCGAGCGCGCCGCAAATGCTGATTTCGGCGGCGCGCGCGGCGACGCTCAAACTCGCTAATCAGCGCGATGCCGCTGCCCCGCACGCCCCGGTGCTGATTGCGGGCGGAGAACGGTTCGACTTGCGCGATGCCCTGCCGATTGCCGATCCCGCGCTTGATCTGGGCAATCCGTTGAAAGGCCCGTTCAAGGCGCTGACCCTGACGTGGGAGGAAAGCGCGCGCGCCGCGCTCGAACTGGCGCGGATCGCCGGAATCCTGCCCGCCTTTCTGGTCGATCCGGCGGACGCGGGAGAGGCGGTTGCGGTCGCCCCGTCTGACCTTGCCGCCTATGCGAACGCCGGCGCGCTGCGGATCATCACCCGCGCGCGTCTGCCGGTCAGCGCCAGCGAGGATGCCGAAATCGTCGCCTTCCGATCCACCGCCGATTTGCGCGAACACGTCGCGCTGATCATCGGCAGGCAGACCGGCGACCGCCAGCCGCTGGTGCGGCTCCATTCCGAATGCCTGACCGGCGACATCCTCGGCAGCCTCAAATGCGATTGCGGCCCGCAACTGGACGGCGCGCTGCACGCAATGGCGCATGAGGCGAAGGATGCAGGCGGCTGGGGCGTGCTGCTCTATCTGCGGCAGGAAGGGCGCGGGATTGGGCTGATCAACAAACTGCGCGCCTATCGCTTGCAGGATCAGGGGTTCGATACGGTGGAGGCCAACCAACGGCTCGGCCTGCCCGATGAAGCGCGCGATTTCCCGGTAGCGGCACGGATGCTCGAACTGCTGGGGGCGACGACGATCCGCCTGCTGACCAACAACCCGGCCAAGGTGACATCGCTGGAAGCCGCCGGGATCACGGTGAGCGAACGGGTGGCGCATCAGCTCCCCGAAAACCCGCACAACGCCCGCTATCTGGCGACCAAGCGCGACCGGTCCGGGCATTTGCTGATCTAGTCCACCCCGAAATCCGCGTCGAGCGAGTCCTGCCACGCCTGCATCGCCGCATCATGTTCGGGCGTGCCGGGGATGCGATCGGGGCGCTGGGGGATGGCGGCGGCTGGGTCGATCCAGACTGTCTTCGCTCCCGTCGGCGTGGCGAGCCGGGCGATGGCGGCGAACTGCGGCTCAGGCGCGGCGATCCAAAAGGTCGAATTGACCGCTGCCCCGGGTTTCACGCGCGCCGCCGCCTTGGCGAAGGCGGCCACCAGCCCATCCGGATCGCAGGGCGCGGCGAAGGCGGCGTCGGTGGGGAAGTCCAGAACTTCTGTCACTTCATCGCGCAGCCACTTCACGGATTCGCGGTAGCGGGGATGGTCGCGCGGGAACAACACCGTGGTCGAAGTCGAAAGTTCGAACGGCGGCTCGGTACTGAGCCGCCCGTGCGCCTCGCGCAGGTATTCATGCCAATCCTGCTCCTCACAACCCTGCGGCGGCGTGAGCGGGGCCTTGCGCTCGGCGAGCCACTTCGCCTCCGCCGCGATCATCGCCGCCCTGACTGCCGCAGTGGCGGCCAGCGCAGACTCCCACTGCGCCGCCGGGGGCAAGGTCACCGCCCCGTCAGCCAGCGCGATGGTGAAGGGGACGGTCTCCACATCCTCCCCCAGCCCGCCGCCATGCGGGACCACCACGGGGATGACGACGCTGGCACCATCGGCTGAAAAGCCCTCACCCTTGCTCCAGTAGACCGAGCTGACCGAGCGCGGCAGGGCGATCATGTAATCTTCCGGCACCAGATCAGTCAGGCTGAGCGAGCGCACCAGCGCGCCCTCCGGCCCGTAGATTACGACCACATGCTCGCCGTGGCCTATGCTGTGCCAGTTATCGAAGGTGACGACATGGCGACCATTATCGGCCACCAGCACGGTGACCGGCGCCACCGGGTTGGCGAGCGGCCCGGCCCACACCGGCTGCCACTTGTCCCGCGCATCGCGCTTTTCAAGCAAGCCGAGCGGCGCGGGGCGCTCCACCGGCATCCCGCTTTTCTCCGCCGCCACTTCCCCGCGGAAATAGTCGAGCTGGCTGCCAATATGGGCGGGGGTGACGGTGAAGCGGAACTGGCCGTTGGCGGAGAGCGTCGTCTCGGTCTCGGGCATTGCCCAGCTATCCGCGCGTGCCTGTACGCCTAGCAGCAATGCGACCGCCGCTAGACACAGCGCGGCTAACGACAAGCGGTTGATCGAGCGGGCTTTCGTCATGGGTGAAGCATACGCCACCCCAACGGAGGTGCAAGCGTTAACGCTGTTCGTATGGCTTCAGCCCGGCGGCCAGCTTGTTGCCCTGCATCACGATCCGCGAACCCGTCCAGTCGGCGAAGAATACGCTTTGGCGCTGCAGGCCGGGGACGAAACGCGCTTCGTTGTTCACGACCTCCAGCCCGTCGGACGAATGCAGCAGGTCTTCCGCGCCGAGAGCGATGAAGGCCGAATAATTCTCCTTATCGCGCCCCTGCACGAACCAGTTGTCGGCGATCCGGCCCGCGCTGCCCGCGGGCAGATCGATCATGTAATTGGTGGCGCGCCCGTTTGCGTCGTCAAAGCTGTTGCCTTCGATCACCACCTCGGCAGCGCGCGCCTTGAGATAATGCCCGCCGGTGCCGCGTTCGAACCGCGATTCGCGCACCGTCAGCGATCCGTAATTGCCGATATACAGCGAATGCGCGCAGCCTGCGGAGTTCTCGCAGGTGCCCAGCCCGCTGAAGGTTGACCGGGTGATATAGATGCGCCCCTGCGGATCATCGCCTGTCAAAATGCCCTGCTGGCTGTTTTCAAACCGGGCATAGGCGACATTGAGCGCGCCCTGTTCCAGCCGGATGCCCGCGCCATTGCCATCGGCCACCGCCAGATTGCTGAAGGTGATCCCGCGCACTTCGGCCCCGGTGCCGCGCAGCACCAGCGCGGCCTTGCCCTCGCAGGATCGGCCCGCAAAAGTCACGCTTCCCGGTTCAACCGCGACATAGGTGATGACGCCTTGTTCCTGAACAGCGCACTGGCGATAGGTGCCGGGCGCAATGCTGATCGTGGCGCGGGTGTTGCCGATGGCGTTGACCGCGTCCTGCAAGGTGGCGAAACTCTGCCCGCTTTCGACCACGGTAAAGGCACCGGGAACAGGCTGGGCGACCAGCATCGCGGTGGGCAGCGCGGCAACCCCGGTAAGGGCCAGCAAGGCAAAGGAGCGGGCGTAGTTCATGCCTGCAATCCTACCCGCCAATGGTTAAAGCACCATTTGCCACTTGGCGTTGCCCCCCCGGCTTGGCTACACCCCTGATCAAGGCTGCGGGCACCGGCCCGCGCGTAACCCTATCTGAGGAGAGACACTGATGAAAACCTTTGCCCCACTGGCCGCCCTTGGCGGTGCCGCGCTGTTGCTGAGTGCCTGTGGCAGCGCCGATGATGCCTCGACCGAAGCCAGCGCCGACACGGTGGAAATGCCCGCTGACGAAGCGTTGAGCGCAGTGACCGATGAGGCCGTGGCCGATCCTGACGCCACCGCGACCGATGCGCCTGCCACTGACGCCGAAGTTGAGGCCGGGGCGGAACAAGCCGCTGATGCCGCTGCCAATGTTGCGGCAGAAGCTGCTGCTGCGGCCGAAGCGGCCAGCGAGTAAGACTAATGGCACCGCGCCTGCTGATCGCGCTCGGCCTCGCGCTTGCCCTTGCTGCCTGCGGCGGCGACCGGGCGAGCGCGCCGGGCGGAGTCAGCGAAGGCGAGGCCAGGGCGCTCGACAAGGCAGCGGCGATGCTCGATCAACGCCGCCTGCCGCCCGAGGCCATCCCAGCCGAACCGGCCCCTGCCGAAATCGCAGGCGACAATGCCAGTCAGCAATGATCCGGCGCCTGTCGTGAAACGCGAGAGCGCCGCCGCCCAAGGACAATGAACACCATGAATGTCTCTGCCACAATTCCCGCACCGTTTAATCCCGGTATGGATGAGGACGTGTTCGAACAATTTGCCGAGCAGCTCACCCGCTATGTCCGTGAACGGCTGATCCCGGCCGAAGCGCAGGTGATCGCCGAAGATCGCGTGCCCGAAGATATCCTGAACGAGATGCGCGAGATGGGGTTGTTCGGTCTGTCAGTGCCGGAAGAATATGGCGGCGCGGGGCTGAACACGGCGCAATATGCCCGCGTGGTGAACATCATGGCCTATGCCGCGCCCGCCTATCGGTCGATTTTCTCGATCAATGTCGGGATGTTTGCCAGCGCGCTGAAAAACGGTGCGACCGCAGCGCAGAAGGCCGAATGGTATCCGCAGATCGCCGCGGGCAAGATCGCCTGTTTCGGCCTGACCGAGCCGGGTTCGGGCAGCGATAGCGCCGGATTGCAGACCACCGCCGTGCCCGACGCGCAAGGCAATGGCTGGATCCTCAACGGCACCAAGCGTTACATCACCAACGCCCCCCACGCCGATGTCGCGCTGATCATGGCGCGCACCAACAAGGAAGCCCTGCCCAAAAACGCGCACGTTTCCGCCTTTCTGGTGCCGATGAACGCGCCGGGCGTTTCGACCGGGTCGCCCGACAGGAAGATGGGCCAGAGCGGATCGCACATTTCCGACATCATGCTCGATGATGTGCGCGTGCCGGGCGATGCACTGCTCGGCGGGGAAACCGGCAAGGGCTTTGTCTTCGCGATGAAGAGCCTTGATAATGGACGCATTTCGGTCGGCGCGGCGGCGACCGGCTATGCCCGCCGCGCGCTCGATTCGGCGCTGCGTTATGCCAATGAACGCAAAGCATTTGGCGAACCGATCGCCAATTTCCAGCTGATCCAGCAGATGCTGGCCGACAGCGAGATCGAGATTTACGCTGCCGAAGCGATGATGGCGGATGTCACCGCGCGGGCCGACCGGGGCGAAAGCATTCTGGTCAAGGCCGCCGCGTTCAAGGTGTTTGCCTCGGAAATGTGCGGCCGGGTGGTTGACCGGGTGGTGCAGATTTACGGCGGCGCGGGATACCTCGCCGAATATGACGCCGAACGCTTCTTCCGCGATGCCCGCATTTACCGCATCTACGAAGGCACCACGCAGATCCTGCAACTCCAGATCGCCAAGCACATGCTGCGCGAATGGAGGGATTCTTGATCCTCCCCGAAACGGGGAGGTGGCAGACGCCGAAGGCGGCTGACGGAGGGGACTCTCCGATAGCGGGGCCCGGGCGGCGAATCCCCTCCACCATCCTGCGGATGGTCCCCCTCCCCGAAACGGGGAGGAACTGATGTATAACCTCCTCTCCGACCTTTCGATCATCGAAGTTTCCAGCTTCGTCGCCTCGCCCACGGCGGGGCTATACTGCGCGCAGATGGGCGCGGAGGTGATCCGGGTTGATCACACGGCGGGCGGGCTGGATTACAACCGCTATTTGCTGACGGCAGAGGGGCGCTCGCTCAGCTGGGAAAACCTCAACCGCGCCAAGAAATCGGTCGCGCTCGATCTGCAATCGGGCGCGGGGCGCGAATTGTGCGTGGAGCTGGCGGCGACCACGGGCCAGCTGATCACCAACCTGCCCGAACAAAGCTTTCTTGCCCACGCGGCACTACAGGCGCGCCGCGCCGATATGATCTCGCTGCGGATCATGGGCTGGCACGATGGGCGTCAGGCGATGGATTTCACCGTCAACGCCGCTTCGGGTTATCCGCTGATGTGCGGGCCGGAAGATTGGGACGCGCAAACCGCGCCGCCGGTCAATCAGGTGCTGCCCGCGTGGGATTTCATCACCGGGGCATACTGCGCCTTCGCCATGCTCGCCGCGCTGCACCACCGGGGCCGCACGGGTGAGGGCAACGAGGTGCGCGTGCCGCTGGGCGATGTGGCGATTGGCACGCTCGCCAATTCGGGTGCGATGGCGGAAATGCTCTATCGCGGCGCGGACCGCGAACGGTTGGGCAATGCGATCTGGGGTGCGTTCGGACGCGATTTCCGCAGCCGCGACGGGGTGCGCTTCATGGTCGCCGCTTTGACGCCCAAGCAGTGGCGCGGGCTGGTCACGGCATTCGGATTGCAGCAGGGTATCGCCGCGCTGGAGGCGGAACTGGGCGTGCGCTTTGCCGACGGGGATACGCCCCGGTTCCAGCACCGCGCCGCGCTGTTCGCGCTGTTCCAGCAGGCGGCGGACGGTTTTGATTACGCCGCGCTGGCTGCGCGCATGGCGGCCGAGGGCTGCACCTTCGAACGCTATCGCACCGCTTACGAAGCCGCCAATGATCCGGCGCTGGTGGCAGACAACCCGCTGTTCGGCTCCGCGCCCGCCAACCCCAGCGGCTTCGACTATCCCGCCACCCGCAGCTTTGCCAACCTGCCGGGGCGCGACGCGGGCGACCCTGCCCCTGCGCCTTTTCTGGGTGAGCATACCGAAGAGGTGCTGGCCGAGCGGCTGGGGCTATCGCCCGGCGCTATTGCCAAGCTGGTCGATGCCGGGACGGTGGCATTGAGTGACAAAACCACAATTTAGGACAGACCATGACCAGAAGAGCCGCCATCTGCACCCCGCTGCGCACCCCCGTGGGCAAGTTCCTCGGCGGGCTATCCAGCCTTAACGCGGGCCAATTGGGCGCGGTAATCCTGAAAGCGTTGATGGAACGCAGCGGGATCGATCCGGCGCGGGTCGATGACGTGGTGTTTTCGCAAGGCTACGGCAATGGCGAAGCGCCGGCGATTGGCCACTGGGCATGGCTGGCGGCGGGACTGCCGATCGAAGTGCCGGGATTCCAGCTTGATCGCCGCTGCGGATCGGGCGTGCAGGCGGTGGCGACGGCAGCGATGATGGTCGAGACCGGGATGGCCGATGTGGTGGTTGCGGGCGGCGTCGAATCGATGTCGAACGTCGAACATTACACGCTCGCCGCGCGCGGCGGTTCGCGGATGGGCGACATCACGCTGCATGATCGCCTCAGCCGGGGGCGGGTGATGAGCCAGCCGATCGAACGCTTCGGCGTGATTACCGGGATGATCGAAACCGCCGAAAACCTCGCCAAGGATTACGGCATTTCGCGCGAGGCCGCCGATGCCTTCGCGGTGCGCAGCCACCAGAACGCCGCCAAGGCGTGGGCCGACGGCAAGTTTGCCGAACAATTGGTGCCGGTCGCAATTCCCCAACGGAAGGGTGATCCGGTAATCTTCGATCACGACGAAGGGTACCGCGCCGATGCCAGCATGGAAACGCTCGGCAAGCTTTCGGCGCTTGATATCAAACGCGACCCCGCCGCCATCGTCACCGCCGGCAATGCCAGCCAGCAGAACGACGCAGCGTCTGCCTGTCTGGTGGTGGCCGAAGACAAGCTTGAGGAGCTCGGCCTCACCCCGATGCTGTGGTTCGGCGGCTGGGCAGCGGCGGGGTGTGATCCGTCGCGCATGGGGATCGGCCCGGTGCCTGCGGTGGAGCGCCTGTTCGCGAGGGCCGGGTATTCGTGGGACGATATCGGGCTGGTCGAACTCAACGAAGCCTTCGCCCCGCAGGTGCTCGCCGTGCTGAAAGGCTGGGGCTGGAGCGAGGACGATTCGCGCCGCGACATCCTCAACGTCAACGGATCGGGCATCAGCCTTGGCCATCCCATCGGCGCGACCGGGGGGCGCATCCTTGCCGACATGGCGCACGAAATGCATCGGCGCGGGGCGCGCTATGGGCTGGAAACAATGTGCATCGGCGGCGGTCAGGGGATCGCGGCGGTGTTTGAGCGTGCAGCATGAGTTTCGACGCGTGGATCGGGCGGGAGGTTCGCGCCAGCGACCGGCTGGATGAAAGCTTGGCGGCGCGCTGGCTTGCGACCTTTGACCTGCCGCGCCCCCGCCCGGCGATCATGCCTCTGGGCATCCACTTTGCGCTGTGCACCCCGGACGCGCCGACCGCCAATCTGGGCGAGGATGGCCACCCGGCGCGCGATAATAGCGCGGACAGTTTCCTGCCGCCCTTCCCCATGCCGCGCCGGATGTGGGCCTCCTCGAAGATGCAATTCGTCGCGCCCATCGCCATCGGGTCAGTGATTGAGCGGGTCAGCTGCGTCGCATCGGTGAGCGAAAAGCCGGGCGGATCGGGCCGCCTCGCCTTCGTCGATGTCGAGCATACCACGCGCGCGAACGGCACGATCGCGGTGATCGAAACGCAGACGCTGGTCTATCGTGATGCCGCAAGCGCCGATGCGCCGCTATCGCCGCCCGCTCTGGGCGAGGCGCAATTCGATCCCGCCGGGTGGGACGCGCACCGCAGCCTGACGCCGGACGCACGCCTGCTGTTCCGCTATTCCGCGCTGACCTTCAACACCCACCGCATCCATTACGACGCGCCCTATGCGCAAACCGTCGAGCGCTATCGCGGGCTGGTGGTGCACGGGCCGTTGATCGCGAGCCTGCTGCTGCAACTGGCGGCGCAGGAACTGGGTGAGAACCGCTTGCACACGTTCCAGTTTCGCGGGCTGTCCCCCGCGATGGCAGGCGAGCCGCTGCATCTGGTGCTGCGCAAAAACGACGCGGGCTATGATCTCGCCGCCTTTGCCGATGACGGGCGGCAGGTGACGGGGGCGAGCGCGGCGCTTTAACCCACCGGATAATCCGCAATCGGTTTGAGCACGCCGTATTTCTCCGTGGCAGGCTTGCGCCCCAGTTCAGGAAAATCGATCGCGGGCGGCTCCTCATGCGTATCCGGCACCCGTTCGAGCAAATCGCGGATCAGCGTCAGCCGTCCGCGCCGCTGATCGTTGAAATCAACGATCCGCCACGGCGCGTGTTTGGTGTGGGTCGCCGCCAGCATCGCCTCTCGCGCTGCGGTGTAGGTATCATATTTCTCGCGCGCGGCGAGATCGATCGGGGACAGTTTCCAGCGTTTGAGCGGGTCATCCAGCCGTTCGCGCAGGCGTTCCTCCTGCTGTTCCTGATCGGTCGCCAGCCAGTATTTGAACAGCAGGATGCCGTCATCGGTCAGCAGTTTTTCAAACACCGGAACCGCGTCCAGAAACGCATCGACCTGCGCATCGCTGGCGTAACCCATCACCTTTTCCACGCCCGCGCGGTTATACCAACTGCGGTCGAACAGCACGATTTCGCCCGCGTGCGGCAGGTGCGCGACATAGCGCTGAAAATACCACTGGCTCGCCTCGTCCTCGCTCGGTTTGGATAGCGCCACGGTGCGGCACTGGCGCGGGTTCAGCTTATCACGCACCGCGGTAATCGCGCCGCCCTTGCCCGCCGTGTCGCGCCCTTCGAACAATATCACGATCCGCGCGCCGCAACATTTGGCCCAGCGCGCCATGCTCACCAGTTCATGGGTCAGCGGTTCGAGCGCCGCTTCATAATCCTTGCGCTTCATCCCCATGCTCGCCTCCTCAATTGTCCTTGCGGCACTGGCGTGGTAGTATCATATGAAACAATATGGCCACGCTCACCGATCTTGCCCCTGATTACACCGTCTTGCCCGAAATGGCGGGCGATGTCTTTACCGCGCCGCTGGCGAAGCCCAAGCATGTCGGCGCGGATTGGCTGGAGCCTGCGCAAACCGCCTACACCGCCGAAGATAACGCCGTGTGGGACGATCTGTTCGCGCGCCAGATGGAGGTGCTGCCCGGTCGCGCCTGCGCGGCGTTCCTGCACGGACTTGAAAGGCTCGACCTGGGGCGCGGGGGCGTGCCCGAATTCGGCCGTCTGTCCGAAGAACTCGGCGCGCTCACCGGGTGGAGCGTGGTTCCCGTGCCGATGCTGATCCCCGATCACGTGTTCTTCTGGCACCTTGCCAACCGCCGCTTTCCCGCTGGCAATTTCATCCGCACGCGCGACACGTTCGACTATATTCAGGAACCCGACGTGTTCCACGATGTGTTTGGCCATGTGCCGATGCTGACCGACCCCACCTATGCCGATTATATGCAGGAATATGGCCGCGCCGGGTGGAAGGCGATGCGTTACAACCGGCTGAAAGCACTGGGCGCGCTGTATTGGTACACGGTTGAATTTGGCCTGATTGCCGAAGCAGGCGGCGTGCGCGCTTACGGCGCGGGCATATTGTCCGGGCCGACCGAGGCGCGCTTTGCGGTCGAGGCGCAAAGCCCCAACCGCATCATGCTGAATGTCGACCGGGTGATGCGCACCGATTACGTGATCAGCGATCTGCAACCGACCTATTTCGTGATCGAGAGTTTCGACGACCTCTACCGCCAGACGGTGGAGCGCGATTTTGACCGGCTGTATCGCAATCTTTCCGCCGGGTTCACCTATGCCAATTCGGCGGTGATCGATGTCGATAATGTGCTGCACCGGGGAACGCAGGAATACCACCTGCGCGGCGGGCGCGGCAGCGCGGCGGTGCCGGTTTAGCGCACGGTCCAGCCATTCTAGAATCAGGCCCAATCCCCCAGCAGCGGGGTGAACTCGTCAACCCGGATCAGCTGCCAGACCCCGCCGGTAAGGTAGGGATCGCCCGCGAGCACCGCCCGCGCGGCGGCTTCGTCCTGGGCTTTGACGATCAGCAGCGTGCCGATGATCAACCCGTCGGCGCGTTTCAGGGGGCCGACGATCACGAAATGATCGGCGTTGGCGTGGATGAAATCGAGATGCGCCGGGCGGTGGATCGCGCGCAGGCGGCCACCATCTTCGCCATCGCGGCAATGAAAGCAGAACATTCGCATTGGCGTGACCCCCTGTGATGAAGCGCAGGCTAACCGGGCGATGCCACGCGATCAAGCAGCGCGCCGGGAGTTCTGCCTGCAAACACTAGCCTTGAAGCGCCGCCGCCATGCGTCCAAGGCGCGGATTTGTGACCCGACTCGTTTCAGGTGATATCATTTATGGCTAACCGTACAGCTACCGCCCCTGCTTTTGCCCCGATCGACCGCACCGCGCTGCGCCGCGCCTATCGGTTGGAAGAGGAGGCCTGCATTGCCGAGCGGCTGGATCAGGCCGCCCCGGCGGCGCAGGTGCATGGCGGCGCGGCCGCGCTCGCGATCGATCTGATCGAAGGCGCGCGCGCCCACAAGGCCAGCGGGATCGACGCATTCCTCCAGCAATACGGGCTCGACACCGATGAAGGCATCGCGCTGATGTGCCTTGCCGAAGCGCTGCTGCGCGTGCCCGATGCCGCCACCGCCGATGCGCTGATCCGCGACAAGATCGGGCAGATCGAATGGGGCGACCATCTCGGCGAAAGTTCCTCCACCTTTGTCAATGCCGCCACCTTCTCGCTGATGCTGACGGGCGAGGTGCTCGATCCGCCCGAAGCCCATCAACGCGGCATGGGCAGCGTGCTCAAACGCGCGATGAACCGGCTGGGTGAACCGGTGATCCGCTCCGCGACAATGCAGGCGATGAAGATCCTTGGCGGGCAGTTCGTGTTCGGTCGCACCATCGACGAGGCGCTGAAACGCGCCGCGCCTGAACGCGCGGCTGGCATCACCCACAGTTTCGATATGCTGGGCGAGGCGGCGATGACCTTTGCCGATGCCGAGAAATACCGGCAGGCCTATGACGCCGCGCTCACCCGGTTGACGCGGGAGGCGGGGGCCGGGATCACCGGATCACCGGGGATTTCGTTGAAACTGTCGGCGCTTTACCCCAAATATTCGTTCCTCCACGCCGATGCGGCCACGGCGGCAATGGTGCCGATGATCAAGGCGCTGGCGCTGCGCGCGCGCGATGCCGACATCCACTTCACCATCGACGCCGAAGAGGCCGAACGGCTCGAACTCAGCCTTGATATCATCGAGGCGCTGGTGGCTGATGATGAACTGTTCGCCCGCCCCGATGGCAGCCGCTGGGACGGCTTTGGCCTGGCCATCCAGGCCTATCAGAAACGCGGCGTGGCGGTGTGCGACTGGGCGGGCAAGCTCGCCCGGCGGCATGGGCGCCGCCTGTTCGTGCGGCTGGTCAAGGGCGCATACTGGGACAGCGAGATCAAGCTGTCGCAGGTTGGCGGCCATGGCGATTACCCGGTGTTCACCCGCAAGGTGGCGACCGATGTGTCCTACCTCGCCTGCGCCGCGCGGTTGTTTGAACACGGCGACGTGCTGCACAGCGCGTTTGCCACCCACAACGCCTATACCATCGCCGCGATCAAACAGATGGCCGAGGCATCAGGCTGCGACGCGGCAGGCCAGCCAAAAGCATTTGAATTCCAGCGCCTGCATGGGATGGGCGAGGAAGTTTACGCGGCATTGCGCCGGATCGAGGGCGACAATCCCACCCCGGTGCGGATCTATGCGCCGGTTGGCGGGCACAAGGACTTGCTCGCCTATCTGGTGCGCCGCCTGCTGGAAAACGGGGCCAATACCAGCTTCGTCAACCGCATGGGTGATGCCGATATCCCGGCCGAAGAACTGGTCGGCGATCCGGTCGCGGAACTCGCCGCGCTCAGCCCCCGCCGCAATCCGGCGATCCCGCTGCCCAAGGACATTTTCGGCAGCCGCTTGAACAGCGCCGGGATCGACCTGTCCGATCCCACCGTGCTCGGGCCGTTGCAGGCGCAGCTGGCGTCGCTCGACGGGGCGCTGTGGCGGGCCGAGCCGACCTTCCCGGCGGCCACCCCCGGCGAAACCGCCCCGATCACCATGCCGCATGATCTCGCCAGCGTGGTCGGCACCCGCCGCGATGCCACCGCCGAGGAGGTTGAGGCCGCCTTCACCCGCGCCGCCGCGATCCAGCCCGGCTGGGATGCGCTGGGCGGCGAAGCGCGCGCGCTACTGCTCGAAGAAGCCGCCGATCTGTTCGAGACGCACACCGCCGAATTCCTGTCGCTATGCCAGCGCGAGGCGGGCAAGACCTTGATGGACGCAGTGCTCGAACTGCGCGAGGCGGTCGATTTCCTGCGCTATTACGCCGCCGAGGCGCGCCGCCAATTCAGCGAGCCCACCATCCTGCCGGGGCCGACGGGGGAGGAAAACACCATTGCCCTGCACGGGCGCGGGGTGTTTGCCACGATTTCCCCGTGGAACTTCCCGCTGGCGATTTTCATCGGCATGGCGTCTGCCGCGCTGGCAGCGGGCAACAGCGTGATCGCCAAGCCCGCCGAACAGACCCCGCTGATCGCCGCCTTCGCGGTCAAACTGTGCCACGAAGCAGGCATTCCGCCCGAAGCACTGCAACTGCTGCCCGGCGCGGGCCACGTCGGCCAGATGATCACCGCCGATCCGCGGCTGGCCGGAATCGCCTTTACCGGGTCGACCGAAACGGCACAGGCGATCAACCGGACACTGGCCGCGCGTGACGGGCCGATTGCCACGCTGATCGCCGAAACCGGCGGGCAGAACGCGATGATCGTCGATAGCTCGGCGCTGCCCGAACAGGTGGTGCGCGATGTGCTGGCGAGCTCATTCCAGAGCGCGGGGCAACGCTGTTCGGCGCTCCGGGTGCTGTATCTGCAAGACGACATTGCCGATGAGATGCTGGAGATGATCCGCGGCGGGTTCGAAGCGCTGACCATCGGTGATCCGGCCAACATCGCCACCGATGTCGGCCCGGTGATCGATCCCGATGCGCAGGCGCGGCTTGAACGCCACGTCGCGCGCTGCGAGGCGAGCGAACGCAAGGTCACGCGCCTGACGCTGCCGCCTGAAACAGCCAAGGGGTGCTTTGTCGCTCCGACCATAGTCGAACTCGGTTCGATCCGCGATCTTGCCCGCGAACATTTCGGGCCGGTGCTGCACGTCGCGCGGTTCCGTTCGGACGGGTTGGCGCAGGTGATCGAGGATATCAACGCCAGCGGATACGGCCTCACGCTCGGCCTGCACAGCCGCATCGCGGAAACCCGGCGGTTCGTGCAAGCCCGCGCGCGGGTCGGCAATTTCTACGTCAACCGCAACCAGATCGGCGCGGTGGTGGGCAGCCAGCCCTTCGGCGGCGAGGGCCTGTCAGGCACCGGGCCGAAAGCGGGCGGGCCGCATTACCTCGCCCGGTTCGCGACCGAACGGGTGATGACCATCGACACCACCGCGGCGGGCGGCAATGCCAGCCTGCTGGCGGCGGGTTAATCCGCAAGGACGCTGGTCAGGCCGCGAGTGATGCGAGGCACGCCGCGAATATGTCGCGCTGTTTCTTGACGGGGAAGGCTGCCAAAGCCTCAGCCCGGGTGAACCAGCGCGCTTCGGCGATTTCTTCGGCTTGCAGCGCGATTGACGCGCCGCTTGGCAGGCGCACCACGAACATCGCGGCTTCCTGACCATCGTGATCGAGCGCGCGTTTGGCCTTGTGTTCGGCGGTGTAGATAAAGCGGTTGCTGACCGGAAGCTGTTCCAAATCCTCTTCGAGCGCCAGCCCAAGTTCTTCGGCAATTTCGCGGCGCATTGCCTGATGCACAGTTTCGCCCTGCTCCACGCCGCCGCCCGCCAGCGTCCATTCGCCGTCGCGATAGCCGTGCGGGCGAACCAGCAGAAATTCGCCATTATCATTGACCACGACAGCGTGGACTTTCTGGCGCAGCCTGAGCCCGCCCGTGTTAAGAAAAGCAGCCATGGCAACCGTTTATGATAACAACGGTTAAGCCTCCGTCACCATCAGCGGTTTTTCCTGTTGCCGGGCGCGTCCGTGACGTAATACCAGCGCGCTGAGATGCTAACGCATCACGCGCTGGAATTGCTCAAGCGCCGCACGGGCTTAACCAAAGTCCGATGAGGCGGGGCTCATCGAACTTCGGTATAGGGCAAACCCATGCTTCAATTCATGCGCCACAACGCCCGCTGGCTGGCGGCGGGCTTTCTGCTTTCGATGTTTTCATCATTCGGGCAGACCTTCTTTATCGGTCTGTCGGGCGCGGCGTTTCAGGCGCGGTTCGATCTGTCTGGCGGTGAATTCGGGCTGCTCTACATGGCGGCAACTTTGGGAAGCGCGGCGATGCTGCCGTGGATCGGCCGATCGATGGATGTGATGCGCGGCGCAGTGGTTGCAGCATTCGTGATTCCAGGGCTGGCCGCTGCCTGCCTGCTGGCTGCATGGTCGCCCCATATCCTCGGCTTTATGGTCGCGCTGTTTCTGCTGCGTCTGCTGGGTCAGGGGATGATGACGCATATTGCCCAGACCGAAACCGCGCGCGGCTTTGTGGCCAATCGCGGGCGGGCGATGTCGCTGGTGGTGCCGGGGCATCAGGCGGGCGAGGCAGTTCTGCCGGCGCTGTTCGTGGTGGTGGCCGCGGCCATCGGCTGGCAAGGGGCGTGGAGCGCTGCGGCGGCTGTGCTGCTGCTGGTGGGAATGCCGGTGATTGTCGGCCTGCTGGCCCGGCCGCGTATCCCCCAACAGGCCGAAATCACTCAGGCCAATGCCGAAGGGCGGCGCAACTGGACACGCGGCGAAGTGATCCGCGATCCGGTGTTCTACCTGCTGCTGCTGGGCCTGCTCGCCCCGCCGTTCATCGGCACCTCGATCTTCTTCCATCAAGGGCATCTGATCGCGGTTCGCGGCTATGATCAATTGGCGTTTGCCGGGGCATTCCCGCTGATGGCGATAACCACGGTAGGGTTCGGGCTGGTGTGCGGCTATCTGGTTGATCGGTTCGGAGCGGTGCGCCTGCTGCCGTTTTTCCTTGGGCCGATATTCATCGCCAGCCTGGCGGCGGCATCGATCACCGCGCTGTCCGGAATCTATCTGTTCATGTTCCTGTTCGGCATCAGCTACGGGCTGACTTCGACCTTGTTCGGGGTGATCTGGCCCGAGATTTACGGAACCGCGCATCTGGGTTCGATCCGGGCGCTGATCGTATCGGGCATGGTGCTGGCCACCGCGATCGGGCCGGGACTGACGGGGGCCTTGATCGATCGGGGGATCACCCTGCCCGAACAATTGTGGTGGATGGCGTTATGGTGCGTGTTCGCCACCTTTGCGCTGGTGCTGGCCGCGCGCATGATCGCGCAGCGCAGCCCATCACCGCGCGATTGCGCATGACGCTGATCCGTTTCAACAAGCCGTTTGGCGTATTGTCGCAATTCACCGATCAGGCGGGCGATGGCGCGCGCGCGACCTTGTCCGATTTCATCGCCATGCCGGGTGTCTATCCCGCAGGTCGGCTTGACCGCGATAGCGAGGGATTGCTGCTGCTGACCGATGATGGCGCGTTGCAGGCGCGGATCGCCAATCCGCGGTTCAAACTGCCCAAAACCTATCTGGTGCAGGTTGAAGGCATTCCCGATGCCGCCGCGCTTGACCGGCTGCGCAAGGGTATCACGCTGAAAGATGGGCCGACCCGTCCGGCGCAGGCCGACCTGATCGATCCGCCCGATCTGTGGCCGCGCGATCCGCCGGTACGATTCCGCAAGAGCGTGGCGGATTGCTGGCTGCGGCTGACGATCACCGAAGGGCGCAACCGCCAGGTGCGCCGCATGACAGCGGCGGTCGGTCATCCAACCTTGCGGCTGGTGCGCTGGAGCATTGGCGAATGGACGCTGGATGATCTGCCGCAGGGCACGTGGGCACTGGTCTGATCAGGGGCGCCGCCCGAGATAGATCAGATTGAACGCCGGTTGTTCGCGATAGGGGGTGGCAAACTCCACCCGCTCCACCCGCACATCGATCAGACTCTGGCTGAGCGCGGCGACGAAATCGGCATCTTCGGCATCGGTTGACCACAGCGCGAACACGCCGCCCGGCTTCAGCTTGCCCGTGATCGCGGCGATGGCGGGGGCGCTGTAGAAACCCGCACTCGTGTCCTTGATCAGATGGGTGGTCGAATGGTCGATATCGATCAGGATCGCATCGTGCAGCTGCTGCGGCTGGGCCGGATCAAACCCCTCAGCCGCTCCGGCCAAGGCAAAGAAATCCCCCTCACGCAGGATGCAGCGCGGATCGTCGGCCACGATCTTGCCCAGCGGCAACAGGTGATCGCGGTGCCACTGGATCACCTCGGGGATCAGATCGACAACGATCAGCTTTGCCACCCGGCTATCGCGCAGCACGGCTTCGGCGGTGTAGCCCAGCCCCAGCCCGCCAACCACCACATCCAGATCATCGCCGCGCGTCATCGCCAGCGCCAGATCGGCCAGCGCAATCTCGCCATCGACGAATTGGCTCGACATCAGGTAGCCTTCGTTGAGCTTGATTTCCCAGATATCCTCGCCGTCACTGCTCAGCCGCCGTCGCCGCAGCGCCAGTTCTCCGATCGGAGTCTGCTGCCAGTCAATTTCTTCAAACATCGGGTTCATGGCCACGGGCATTAGCCTGCCCGCGTGCAGGCGGCACCCCTTTTTGTTTATCTTCGCACTTGCAGCATAGAGCCACTTGGCCTAACGCGCGGCGACATTCGCTGGACCCGGCATCTGCCGGGTGGCTCAGCCCGGCGCCTATCCCCGGGACAAACCTTTCCCCTGATCTGCATCCCGCGACGCGGCCCACCGGGTCTGCGTAACGGGCGTTGCAGAGCGTCATAACGATACAAGGTCATTCATGCCAAATTTTGATACCATCAAACGCGAGTGGTTTTCGAACCCGCGCGGCGACATCCTGGCCGGGATTGTCGTAGCGCTGGCGTTGATCCCGGAAGCGATCGGGTTTTCGATCATCGCCGGGGTTGATCCGCGCGTTGGGCTGTATGCCTCGTTCTCGATTGCGGTGATCATCTCGCTGGTCGGCGGCAGGCAGGGCATGATCTCGGCCGCGACCGCCGCCATCGCGGTGCTGGTGCTGCCACTGGTGCGCGACCACGGCGTCGATTATCTGTTCGCCGCCACCATCCTGATGGGCGTGATCCAGCTGATTGCCGGCTTCCTGCGTTTGAACGTGCTGATGCAATATGTCTCACGCTCGGTCATCACCGGGTTTGTCAATGCGCTGGCGATCCTGATCTTCATGGCGCAGCTGCCCGAATTGATCGGGGTGCCGGTGATGACCTATGCGCTGGTCGCAGGCGGGCTCGCGGTTATTTACCTGCTGCCATACCTGACCAAGGCCGTGCCATCGCCGCTGATTGCGATCGTGGTGCTGACCGCGCTGGTGTTTTACACCGGGTTCGATGTGCGCACCGTGGGCGATATGGGCGAATTGCCGTCGTCGCTGCCGGTCTGGTTGATCCCCGATGTGCCGTTCACGCTGGAAACGCTGCAGATCATCCTGCCCTACTCGCTGACGATGGCGGCGGTTGGCCTGCTGGAATCGATGATGACCGCGCAGATTGTCGATGATCTGACCGATACCCCGTCCGACAAGCAGCGCGAGATGAAGGGGCAGGGCATCGCCAACTTCTTCACCGGATTTCTGGGCGGCATGGGCGGCTGTGCGATGATCGGGCAATCGGTGATCAACGTGAAGTCCGGCGGCGAAACGCGGCTATCCACCTTTGTATCGGGCGCGTTCCTGCTGTTCCTGATCGTGGTGCTGGGGCCGCTGGTGGCGATCATCCCGATGGCCGCGTTGGTGGCGGTGATGATCATGGTGGCAATCGGCACGTTTTCGTGGCGATCAATCCGCGACATCCGGCATCATCCGTGGCAGTCGTCCATCGTGATGGTGGTCACTGTCGTCATCACCGTGTGGACACACGATCTGGCGCAAGGCGTGCTGGCGGGCGTGATCCTGTCGGGGCTGTTCTTTGCCAGCAAGGTAAAGCGCATCTTCACGGTGGAATCGCAGCTATCGGCTGACGGCCTGACCCGCCATTATCAGGTATCAGGGCAGGTGTTCTTTGCATCGTCGGACAGCTTTGTCGAAGCCTTCGATTTCAAGGAAGTGCTCGACCACGTGGTGATCGATGTGTCACAAGCCCATTTCTGGGATATCTCTGCGGTGGGAACCCTCGACAAGGCGATCCTGAAGTTCCGCCGCGAAGGCACCGTAGTCGAAGTGATCGGGCTTAACCTGGCGAGCGCGGCGATGATCGACCGCTATGCCATCCACGACAAGCCGGGCGCACAAACGCAGCCCGGAGCGCATTGAGAGGATCATGACCATGGAACACGTCCTCGCCTGTATCGACGCATCAAGCTATGCCGACAGCGTCTGCGATCTCGCCGCCTGGGCTTCCAAGCGGCTGGCCATGCCGGTTGAACTGCTGCACGTCGTTCAGCGCAGCGATGCGGTGGCCGCGCGCGGCGATCGGTCCGGGGCCATTGGCCTTGGGGTCAAGACCAGCCTGATGGAAGAACTGGTCAATCTGGAAGCCGCCGATGCGCGGCTGAAGGTGGAGCGCGGCCGCGTGCTGCTCGCCGCCGGGGAAAAACGCCTGCGCGAAGCGGGCGCCTTTGATGTGCGCACCTTGCACCGGCACGGCGGGATCGTTGAAACGATCCTTGAACGTGAAGAAGGCGCCCGCGTTGTGGTGATTGGCAAGCGCGGCGCGAGCCACGAATTTGCCACCGGCCATATTGGTTCGAAACTCGAACGCGTGGTGCGCGCCAGCACCAAGCCAGTGCTGGTCGCCTCACGCGAAGTGACCGAGCCGCGCAGCATCGTGTTTGCCTATGATGGCAGCCCGGCTGCCGAACGCGCGCTGGGCCGTTTGGTCACATCGACGCTGTTCGCCGGGATGCCGGTCAATATCGTCATGGCCGATGCCGACACCGAAACCCACCGCCGCGCATTGCAAGATGCAGCGACGCGGCTGGGGGCGGGGCGTGACGTCACGACCACGCTTGAACCCGGCAAGCCCGAAGCCGTTATCGCCAAGGTGGTCGAACAGACGCCCGGCGCGATGCTGATGATGGGTGCCTATGGCCATTCGCCAATCCGCACCCTGATCGTCGGCAGCACGACCACCACGATGATCCGCACCGTCCGCGTGCCGGTTCTGCTTGTGCGCTGACATGGCGCTCGACCTCGCCCGGCTGCGCGAAAAACTGCTCGCCCGGCGCGAAGAGCTGCTGGCTGAAGATGCCATGTCGGCAGAAGGCCGCGCGCCGGTGACGCTGGATCAGGACAGTGTCGGCAGGCTGTCGCGCATCGATGCGATGCAGATTCAGGCGATGGCGCTGGCGCAGGCGCGGCGGCGCAAGGCCGAGCGCGGCGGGATTGACGAGGCGCTGCGCCGCATGGACGAAGGCGAATACGGCTATTGCCTCAAATGCGGCGATGACATCGCGCCCGCCCGGCTGGAACACAGCCCCGCGGTGACAACCTGCATCGAGTGCGCAAGAGCAGGGTAATCACAACCCCCAGTCGATCACCCCGCGTCCGTGCTGTTCCAGAAAAGCGTTGGTCTGGCTGAACGGGCGCGAGCCGAAGAAGCCGTTATGCGCCGATAGCGGGCTGGGGTGGGCCGACGTCAGCACCAGATGCTGTGATGACCGCGCCAGCGCCGGAATGCGGCTCGCCTTCTTGCGCGCGTGGCTGCCCCACAGGATGAACACCGTCGGCGCATCGCGCTGCGCCGCCGCCGCGACGCAGGCATCGGTGATCGCATCCCACCCGCGCCCCGCATGGCTGCCCGCTTGGCCCGCCTCAACCGTCAGCGTGTTGTTGAGCAGCAGCACGCCCTGCCGCGCCCACCGCGTCAGATCGCCGGTCGCGGCGCGCGGCAGGCCAAGGTCAGCCTCCAGCTCTTTATAGATATTGACCAGCGAGGGCGGCACCCGCACCCCGTCCTGCACCGAAAACGCCAGCCCATGCGCCTGCCCCGGCCCGTGATAGGGATCTTGCCCCAGGATCACGCAGCGCACGTCATCCAGCGGGGTCAGCGCCAGCGCGGCGAGGCGGGTTCCGCGCGGCGGATAAACCTGTTTACCCGCCGCCTCTTCCGCCGTGAGCCATCCGCCCAGCCGCCGCGCCTCCGGGGTTGCCAGCACGGGTTCAAGCACGCTGCGCCAGCTATCGGGGATCGTTTCGGCTGCCATCATCCACCCCTGCTACACCCGGTATAAGCAGTCGCGCCACTCTGCCCTTCCCCTCTTTCCCCAATCGGCGTAGGGCGGCACCTATGACTGTGCATTTCCACGAAGAAGACCTCCCCCCCGGCGTGCTCCAAGGCAATAGCGCGATTGCCATCGATACCGAGACGATGGGCCTGATCACCACCCGCGACCGGCTGTGCGTGGTGCAATTGTCCGATGGTTCGGGCGATGAACATCTGGTGCGCTTCAACCCCGGCAGCAGCTATGATGCGCCCAATCTGAAAGCGCTGTTGAGCGATCCTTCGCGGGTGAAAATCTATCACTTCGGCCGGTTCGATCTGGCTGCGATCCACCACTACCTTGGCGTGATGGCCGCGCCGGTGTTCTGCACCAAGATCGCCAGCAAACTGGTGCGCACCTATACTGATCGCCACGGATTGAAGAATCTGGTCGAGGAACTGCTGGGCGAGAATATCTCGAAACAGCAGCAATCGAGCGATTGGGGCGGCCCGGTGCTTTCCGATGCGCAGCGCGATTATGCGGCGTCCGATGTGCGCTACCTCCACCGGCTGCGCGATGAATTGACCCTGCGGCTGGAACGCGAAGGGCGCACCGCGCTGGCGCAGGCGTGTTTCGATTTCCTCCCCACCCGCGCGTTGCTCGATGTGGCAGGCTGGGCGGAAACCGACATATTCAGCCACATGTAAGCGCGCGGATCGCAAACCTGACCGATGGTGACCGGCAAACCCCGCATTGAAACGACCGAGGCCCGCGAACTGCGCGGCCGGCGCCAGCATTTCGCGGCGCCCGGCGGATCGCACGACCGGATGGTGCGTTTCCTCGCCCGCGCGCTGCCGATGGCGGTGGGGGTGGTTGCGGCGCTGATGGTGATCACGCCGCTCGGCCCGCGCGGCGAAGTCAGTTTCCTGCTGGATCGCAACAAGGTCGCGCGGATCGATCAACGGCTCAGCGTCGATAATGCGATGTATCGCGGGCGTGACGATCAGGGCCGGCCATTTTCGGTAATGGCGGGCGAAGCGGTGCAGGCATCCAGCGCCGAAGGTTTGGTACGGATGCAGGATCTGGTCGCGCAATTGCTGCTGACCGAAGGGCCAGCGCGATTGAGCGCCCCGGGCGGCACCTATGACATTGAAAACGAAACCATGGCAATCGATGGCGCGGTGCGCCTTGTTGGTGCCGATGGCTATTCGATGATCGCGCGGGGGGTGTCGATCGATCTCAGGACACGCGAGATGCGCGGGGATGACGGCGTGTCGGGCACGCTCCCGGCGGGTGAGTTTTCGGCCCGGTCGATCCGTGCCGACCTCGCCACCCGCAAGATTTTGCTTGAAGGCGACGCGCGCGTTACCATGATCCCCGGCCAGTTGAGGATACCGCAATGACCCAGCCTACTTCCCGCGCGTCACTTCGTAACATCGCCCTAGCCTGGGGGATCGGCGGCTTTGCCCTGACCGCCGCGCTGGCGGGCGGCATGGCGCTGCACGCGCAAGGCATTGCCGCGCATGATTCGCGCGCGCCGGTCAGCACGCAGGCGAGCCGGATCGAATGGCTCGACCGCGAAAACCGGGTGCTGCTGAGCGGCGGTGTCACCGTTACCCAGGCCGATCTGACCATCCAGTCGAACCGGATGCTGGTCAATTACACCGATGTCGGCACGCTCGAAATGCAACGCATTACCGCGACCGGCGGGGTGATTGTCACGCGCGGCAACGAACGCGCCAGCGGCGATAATGCGATCTATGATTTTAACCGGCGGATCATCACCATGGCCGGCAATGTCCGCCTGCGCCGCGGCACCGATACGCTCAACGGCGGGCGGTTGGTGATCGATCTTGAAAGCGGCGTTTCAAGCGTGGACGGCAGCGCGGCAGGCGGCGATCGCAATGGCCGGGTGAACGGCACCTTCACCGTGCCGCAGCGGAGCGACGCGAAAAAGGAACCAGCCGCCCCCGCCGATCAATAGGCATTATCGTGCCGCAGCACCATCATGGTGCGCATCACGATGCCGATATCACGCAGAAGCGACCAGCCCGCAATATATTCCAGATCGGATTGCAGCCGGTCGGTAAGGTCTTTCTCGACCTCGGTTGCGCCACGATGGCCGCGCACCTGTGCCAGCCCCGTCAGACCCGGTTTCAATGAATGGCGCTGCCAGTATGCGGCGTCGACCTCCCAGAAATATTTGTCGTTCGCACGGCTGCCGATTGCGTGCGGACGCGGGCCGACGATCGCCATATCGCCGCGCAGCACATTGATCAGCTGCGGCAGTTCATCAATGCTGGTGCGCCGCATGAAGGCGCCGATCCGGGTGATCCGCTCATCATCGCGCGCGGTTGACCGATCACCATAGGGATCGCGCCGTTCTTCGCGCATCGACCGGAACTTGAGCATATCGAAAAACTGGTTGCCGCGCCCCAGCCGCCGCTGAATGAACAGCACCGGGCCGCCATCTTCCAGCTTGATCAGCACCGCGACCACGATCATCAGCGGCGCCAGCGCGATCAGCCCTGCCAATGCTGCAACCACATCAAACCCGCGTTTAAGGATGCGGTTGCGCAGTCCCAGCGGACCGGTCGACACCACCAGCGTGGTGCGATCCAGCGCGTCGTAATGATGCACGCCGATCGCGCCGAGCGCATGGGCGGGTTCGCTCACGATCTCGCCATGAACCCCCGCCGATTTGAGCACCAATGCCCAGGCACCGCGCCGTTCACGCGGGCAGCTGACCACCACCTTGTCCTGATTGCGCAGCAATTTGCCCAGCCGGTCGAGCATGAAGGGATCATGGCTGGCGGGATCCAGATCATAATCAGCCGCCGCGATCGTGACCGCATCATTCATCGCGAAGCCCGATCCGCCGTCATCGATCACCAACTGGTTGATGATCCGTCCGCCCCAGAGATGCGCGATTCCGACCGCCACCAATCGCCGGAACCCCACCAGCAGGATCGCGGTGAACACCAAACCCAGCGTCACCGCGGCGCGCGAAAAATCCTCATTGGTCTTGGTATAAAAGCCGAGGAAATTGATAAGCGCCGCCGCAATTGTCAGCGCGATCAACACTTTGCGCGCAGCAAACAGCCAATCGGACAGCGCCCTGACGCCATAAGTTCCGCTATAGAGCGCGATGGTGAAAAACACCGGCAACATCGCTTGCGCCGCCAACATCGCGCGCGGTTCCCACCAGCGCCCTTCCCACAGCAGGGCAGCGAGCGCGAAGCTGAGATTGAGCAGCGCGCCATCCGCCACGAGCATCAGGATATAGGCGCGCAGCCGCCGCCGCTCCAGCGATGGCGGAATCTTGTTTTCACCAATATCATTCCGCACTGATCTGATCAGTTGCGGCGTGACCTGATTCATCAGGATGGCTTCCAATCGGCACGAACCCTAGGGAAATTACTTAGGGGCAATTACAGGGGATTGGAAAGGTCTGAGCAACAGCGACGTGCAATTCGTCACAACTAATTATCGTTTCGCGGCAAATCGGGCGATTTCGGTCAGTTCCTGCGCCAGCAGCAGCTCCGCCGCCTGACTATTGGCAAGCAGCGTGCGGTGCAATCCGATCAGTCGCGGGATCAGCCGGTCGAGCCGGGTTTCGCGCCCGCCGCGTGCGGCCGGCTGGGTCCAGCGTTCAAATTGCTGGATGATCGCGCGCTCTTCACGAAAGAAGATGCCGAGCTGCATTTTCTCGCCTGGCCCGAGCGACGGGATCTTGCCATTGGTGCCGATCTTCGCCGCGATCTGCGCCAATTGCGCAGCGCGCCTTTCGAGCGCGAGCGCGACGCCGACCGGGTTCAGCCCCAGCTCGCGCATCCGCCGCACCTCCCCGCCGATCCGGCCCACCTCTCCGCCCAGCACCGCGTTGACCAGCGGGGCAAAGCCGTCCTCCTCGGTCGCCGCGCCAATCGCGGCGTGATCTTCAAGGCTGGCGGGCTTGGGAGCCTGCGGATCGGCATCGCAATAGAGCGCCAACTTGGTGACTTCGGACTGTGCCAGCCGCACATCAAGCCCGGCCCCGCGCGCGATCCGTTCGGCCAGATCGCCGCCCAGCCGCAGGCCCGCCGCGTCCGCCATCCCCCGCACCGCGCCTGCGACCGACCCGAGATCGGGCGGGTGGAACATCGCCACCATCGCATCTTTGCGCTTTTCAAGCAGCTTGGCGGTGCGCGATTTGTCGGTCGCCGATGTCGCGATCACCAGCACCGGAGCCGCCGCGCCCGCGCCTGCATCGGCGGTTTCGATCAGGATTTGCAGCGCATCATGCGCTTCGTCTCCGCTGGCGCGCACCCAGATATGGCGCTGCCCGCCGAACAGCGAGGTGGAGCGCGCCTCGTCCCCCAGCAGCGCGGGATCGCGTTTGAGATCGGCTCCGGTCAGTTCCACCCGGTCGCCCGCGTCGGGTAGCGCGGCGGCGATGCGATTGGCAGCCGCGCTCGCCCCGGCTTCATCGGGGCCGCAGAAGAAGAACATCCGCGCCGCCTGCGTGCCGGGCGGCAGGCCGCGAGCGAAATCGCTGTTCTTGGCCTTCACTGGCTCACTGCGGCGCGATTGCGCAGCGTCAGCGCAACCTGCGTCACGATCCGGTCAGCCACATCGACGGCAAGGTTTTCAAGCGCTTTCTGTTCGGCAGCGATGGTAGCATATTCAGAACTCACCACGTCGATCCCGGCATCCGATTCGGCGGTCGCATCCAGCAGCACCGTGTCCGTAGCCAGATCGATCAGCTGATAGCGCGCGCGCAAGATCCGGCGTTCGCGGCTGATCGTATCATCGTTGAGCACGCCCAATGCCTCAAGCGCATCATCAAGCCGCACGTCAAGGCGGTAGGCAGGCGTGGTGTGCCCAGCCGCGCCCAGCCGCGCTTCAAGCGCGTTCTTGACCAGCCACCCGTCGCGTCCGTCAATCGCGGGCACATCAACCGCAGCGATCCCTTGCGCCACCGCCGAAGTCCCGCCGCCCGCATACATCGGCGACAGGCCGCAGGCGGACACGGCAAGGGCGGCACAAAGGGCGAGAGCAACGCGCATCAGGTAACGATATTGACCAAACGATCGGGCACCACAATCACTTTGCGCACCGCCGCGCCATCAATCGAGCGTTGCAGATTGGCCGAGGCCAGCGCCAGCGCCTCCAGCGTGTCCTTCGACGCTCCCTTGGGCGCGGTGATGGTATCGCGCAGCTTGCCCATGTGTTGCAGCGCGATGGTGACTTCATCATCGACCAGCAGTGCGGGATCGACTGCGGGCCACGGCGCATCGGCGATGAGTTCTGAATACTCGTCTCTCATGGTTGAAATAAATTTCGACTTTTCAGTAGGATAAATAAATTTTGCCCAGACTTCCTCGGCCAGATGCGGCATCATCGGCGCGACCATGTGCACCAGCGCGCGGATCGCGGCGGAGCGGCTGGCCGAGGGTGCGGATTTTTCAGCCGCGCCGGTCAACTCGTAAATCCGCGCGACAGCCTTGTTGAAGCCCAGCGCCTCGATATCGGCGGCAACCGCAGCGATGGTCTGGTGGGCCTTGCGGTCGAGGCTCTTGTCTTCGCCCGTCGCGCCCGCGTCATAGGCGTTGAACAGCCGCCACAGCCGTTGCACGAAGCGCGCACAGCCCTCGATCCCCGCATCGGACCACGGGAGATCGCGTTCCGGCGGCGAATCCGACAGCATGAACCACCGCACCGCATCCGCCCCGTGGCGGGCGATGATCGCATCGGGATCGACGACGTTCTTCTTCGACTTCGACATCTTGATGACGCGGCCGATGTCGACTTCTTCACCACTGAATTTAATGAAAGCCTTGTTGCCTTCTCGACGAATTTGATCGGGGCTGAAGTAAACAACACGTTCTCGAGCAGGCTCCCCAGTCGAAACATCAATCCATTGATCGCCAACTTTTTTGAACTCGAGTGGCTCAGAATCTTGGTATTGACCGGGGACGAACGGACGGACACGAGAAATTTCGATGGCGCTATAAGTCTCATGCGTCACCATGCCTTGCGTAAACAGCGCCGCGAAAGGCTCCTTCACCGCGATCTGCCCCATGTGTGCGAGCGCCCGCGTCCAGAACCGGGCGTAGAGCAGGTGCAAAATCGCGTGTTCGATCCCGCCGATATAGTGCTGCACCGGCATCCATTTGGCGACCTCTTCCGGGTCGAACGGACGGTCGGCAGGCTGGCTGGCAAAGCGCAGGAAATACCACGAGGAATCCACAAAGGTATCGAGCGTATCGGTCTCACGCAGCGCGGCGCACCCGCACTTGGGGCAGTCCACGTGCTTCCACGTCGGGTGGCGCTCCAACGGGTTGCCGGGGATATCAAAGCTGACATCATCGGGCAGCGTCACCGGCAGCTGATCCTTGGGCACCGGCACCACGCCGCACGCCTCACAATGGATGAACGGGATCGGCGTACCCCAGTACCGCTGGCGCGAAACACCCCAATCGCGCAGCCGCCACACGGTGCGCCCGGTGCCCCAGCCTTCGCCCTCGGCGCGGGTAATCACCGCCTGAATGGCATCGTCAACGCTCATGCCATTGAGGAAACCGGAATTGACGATCACCCCGTCGCCGGCTTCCGCCTCACCCTTGAACGGGTCGTCCGCGCGTGCCGGGTCGTTCGCCACCACGCGGGTAATTGGCAGGGCGTATTTGGTCGCAAAATCGAAATCGCGCTGGTCATGCCCCGGCACGCCCATGATCGCGCCGGTGCCGTAATCCATCAGCACGAAATTGGCGATATAGACCGGCAGGTCTGCCCCGGTGAGCGGGTGGCGCGCGGAAATTTCAGTGTCAAAGCCGAGCTTTTCCGCCGTTTCCAGTTCCGCCGCCGTGGTGCCGCCCTTTTTGCAGCGGGCAATGAAGCTGGCGACGTCGCAATTGTTCATCGCCAGCGCCTGTGCCACTGGATGATCGGCGGCCACCGCGACAAAACTCGCGCCGAAAATCGTATCGGGGCGGGTGGTGTAAACCGGGATGCGATCCCCGTTTGACAGGTCGAAACTGAACTCCAGCCCCTGTGACTTGCCGATCCAGTTTTCCTGCATCAGCCGCACTTTTTCGGGCCAATCCTCAAGGCTTTCCAGCCCGGCGAGCAAGTCCTCGGCAAAATCGGTGATCTTCAGGAACCACTGGTTGAGCTTGCGCTTTTCCACCTCGGCACCCGAACGCCAGCCCTTGCCGTCGATCACCTGTTCGTTGGCGAGCACGGTCATGTCGACCGGATCCCAGTTGACCGTGCTTTCCTTGCGATACACGAGGCCCGCTTCGTACAGATCAGCAAACAGCGCCTGTTCGTGGCCGTAATATTCGGGATCGCAGGTGGCAATCTCGCGCGACCAGTCGAGCGCGAAGCCGATGCGCTGCAACTGTGCCTTCATCTGCGCGATGTTCTGGCGCGTCCAGCCGCCGGGGTGCACGCCCTTTTCCATCGCCGCGTTTTCGGCCGGCATCCCGAAAGCGTCCCACCCCATCGGGTGCAACACTTCAAACCCGCGCATCCGCTGATAGCGCGCCAGCACGTCGCCCATGGTGTAATTGCGCACATGGCCCATGTGGATGCGCCCCGAAGGATAGGGGAACATTTCAAGGATGTAGCTTTTGGGCTTTGTGCTGTCCGAATCGGCGGTGAATGTCCCCGCCGCATCCCAGGCGCGCTGCCAGCGTCCGTCTGCGGTGGACGGATCGAACCGCCCCCGACCGTCAATGACGGACGGATCAATACGAATGTCGGTCATACGCAGTGGCCTTGGGCGAAAGGTCTCAGGAGGAAGCGAGCGCCTGTCGGCGCAAATCGCGGGCTTTGGTCAGGATGATGTCTTCCAGCTTCTGCACGGTAGCGGCCTGCACCGGGGCTTCCACCCAGTTTCCGCCGTCGGACACCTGCCGGATAGCGGCCACCCGCAGCGCATCAGCGCGCAGATCCTGATCGAGGATCGTCACCGTCATCTTGACCCGTTCATTGGGATTGGCCGGGTTGGCGTACCAATCGGTCACAATCACCCCGCCCGCGCTGTCCGCCTGCAGCAGCGGCGCAAAGCTGACCGTTTCGAGCGCGGCGCGCCACAAATAGGCGTTGACCCCGATGGTGTTGATCTGCGCGGCCTGCAATTCGGTGCGCGGGCGATCGCTGCCGCCGCACGCGGCCAGCGCAAACAGCGTCCCGCCAATCAGCGCGGCGCGAAGGGTGCGGCGCAGGGCCGGGCGGAAAAGGGCGGAGTTGGCACGTGTCACAGCCGAATAATCCTCATCATCTGTCGTGGTGACGCTCTATAACCCTCAACGCCTGCGCGGCAAGCATCATCCGCCGCAGACCGGCTGACAAAGGCGCCCGGCGGCTTTACCCGCGCTGAACCTGCGCGCCGCATTGCCTGCTGTGTGTATCGCGCCACAGTGTTCAGGGGAATCCGCCCGCGCACGGTAAGACCATTGCAACATTGCAATGTCAGACTATCACATCATAACGGTCCCAATGCGACTCAGCTTCGGTTAATGTCGCATATGGTCTGGTGAAAGCCGGTTGGGGTTACACGGGGGTTCAGGCAAAATTATGAAGGCACGGCCAGACAGGACAGCAAAGGCGCGGCATTCGCTGCCGCTGGTTGTGCTGTGCGGCGTGCTGGCATTGGGCTTGCCGAGCGCCGGGCTGGCGCTGGCCGGTTCGGGTGCGGAAGCCCGCGCTGCATCTTTGGCGGCGATGGGCCTTGATGTGTTCACCCCGGCATCGGTCGATCCTGCACTTGCCGCCCGCGTCGCTGAAAAAGCCCGGGCGCGCGGCATCCGCTTCACTCCCGCCAGCGCCACCCCGATCTCGGGCGAGCGCACGGTGACAGTCGCGGTGCGGGTGGATGATGAAAACGCGCAGGCGATTTCGGTGCGCAAGGCGATTAATGCAGCCCCCGGCCGCGGGATCGGGCTGACCGCGCTTGATACCAGCCGGTTCCAACTGGGATCGGCGCGCGGTTACAAAAGCTTTGCCCGCACGGTCGATCTGAGCGCGAATGTCAACAGCATGAGCCTGCCCGATCTGGCGCAGTTCGAACCATCACGCCCCAAAGCGGATGAGAAGCCCAGCCGCCTGCAGCCGCGGATCGAACTGGAAGACCGCCCAATCGTGGGCCGATCACCCAACACACTCGATTCGATTGGCACGCAGACCGTGGATGTGGGTGGCAGCTTCAGCCTCTCGCCCAACCTCAACGTGACCGCTGGCGTGCGCTATTCGCAGCAACGCGAACGGCTCGATCCGCTGACCAATTCGGTGCAGGATAGCCAAGCGGTCTACGTCGGCACCCAGATCAAGTTCTGATCGGCTGCAAATTGCTGGTCAGCGCGGCTGACTGGTTCAGATCCTTTGCCAGACCCGCGCTTGCTGCGGCTAGGTGCCAGTTAGACCCCTGTTTGACCCCTGCTTGACGGGGCCTTGCCCCCCTCTTGCACGCCGTTTGACCCCGGTTTTCGCGCATAGCTATTCCCCGCTTCCCCTTACGCTACGGCAACGCTAGATTGCTTGTCATAAGACTTGCAAACAAGGGAGAATGCCATGGGCCGGGTTGCCATCGTTACCGGAGGAACGCGCGGAATCGGGGCGGCGATCTGCAAACGCCTCCAACGCCAGGGCCATACGGTCATCGCCAATTACGCCGGGAATGAGGAAAAGGCGCGAGCCTTCACAGCGGAAACCGGCATCCCTGCCTACAAGTGGGACGTGGGCGATCACGAAGCGGCGATGGCGGGCTGCGCCCAAGTCGCCGCCGATCATGGCCCGGTCGATATCGTCGTCAACAACGCCGGGATCACCCGCGACGGCACGCTTCACAGGATGAGCTTTGACGACTGGAACGATGTCATGCGCATCAACCTCGGCGGGTGCTTCAACATGGCCAAGGCAACCTTCCCCGGAATGCGCGAAAGGGGCTGGGGGCGGATCGTCAACATCGGCTCGATCAACGGGCAGGCGGGGCAATACGGGCAGGTCAATTACGCTGCGGCGAAAAGCGGAATTCATGGCTTTACCAAAGCCTTGGCGCAGGAAGGCGCGAAGTTCGGGGTGACTGTCAACGCGATTGCGCCAGGCTATATCGACACCGACATGGTCGCCGCTGTGCCGCCTGCGGTGCTCGAAAAAATCGTGGCGAAAATCCCGGTCGGCCGCCTCGGCATGGCCGAAGAAATCGCCCGCGGCGTGGCGTTTCTGACGAGCGAAAACGGCGGCTTCACGACCGGCTCGACCATGAGCATCAACGGCGGCCAGCATATGTATTGAGGTGGGCGGCGGGTTTGCCGTCGGCTCCCGCCATCACCTCAATCAAACACAACGCCCGCCACCTTCCACGCGCCATCCTCCCACGCCAACGACAGGCTCTCGGTCTGCGCGGTGCCATTGGCGTAGATCGAGCGGAACTTGACCAGCCGGTAGCCTTCGGGCGGAGCGGGGACGTATTCGTTGGCGATCAGATCGCGGGTCAACAGCTTGCCGAGCGGCGGGCGCACGCGCTCGGACACTTCGCTCCAAACCGCAAGCGTGTTGAGGCGGCGGAACTGCGCGCTGGTGGCGGCGTAGCTTTCAGCCCAGCGCGATTCGTCGACCAGCATCAGGAAATCCTCGGCGGCACGCGCGGCGACGCTGGCCGAAGGTTCGGCGGCGACTGGCACCACAGGGGCAGGGGCAAGCAACGACAGCGGTGAGGCAGGCAGGAACAGGGCGGCGAGAATCAGCGACATGGCAAGCACTCCGATCGAGGTAAGGGCGAGGCCGAGCCTCACCCACCGCCGGGTAGCGGATGCCGTTACTGGTGCATCGGGAGGGGTCGCCAAAGCATCCCTCAAAGGCTTGTCCCCCAGCAATTCGGGGGTCTCGTCCTCCTCCGCCAGCAAGCGCCGCGCCGCTTCCCGGCTGCTGGTTACACCCAGCTTGCGCCGCGCATCGCGTAGCCGTTCGTTGACCGTGTGCACCGACAACCCCAATTCTCGCGCCGAGGATTTGGCATCATGCCCGCGCAGGATCAGCCGCAGGGTCTGGCGTTCCTTGTCGGTCAGGGTGTCGAGGGCGGTGGTCATGCGGAGAGGTTTAGGGAGAGGGGCAAAGGCGGGCCACCCCGAATTTTTTGGATTGGCGCGCCGGCCGGCCGGCAGAGAAGACCAAATTCCCGAAAGGGGTGGCGGACACGGCCTTGGCGCACCCGACAGGATTCGAACCTGTGACCTCTGCCTTCGGCAGCGGGTACAAAAAGAGTACGTCAGACTACGAAAATCTACGCTAAAGCACTGTTTTACCGTATTTTGCATTGATTCCAATTTGCGCTGGCGTAACCCTGTTTACGCCGCGGTTTTCGCTTGCCTGCTTACTCCATTGGATGGTTCACACTCATGCTGCGCTTACTCCTGCGGGATCTGCGCGTTCCGACTTGGCCTTCTCCTCTTTCCGGCGATTCACCAGCAGGTAAAGCGCCGGAAGCACGAGGAGGGTCAGGATCGTCGAGGTGATGATCCCGCCGATCACCACGGTGGCGAGCGGTCTTTGCACTTCCGATCCGGCGCCGACATTCACCGCCATGGGCACAAAGCCCAATGAGGCGACCAGAGCGGTCATCAGAACCGGGCGCAGGCGCACAAGCGCCCCGTGCCGGATCGCTTCGGCCAGCCTTTCACCCCCTTCACGCAGATCCCGGATGAACGATAGCATCACCACCCCGTTCAGCACCGCTACCCCGGACAGAGCGATGAACCCCACTCCGGCGGAGATCGAGAACGGAATATCGCGCAGCAGCAGCGCCGCAATGCCGCCTGTCAGAGCCAGTGGCACGCCGGTGAAGACTACGCCCGCATCGCGCCACGACTTGAACAGGGTGTAGAGCAGGCCGAAGATCAGCAGCAGCACCAGCGGCACGACGATCGACAGGCGGGTGGCCGCAGACTGCAACTGTTCGAATGTTCCGCCATATTCGACATAGTAACCAGCGGGCAGTTCCATATCGCTGTCGACCTTGCCCTGCAATTCATCGATAAAGCTGCCGAGATCGCGGTCACGGACATTGGCGGTGATCACTGCACGCCGCTTGCCGTTTTCCCGGCTGACCTGGTTTGGCCCGGCGGCGAGCGTAATATCCGCCAGCTCGCCCAAAGGCACCGAGGCACCATTGGGCAGCGGGACGGGCAGATTGGTCAAGCGGTCAAGGTCGGTGCGAAGGTCCTCGGGCAGGCGCACCACCACCGGAAAACGCCGGTCGCCATCGAAGATCTGGCCCGCCTGCTGCCCTCCGGTCGCGATGGAGACGATATCCTGCACCGTTGACATGCTGACGCCATAGCTCGCCAGCATGTCGCGCTTGGGAACGATCGAGAGCACCGGAAGGCCGGTCACCTGTTCGAGCTTCACGTCTGCCGCGCCCGGAACGCTGGCAACGATCTCTTCGAGTTCCTGCCCGCTGGCAATCAGCTGATCGAGATCATCGCCAAACAGCTTGACTGCGACATCTGCTCGAACCCCGGCAATCAGCTCGTTCATACGCATCTGGACAGGCTGAGTGAACTCGTAATTGTTGCCGGGGATCAGATCGACGGCCGCATTTAGTTCAGCGATGAGCTGTTCGCGAGGCTTGCGCGGATCGGGCCATTCCTCCCGCGGCTTCAGCATGATGAAGTTGTCCGCGACCGAAGGGGGCATCGGATCGGTGGCGACATCGGGCGTGCCGATCTTGGCAAACACCCGCTCCACCTCCGGGAACTGGCGAATGCGCTCCTCCAGTGTTTCCTGCATCTTGATCGCCTGCGACAGGCTGGTGCCCGGAATGCGCAGCGCGTGCATGGCGATATCGCCTTCATCGAGCTGCGGAATGAATTCCGAGCCAAGCCGCGTCGCCCCGAAGCCCGCCACCGCAATCAGCAGCACTGCTCCTGCAACAACGGGCTTGGGACGGGAAAGCACCTTTTCAAGCAGCGGAGCGTAGCGCGTGGAAAGCCAGCGCATGACCCGGTTCTCCTTCTCCTCGACTTTGCCGGTCACGAACATGGCGACTGCGGCAGGCACAAGCGTGAGCGACAGGATCATCGCTGCGGTCAGCGCGAGCACCACGGTGATCGCCATCGGATGGAAGGTCTTGCCCTCGATCCCTTCGAGCGCGAAGATCGGCAGATAGACTGCTGTGATGATGATGATCCCGAAGATACTGGGCCGGATTACCTCGGCGCTGGCCGAAGCGACCAGCCCGAACCGCTCGTCCCGGTTGAGCAGGCGGCCCAGGCGGTGCTGCTGTTCTCCCAGACGCCGCAGACAGTTCTCGACGATGATCACCGCCCCATCAACGATCAGACCGAAGTCGAGCGCGCCGAGGCTCATCAGATTGGCCGAGGTGCGCGTTGCCAACATCCCCGTCAGCGCCATCAGCATTGCCACGGGAATCACCGCTGCTGTAATCAGCGCGGCGCGGAAATTGCCGAGCAGCAGGAACAGCACCACGACCACCAGCAAGGCGCCTTCGGCGAGGTTCTTCTCGACGGTGGCAATCGTGCGCTCGACCAGTTCCGTGCGGTCGTAAAGCGGGTGCGCGACGATGCCTTCGGGCAATGAGGCGGTGACCTGCTTCAATCGATCGGCAGTAGCCTGTGCCACCATGCGCGGATTTTCGCCCGTCAGCATCAGCACTGTGCCGAGCACGATCTCGCGCCCATTTTCGGTCGCTGCACCAGTGCGCAGTTCAGAACCAATAGTGACCTCTGCCACGTCGGATACGCGGATCGGCACGCCGCCTCGGGTGGCGATGACGATTGTGCCGAGGTCGGCTTCGTTAACTGCCTGACCCGGCACGCGGATCAGGATCTGTTCCCCGCCGCGGTCAACATAGCCCGCGCCGCGATTGGCATTGTTTTGTTCCAGCGCCTCGACCACGTCGGTTAGCGACAGGCCGAGCGCAGCCAGCTGCACCGGATCAGGGGTGACATGATATTGCCGTTCATAGCCGCCGACGGTGTTCACCTCGGCAACGCCCGGTATGGTGCGTAATTGCGGGCGCACCACCCAATCTGACAGGGTGCGCAGATCGGTTGGCGTCCATTCACTGCCATCCGGCTTGCGCGCGCCCGGCTCGGGCTCGATCGCAAACATGAAGATTTCGCCAAGCCCGGTGGCGATTGGGCCCATCTGCGGCTCGATCCCGCCTGGCAACTGGCTCTTCACCTGCTGGATGCGTTCATTGACCAGCTGCCGCGCAAAATAGATGTCGGTGCCGTCCTCGAACACAACCGTCACCTGGCTCAGGCCGTAGCGCGAGATCGAACGGGTGTATTCGAGCTTCGGGAGACCGGAAATGGCGGTCTCGATCGGGAAGGTGATGCGCTGTTCTGACTCCAGCGGCGAAAAGCCTTCAGCCTCGGTGTTGATCTGCACCTGGACATTGGTGATGTCCGGCACGGCATCGATGGGAAGGCGCAGGGCGCTCCACACCCCCAGCGCGCTCACCAGCGCGACAAGGGCAAGGACAAACCAGCGCTGGCGGATCGATAGTCCGACGATACGTTCAAGCATGATCTGGTCTTTCCTTAATGGTCGTGGCTCGCGCCGGACTTTTCGATGTCCGCGCGCACAAGGAAGGAGCTTGCCGTGACATAGGGCGTGCCGGGTTCGATCCCCGCGAGCACCTCGGTAAATTCGGCACCTTTGCGTCCGAGTTCCAGCATCCGCACTTCGTAGGCATTGCCATAACGGGCATAGACCACCTGAAAGTCGCGGAAGGGCTGGATAGCCACGGTTCGGACCGCGAGCGGAACACTTTGCTCGTTGACGATCAAGCGCCCGCGCATCGCCATGCCAGACCGGATCCACCCCCCGCGATTGGGGATTGCGGCACGGATCAGCGCGGTTCCCGCCTGCGGATTGCCTTCGGCCAGATATTGCCCAAGCGTCGAAGTGCCGACCTCGCGCCCGTCCTGCGACGCCACGGTGATACGCATACCGGGACGCACAATGCCCAGATCCCGGGGGAATATGTTGAAAACTACCGTGGTCGCAGAAGGGTTGGTGATGACGAAAAGCGGCTCCCCGCCGGTCATATTGCCTGGGTTTCCACCGCGTTCAGCCACCACACCGCTGACGGTGGAATAGACCGGATAGACCTGTAAGCTTTCCGAAGATTCGATCCGGGCCAGCAGTTCGCCTTGCTTTACAAAATCACCAACCTGCTTGGTGACCGAGACGACCCGGCCCGGAAATTGTCCGCGGATTTCAGAGCGGGCGGAAGGGTTGAGCTCGACCGTGCCGTAAAGCTCGCGTTCGTCGCCGATGGTGGCAGGCCCGGCTGCCTCCACCTTGATGCCGCCTTGCTCGGCCGCCTCAGGGGTGATCGTAGTGCGGCCTTCGTAATTCTGGTAGCTCCACTTGCTGCGTTTGCCATTGACCGCAGCGACCACTTCGACATCGAAGCTGTGCGGTTCGCCCACGACGCCCTGACCAGCAAGAAAGTCTCCCTCGGGCTTGAAAGCGAAGCGATCCACTTTGCCGCCGAGGCGCGAAAGGGTGATGGCGAGGTCGACCTTGGCCGGATCAAGCGGCTTGCCGTCAAGGAAGGGATAGACGCGGTATTGCGGCTCCTGTCCGGTCTCGAAAATCGTGATTTCGAGGCCGAGCGTGCCATCGGTCAGCAGTTTGCCGCCATGCGGGCCTTTGGGCGCTTCGGCGGCTTCGGCCTCGCCGTTTTCGGCGTGCTGCGGATCAGAGCCGCAGGCTGCGAGCGTTCCCGCCAAAAACGCCAGCGGCGCGAGGCGAACGAGGATGTGTATGTTAGTCATGGAAGTGTCTCCGCGGCCCCGTCGAAGCGGCCAGTCAGTCGGTCAATTTCGGATTGGGCGTCGCGGAATTCGGTCATCGCTTCGGCCCATTGCTGCTGCACGGTGACGGTCGCATCGGCCGCATCCTGCACATCGGAAAAGCGGAAGCCGCCGCGATTATAGCCCTCGCGCACCTGTTCGAGTGTCTTGACCGTTTGCGGGTAGACCTGATGCATCAGGCCATCCGCGCGCGCTGCTGCCGCACTGGCCTGCGCCCGCAACTGGGCGAGCCGCCGCAGACGGGCGAGACGGTCAGCTTCAGCTTCGGCTTCAATCCGCTGCCGCTGCGCCTGTGCCTGCGCGATGTTGCCCTGATTGCGGTCGAACCGCCCGAGTGGGATCGATACAGAGGCGACCAGGGCGGCATCATTGGTCTCGCGCAGGAAGCGCACGCCGCCGCCGACGGTGTAATCCTGCCGCGCGCGCGATTGTTCGAGCACCACCCCGGCGCTCGCCTGTGCCACAGCTGCCTCGCGCACCGAGGCATCGACATGCGCGAGAGTTGGCTTCACAGAAGCGGGCTTCTCGATGCCCTCGGCCACTTCCAGCGCCGCGCCATCGCCGCCCCAGTAAGACGCGAGCAGCGCGCGCGCCGCATCCGCACGGGCCTTGGTCTGCTCCAGCGCCAGTTCCGCGCTGGTGATTCGCGCGGCCATCTGGGTCTCGACGAACAGCGGGTCACGATAGCCACGCACCCGGCGGAGCGCCTCGACCTGCAATTCGCGCTCGGTCTCCAGCCGGCGACCGGCGATCCAGACGAGCTGATCGGCAATCTGCACGTCGATGAAGGCGCGCTGCACCTGCGCGGCCAGATCCAACCGCCGCTGACGAGCCTGCGCATCGGCCAGATCGAGCCCGCGCGCTGCATAGGCGAGCCGTGCATCGCGCTTGTTGCCGCGTTCGATGCGCTGCTCATAAGTGAGCGTCACCTGCGATTGTCCGAAGGCGTTGAAGGGACCGGTTCCGGCGAAATCTTCCGTCTCAAGCGTCACGACAGGGTTGGGTCTGACCCCGGCCTGCGTGATCCCGGCTCTTGCGCCCTCGACCGATGCCCGTGCGGCAACAACCTCAGGCGAGGCGCCGACGGCACGGTCAATCGCGGCCTCAAGCGTCAGCGGCTCAGCTGAAAGCCCAGCTGACCACAGCCCTGCGACCCCTGCAAGCAGGGTCGCACAAATTCTCGTATTCATTGGGAAACATCCCTTGGCTAACTGCTAGATTACGCGTGTCTTTCCAGCACGCGGTGAAGGCAGTCAGGGCTTGGGAGGGTTTAGCGGCGGTGCGCGCATGGTCGATCCAAGTGGTTTGATGGCCGCAGGCTTGAACCGCTCACTGCCAACGAAGTCAGCATCCTGACACGGGTCCATATCAACCGCTGCAAAACTGGGGCAGTGATGGTGCGAACCATACTGATCGCTTGCATCCGGCTGCGAGGAACTGCCTTCGTCGTGCTGGTCGGCATGATGCGCGCTGAAATGTTGCGGATCGCCCTCGTGCGACTCCGCTGGCCCGGCGTGGATGCCGGACACGAGCAACGCCATGGCGGCGAAAAGGGCGAAAACGATGCGCACGTTCCAGAGATAGCCGACGGTTTGGGGAATAGCCACTGTCACTGCATGAACTTTTTCAGGTCGGGCAGATCCCCACAGGATAGCCGAGGTGCCAAGCAGGCAAATGCAGACTCCGATCGCGTCCCTACGGTCAGGCCTGACCCCTTCTGCGATTCACAACCAGTCCAGCGCCGATAGGATGTAGATGCTGCCATAGGCCGCATACCTCTTTGCTGCCATTACGGTTAGCCGTGCACCAGGCTAAGGAAGCACGCTGGATTTGCGGGGCTACACAGTTCTGCGGAATATGCAGAGCAGCAATTGTTCTGTCTGCATGCGACAGACTCAGCCGGTGTTTCGCCGGAAAACGCACCAATTGAATTTCTGGATTGCGCCCCAAGGAGTGCGGTGTTCGCTGCGCCAGTCATCAACTAGGGAGAATTCACTGCCCAACGCCACCGCGAGGCTGGCAGCATCATGCCGGCAGACTGGCAGGCCACTGCACTTTTCCGGGCCATCTGGCGCAAAGGTGGCGATGATGACCAGTGTATCAGTCGTCGTGCCGGCCAGCAAAGCCTGACGGTAGGCCGCCTGCTGCTCGGGCTCGGTCAGGAAATGGAACACCGCCCGGTCGTGCCAGACACCATAGCGGCGCGCAGGGTGCCAGGCCGTGATGTCGGCGATCTCCCATAGGACGCATGCTGACTCATCGCCCAACCGGTCTTGTGATGCTTTCAACGCTGATCCAGCGATATCGACCACTGTCAGGTCGCTCCACCCCCTTGCCAGGAGTGCATCAACAAGGTTCGACGCACCGCCCCCAATATCTATGAAGGCACGTGTGGTAGGCACTGCAAAGCGGGTGAGCACTGCGAGAGTGTCGCTCGGCTCGGGCTGAAACCAGCTCACGTCGCCGGGCATCTTTTCAGTATAAACCCGTTCCCAGTGATCCTGCTGCTGGTCTGTCATCACGAAATTCCTGAAATTTGCATCTAATGGGCCACCTTAACCACAACGCGGGATGGCATGCCTCACCGCTGTGTCGATTGGCATATGCAATCTCACAGCAATCGAGCACCCTCGTTCACAGCAAGGCGATCCGCACGCGTATCATCGTCGGGTCTTGGCTCGCGCCTGCTTCCCGCTTTATTTGCGCCACAGGGAGCCCTGCGGCGAGTACTTGAATCCCGACAGGCGGCTTCGGCCTATTCGCGGATAGGAGCGGCAATGCGACAAACTGCCCAGCAGCGGTCATGATAACTCTCAGCGGCTACGCTGACTCTTTCCCAAAAGAGGACCCGTCCTTACTGCGGAGCGCAGTCGGCCGTTGATCATTCTTCCTTAGGTGATTGCAGATTACCGTTGCCATCTTGGCGGGGATTGCAACGCACCTGTCGAAGTAGAGCGCCTTAAGAGCGGTTCCATCGTTGAGGCACAACATTGCAACCTGACAACCCGGAACGCACCAGAGAGTGCAATTCTCCATATATTTCAATTGATTGGCGCACCCGACAGGATTCGAACCTGTGACCTTCGCCTTCGGAGGGCGACACTCTATCCAGCTGAGCTACGGGTGCTTCGCGACGCCCGACTAGCCGTTCCGGGGCCTGTTGGTCAACGACTTCCGACGACCCGCTGGAAACCTAAAGGTTCATTCAGTTGACCGAGGCGATCCGTGCCTGCTCGCACGCGTTCAAAGCAGCCGCCCGCTGGATGTGCTTACAGCCTGCTTACGGCGGACACATCTTGCGCTGAGCGCAACCCCACCAAGTATAAAATATCACTTGTTTACAGAAGTTTGAAAATATTTATGCCCGAAAAACCGGCCTTGACACGTGCCTTCGGAGGGCAGCGCTCTATCCAGCTGAGCTACGGGTGCATGGGCCATGCGTCGCGCGGCAATTTTGCCTGTGGGCGCGGCGCTTAGCAATAGCGTGGGCGCGGCGCTACACAATTGTTCCCTTGCGGCGGCCAGACTCGTCTGGGCGCAGGATTGGCACGGCCCGGCTTAACCAATCGGCAAGGTGCGGCGGTTAGATTTACCCGATGGCTACGCTCCCGCCCGAAACGACCTTGCCCCGAATAGATTCGGCCCTGCCTGGCGCGGCGGCAATCGAGGCGGAGTGGCTTGCCCTCCACCGGCAGGCGCAGGAGCTGGCAAAGCTCGCCCGAATCGCTGCTGAACCTGCGCAGATTACCCCTGCGCTTGGCCAGTTGATCGCCAACGCCAAATCATGGCAGCACACCTTGCTGAGCCAAGGGATCGAGGATGTCGCGGCGATGCTGGGCAGCGGAATGGCTGCATTGGCGACGCTTGCTGACCGGGGGCAGGACACCGGCGCCCCGGCGCTGGCGCTGTGGCGCGAGTTCCATGCCGCACGCGGCGCGCTGCTGGCGGTGCTGCATACCGATGGGGATGGCTGACGCAAATCTGTCCGGCTTGACTGCGTTCCCACTCTGTTCCATTTTGCCGCCATGGCTGGTGCGCATTCTTCATCCGCTGATTCGCCGCCGCTGGCGGGATTGACCGCTGGCGATGTCGCGCGCGGGATCGGGCGGCTGTTCGCGCGCAACGATATCTGGTGCCTGGGCGAAGTGCCGATCCGCAATGGTCGCCGCGCCGATCTGATGGGGATCGATGCCAAGGGGCTGGTGGTGATCGTTGAGATCAAGGTTGCGCGGGCTGATCTGCTGGGCGACACCAAATGGCCCGATTACCTCGATTTTTGCGATCGGTTCTTCTGGGGGGTGCCGCCGGGGCTGGATCGCAGCCCGTTGGAGAGCGAGGCTTACCGGCCCGAAACCTGCGGCGTGATCGTTGCCGATGGCTATGATGCCGAAATCCTGCGCCCGGCCGCGCTGGCTCCGCTGGCCCCGGCGCGGCGCAAGGTCGAGGTTGAACGGCTGGCGCGGATGGCGATGCGGCGGCACGCGGGGCTGATCGACCCGCTGTCCGCGGCAACCGGTGTGCGCGGCTGATATTATTGTGTCGCGCCGCAGCGATTTGTTCCATAGCCTGCCGTCATGCTTCCGCCTGATCTGCCCGTCCCGCTTGCGCTGCTGATCGTCAGCTGCGCCGTGACGCTGATCGTCGCGCTGCGCTATATGCTGTCGAGCGGGCTGTTCGCCTTTATCACCGCGCGGGTGCGGCCTGGCCTCTATGCCGGGCGCGGGCAGCAGATCATGCGCGAAGTGCGCTGGTCGATGCTGTCGGCAGCGATTTACGGCACGCCGGCGGGGATCGTGTTGTGGGGCTGGCAGCACCTCGGATGGACGCACATCACCGCCGATTTCGCCGCGCTGCCATGGTGGTATCATCCACTGTCGGTGCTGATCTACCTCGCGGTGCAGGACACCTGTTTTTACTGGGCACACCGCTGGATGCATCAGCCGCGCTGGTTCCGCATCGCCCATGCCGTCCACCACCAAAGCCGCCCGCCAACCGCGTGGACCGCGATGAGTTTTCACCCGATCGAGGCGCTGACCGGCGCGGTGGTGGTGCCGCTGCTGGTGTTTTTCGTGCCGATCAATATCGCAATGCTGGGACTGGTGCTGACGGTGGCGACGGTGATGGGGGTCACCAATCACATGGGGTGGGAAATGTTTCCGCGCTGGGTTGTTCATTCGCCATTGGGCAAGTGGCTGATAACGGCCAGCCATCACGAACGCCATCATGAGGAATATGGATGCAATTTCGGACTATATTTCCGCGTCTGGGACCGTTTGTGCGGCACCGACAAGGGATTATCGCAGCGGATCGTCGCAGCGGCCGGACATGGGCGCGAGGCGGCGGTTTGATGAGGCTCATAGCGCTGATGCTGGCTGGTGGCGGCGCGCTTGCCGCGGCAGGCCCCGCGCTGGCGGGCGATGTGGTGATTTCCGTCACCGATCTCAGGTCAACCAAAGGCGTGGTGCGCGCCTGCATGACGACCCGCGAAGATATATTCCCCAAATGCATCAAGGATCCGACCGCGCACCGCACGGTGGTGCCAGCCGGCGAGACAATCGAGATCCGCTTTTCCGGGGTAAAGCCCGGCGACTATGCGATCGCGCTGCTGCATGACGAGAATGACAATGGCAAGGCCGACCGCGCGCTGGGGATGATGCCTAAGGAAGGCTATGGCTTTTCGCGCGATGCACCGGTCAGGATGGCGCCGCCCAAATTCAAGGATGCGGTGTTCAAGATTGAAGAAGGCCTCAGCCGCGTCTCCATCAGGATGCGTTATTTCCTCTAGGGTCAGGATTTTCTCTAGGGTCAGGGCCTATTAACCCCGCCAAATCCGCCGATCGCTTAACGTGATGTTTACCACGCCGCGCCACAACGGCCGGGTAATTGTTCACACAAGGGGCGAATGACAGCCATGGACACTCTGCGCGGCACCTTCGACCACGGCGATTCTGCTGATCGGAGCTGGGACGCATCCGATGAGGAAAGCGCCGAACCGGCAAGCAACCGCGTGTCGCCGCCCGAAGCGATCGGGCAGGACGAACGCCGGATGCAGGTGCGCGCCTATAATCATTGGGCGAGCCTGCTGGGTGAACGGATGTTCCCCAATATCGATGATCTTGAACCGGCGCACCTGCCCGATTTCGGCCCCTATAGCGTGCTGCTCGATTTCTCGCTGGGGATTGATGATCCGGTGGTGCGTTTCGTTGGCGAAACGCTGGCGCGCGAATGCAGTTCTGACGGCAAGGCGATCAACCGTCTTTCGGACGTGCCGCCGCGCTCGTTGCTGAGCCGCATTACCGATCACTACATGCAGATCCTCGCCAATCAGGCCCCGATCGGATTCGAAGCCGAATTCGTCAATCAACGCGGCGCGGCGATCCTGTATCGCGGCATCCTGCTGCCCTATTCGAGCGATGATGAAACGATCGATTTCATCTATGGCGTGATCAACTGGAAAGAAATGGCTGACCAGTTGACCGCTGATGAACTGCTGCTCGAAATCGACCAGGCGCTGGAGCTGGGGGCTGATCTGGAAGTGGACTCCGAACAGCCGCTACGCGCCGCTGATCCCGTCACCGATTGGGCGGATTCTCCCGCGCACGAAGCCGACGATATGCCCGCCGAAACCGGCTCTGCTGCGTTTGTATCCGAGTTTTCTGACGAGCTTTCCAGCGATTATGCGGATGATGGTGACGATGATTTCGCCAATGTCGCGCCGCTTGATGCTGCGCCGTCGGAGGATGCCTCCCCTGCCGACCTGCCGCAGCCCGATTTCAGGCACTTCGGCCTTGACGACGATGATGAGGAATATGACGAGGACGAAGGCGAGGCCGAAAGCCCCGGCTACAGCTTTGCCAGCCTCGCCGATTATATCGAACCGCCGGTCAAAAAGGCGATCGACCCTTCGGAGTTCGCGCTTGATCCCTATGTCGATGCCAGCGTTGATACGGATTACGCCGCCATCGCCGCCGATGACGATGATGATGACGCGCCTTTCGTCGCAGAACTGCCAGCCGATGCCGGGATTTACGATTGCCTCGCTTCGGCGCGCGAATTGGCGCGCACCGCTGACACCACCGAAGACCGCAGCCGCAGCGCGCTTTATGCTGCGGTCAGCCGCGCTTACGACTTCGCGCTCGCCGCCGAGGCTGCGCCGGATGACTATGCCGAACTGGTCGCCGAAAGCGGGCTGACGGTGCAGGAACGTGCGCCGATGACCCCGGTGGTCAAGCTGGTGTTCGGGCATGATTACGACAAGACCCGGTTGACCGAATATGCCGCCGTGCTGTCCCATGCTCATCGGATCGGGCTTGAACGCGGGCGGTTGGCCGATTTCCTTGCCGAAACCGAAGGCGGGGTGAAAGCGGTGGTCAAGGCCGAACGCCGGATGCGCCGCGAAGAGCAGGGCAAGCCGGTTGACGATCCCGCCGCCGTGCGTGAGGCACTGGCGCAGCAGTTGCGCGCGCTCGACGCGATCATGCTCGAAGAACTCGACGGCGCAGGCCCCGAATTCGCACTGGCGCTGATCCGCCGTGACGAAACCGGCTGCGCGGAAATCCTCGCCGAAGTGCCCGAAGACATCGCGCAGATCGAACGCGCGGCGCGCAAGCTGTTTGGCTAGGCGCAGAACCTAGGGCGCTTTCCGGCCATTCCGGTTCACCTTGCGAACCGCTTCAGTTTGAGTTCAGGCAGAAACGCGGTAGGTATGGCAGCATGCGCAGTCGCCCTAACCTTGTCGCTTACGTCTTCGCTTTGCTGGCGAGCGCGCTGGCCGCGTTTCAGCCGGTCGCGGCGCAATCGATTCTGCGCGATGCCGAAACCGAACAATTGCTGGCCGACATGGTCGCCCCGCTGGTCGAAGCGTCGGAGCTTGAATCCGACAATGTCGACGTGGTGCTGATCAATGATGGTTCGATCAATGCCTTCGTGGCCGGGGGGCAGGCAATCTATGTCCATTCGGGCCTGATCAACGAAGCTGAAACCGCCAACGAGGTGCAGGGCGTGCTCGCGCACGAATTGGGCCACATCACCGCCGGTCACGTGATCCGCTTCAATGAGCGGACAAAGGCGGCGACCAACATCTCCATCCTGTCATTGTTGCTGGGGGTTGGTGCGGCGCTGGCCGGATCGAGCGATGCAGCGCTGGGTGCGGTGATGGCTGGGCAGCAGGCCGCGATGGGCAGCTTTCTGGCTTATAATCGCAATCAGGAAGCTTCGACCGATCTTGCCGGGGCGCGCTACCTTTCGGGAGCGGGTATTTCTGGTCGCGGCATGCTCAAGTTCTTCGAACGGCTGCGCGGCAACGAGATTCGCCGGGGCTATAGCCAGTCGGATGAAGCCGCCTATTCCCGCACCCACCCGCTGTCGGGCGACCGGATTCAGACCTTGCGCGGACTGCTGGAAGAAGACCCGGCGTGGGGCGTTCCCCCCGATCCTGAATTGCAGGAACGCTTCATGCGTGCCCGCGCCAAGCTTTACGGTTTTCTCGCCGAACCGCGCCGCACGCTGACCTATTTCCCGCCGAGCGACACCAGCATTCCCGCCCGCTATGCGCGCGCCTACGCCTACCACAAGGATGCGCAGGTCGACATGGCGCTGGCCGAGGCCGATGCGCTGCTTTCAGCCGAGCCTGACAATCCGTGGTTCCTCGAACTCAAGGGGCAGGTGCTGCTCGAATCCGGGCGCCCGCGTGATGCGCTCGTCCCGCTGCGCCGCGCGACCGAGATCACCCGCGCCCATCCGCTGATCGCTGGAATGCTGGGCCATGCGCTGATCGCGACCGAGGATGAAGCCAATTTCGCCGAGGCGGAAACCGTGCTGCGCGCGGCGGTGCAGAAAGATCGCTACAATCCCTTCGCCTGGTATCAGCTGGGCGTGGTCTATGCCGCGCGCGGCGATATTCCGCGCGCGCGGCTGGCCAGCGCCGAACAGCAGGTGATGAGCCGCCGCTATCCCGAGGCCCTGCAAAACGCGCAGGCGGCCGAGGCGAACCTGCCCTATGGTTCAGCCGACTGGATCCGCGCACAGGATATTGCCCTGCAGGCGCGCAGCGAACTGGAACAGCTGCGCGACCGGCGCTAGGCTGATGACCACCCCCTGTTGTTGACGGAAACCCGATGTCCACCACGCCCCTGCCTGAAACGAACCACGCCGCGCCTTCGACCTTGCGTCATACCCTGCTGACGGCGTTGCTGGCGCTGGTGTTCGGTTTTGCGGGCGCGGCGGTGTGGTCTTATTCCGGCCTCGCCGATAACCGCACCCGCGCGTTCATGCTCGGCAATCCCGATATGTTGCCGCAAATGGTCGAAGCCTATGAGGCGCAGGAGGCTGAAAAGCGGCTGGCCGATATGGGGCCAGAACTGTTCACCCCCTTCCCCGGCGTGGTGATCGGCAACCCGTCGGGCAGCAAGGTGCTGGTCGAGTTTACCGATTATAACTGCCCCTATTGCGAGGCGAGCCTCAAGGATGTGAACCGGCTGGTGGCCGAAGATCCCGATCTTATGGTCGTGGTGCGCGAATGGCCGATCTTCGAAGGCAGTGAACAGGCCGCGCGCATGGCGCTTGCCGCTGGAATGCAAGGCAAATACCGCGCCTTTCACGACGCGATGTTCAGCACCGGCGATGTTACCGCGGCTGCGCAGGCGGCGGGGCTGGATATGGCGCGCGCGCAGGCGGATGCGGCGTCGCAGGCTGTGACGACCGAGATCGCGCGCAATTACGATCTCGCCCAGTCGCTCGGTTTCACCGGCACCCCGGCATGGATTGCGGGGCGAAAGCCGATTAGCGGTGCGGTGGGTTACGATAAGCTCAAGGCTGCGATTGCCGGGGACAAGGCGGGCTGATGCGCGCCAGCCGGGGGGTGGCTGGGGGGCTAATCGGGGCCGCGCTGCTTGCCGCCCCGCTTTCGGCTCAATCTGAATCGGCCGCGATCGATTACGCCGCTGAACGCGCTGCGATTGCTCACTATCAGGACGCCGACCAGCGCCTGCAAGACGTCGGCTGGCAATTGGTGCGCGGCAATGCCGGGTTCTGCCCCCGCTTGGTGCCATCCATCGGGCTGCAATTGCAGGACATGGCAAGTTACGGCGCGCCCGCGATTGCCCGGACGGCGATCGGCCTGAACGGTGACTTTGCGGTGCAGACCGCCGCACGCGGATCGCCCGCCGCGCGAGCGGGTGCCTTTGCCCGCAACCGTGAAATCACCCGGCTCGAACGGCTCGATCCCAATCAATGGCCCGCAGCAGGCCCGGCGATGGATTGGCAGCGACTGGTGTGGGCGCATGATCATATCGACGCGATGCTGACCGAACATGGCGGCATCGCGGTTGGCTTTGCCGATGGCAGCGAAGCGCGCGTTCAGCCGGTTGAGGTGTGCACCACCCGGTTCGAACTTATGGGCGAAGGCAAGACCGCCGTGGCTGACGGCGCGCGCGTGGTGATCGGCATTGATTTTCCCGCTTTCGCCTATGACGAAGCAGTTTTCGCCGGCGTGGTCGCGCATGAACTGGCGCATAATGTGCTGGGGCATGACGCGTGGCTTGATCGGAACGGGCGCAGCCGCCGCCATGTGCGCCGCATCGAACGCGAAGCCGACCGGTTGATCCCGTGGCTGCTCGCCAATGCGGGCTATGACCCCGCCGCCGCCGTCACCTTCATGACCCGCTGGGGATCACGGCACGCCGCCGGGTTCCTGATAGTGCGCAAACACGATGGCTGGGACGAGCGCGCGGCATTCATCGCCGCCGAATTGCCGATCATCGCCGAGGCCATGGCGCGCGAGGGCCGGGCTGATTGGGCAAGGCATTTCCGCCGCGAGATCGACCCTTCAGGCGGCCTTGCGGCCAAGCCCGGCAAATGATCGCTGCGCCCAACCGTGGCTGGCCCGCGCCCGCCGCCGCGATTTGCGGTGCGGACCGCCGCGAAATCGTTTAGGACGTTCCGGCTATGGCAGTGCTCCAGATCCAGGCTGCGCCGTTCTTTGCGAGCAAGAACCGGGCGTTCTGGAACCTCCAGCTGGCTGGCTGGGGCGCGGCATTTCTGCTGCGCGCGGCATCGGCGCTGGCAAATGGCCAGCCGCTCGATCTGCTGACGCTGATCCTTGTCACCACCATCACCGGCTTTTCGATCAGCCTGATCCTGTCGGTGATCTATCGCCAGCTGATCCGGCAACAGCCGTTTGTCACCTGGGGGCTGACCGCGCTGGTGCTGCTGGTGGCGGTGGTGCTGCACGCCTCGATCGATGCATGGGTGCAGGGGATCTATTACGCCGCCAGCCGCGAGACCACCTTTGCGCAGCGGCTGATCGGCTTGCTCTATCTGCCGCTGACCTTGCTGGGCGGGTGGAGCGCATTGTATTACGCGATCAATTTCTTCCTCACCGTGGAACAGCAGGCTGACCGGCTCGAACGGCTCGAAGCGCAGGCAACCGCCGCGCAGCTGGCGATGCTGCGTTACCAGTTGAACCCGCATTTCCTGTTCAACACCTTGAATTCGATCAGCACGCTGGTGCTGCTCAAACAGACCGGGCCTGCCAATGCGATGCTCACCCGGCTATCGGGCTTTCTGCGCCACACGCTGGTGGCGGAACCCGGCAGTCAGGTGACGCTGGAGCAGGAGATCGAGACGCTGCAGCTCTATCTCGACATCGAACGGATGCGGTTTGAAGAACGCCTGCGCACCCATTTCGACATTGATGACGCCGCCTTGTCGGCGCGGTTGCCATCGATGCTGTTGCAGCCGCTGGTCGAAAACGCGATCAAATATGCGGTCAGCGCGCAGGAAGAAGGCGCGCGCATCTCGCTCACCGCTCGGGTGATCGGTGATCGGCTGCGCTTGACGGTTGAAGATACCGGCCCCGGCGTGGATGAGCCGCTGCATTATCTGACGCGCGATAATGGCGATTTGCGGGCGGTTATCGATGCCAACCCGGTGCCGGGCCGCCCGGTCTCCACCGGGGTTGGCCTTGCCAATATCCGCAACCGCCTGCGGCAGGCCTACGGCGAAAATCACCTGTTCGAAACGCGCTCGGAAGCCGGCGGCGGCTTTACGGTGATGATCGAGATTCCATTCATCAGGCAAGACGCCGCCCAACCCCAATCTCGCTCTGCGCCAGCGGCGGTATCCGCTGCTGCCAGCACGAGCGACAACGTCATCGCCATCACCCCCCCGCAACGCAACTTCGGAACCCCAGCATGACCATCAGAACCATCCTCGTCGACGACGAGAAGCTCGCCGTTCAGGGCCTGCAATTGCGGCTCGCCGCGTTTGAAGATGTCGAGATCATCGACACCTGCGCCAACGGGCGTGAGGCGATCCGCAAGATCAAGACGCAAAAGCCCGATCTGGTGTTCCTTGATATCCAGATGCCCGGATTTGACGGGTTTTCGGTAGTCAAGGGCGTGATGGAGATCGAACCCCCGCTGTTCGTGTTCGTCACCGCCTATGAGGAACACGCGATCCGCGCGTTTGAAGCCAACGCGGTCAATTACCTGATGAAACCGGTTGACGAACAGAGGCTTGCCGACACCATCGAACGCGTACGCCATCGCCTTGCCGAGAAGAAATCGGCCGAAGATGCCGAACAATTGCTCGATGTGCTGGCCGAAGTTGCGCCTGACCGGGCGGCCGATTTCGTCGATACTGCCTCCTCCACCCCTGAAAGCGCCGATCGCTTTGAAAAGCTGATCAACATCAAGGATCGCGGCCAGATCTTCCGGGTCGAAGTTGACACCATCGAACATATCGAGGCGGCGGGCGATTACATGATCATCTCCACCGGCGACAATTCGCTGGTGCTGCGCGAAACGATGAAGGACCTCGAACGGCGGCTCGACCCGCGCAAGTTCCAGCGGGTGCACCGTTCGACCATCGTCAACCTCGATCTGGTGCGGCAGGTGAAGCCACACACCAATGGTGAGTGTTTTCTGGTGCTGGAATCGGGCGCGGAAGTGAAGGTTTCGCGGTCTTACCGGGATGTGGTGGCCAGATTTGTTCACTGACCCCCAACCCCGTTCGTGCTGAGCTTGTCGAAGCACCGCTTTTCCTTCTAACAAAGTGAAAGACAGCCCTTCGACAGGCTCAGGGCGAGCGGAGTTGTTTTGTGACCTTCACCCTCCCCGGTTTCGACCTCGCCAAATTCATCCGCGAAACGCTGGCCGAAGACCTTGGAGAAGGCCTGCCCGGCGGCGGACGCGATGTCACTTCGGAGAGCGTGATCCCCGCCGATGCGCGGTTTTCGGGCGTGATGGACAGCCGCGATGCGATTGTCGTTGCAGGCCTGCCGCTGGCCGAGGCATTCTTCCGTCACCTCGACCCCGATTGCACAATCGAATGCCTCGCGCATGATGGTGACAAGGTGCCCGCCGGCACCGATCTGATGCGGATCGAAGGCAAGGCCCGCGCGCTGCTGACGGCGGAGCGCAGCGCATTGAACATCGTGCAGCACCTGTCGGGCATTGCCACCATGACGCTAGGCTATGTCACCGCGATGCGCGGGCCGGATGGCAACCCCGCCTGCACCCTGCTCGATACCCGCAAGACCATTCCCGGACTGCGCTTTCTGGAGAAATACGCGACCCGCCAGGGCGGCGCGCAGAACCACCGCATGGGATTGTGGGACGCGGCGATGATCAAGGATAATCACGTTGCGGTGGCGGGCAGCGTTGGTGAGGCGGTGGCCCGCGCGCGCGATGCTGGCGTGGCGCGGATCATCTGCGAGGTTGACCGGCTCGACCAGATCGAACCCGCGCTGGCAGCAGGCGCGCACCACCTGTTGCTCGACAATATGTCGCCCGAAACGCTGGCCGAGGCCGTGGCGCTGGTCGCAGGCCGCGTGCCGACCGAGGCGAGCGGCGGAGTAAACCTTGAAACAATCGCAGCCAAGGCCGCGAGCGGGGTCGATTACGTCTCGGTCGGGCGGCTGACGCAAAGCGCGCCTGCGGCGGATATCGGGCTGGATTTCAAGCCGGTATGAAGTGGCGCAAGGGGTCGCGGCCTTGGCCGATCAATGTCTTTGCCGTCACCTTCCTGAGCGTGGGGGCATGGCAATTGGCTGACAACCTGACAAAGCTGCATCGTCATCAAATTATCCTCTTCGGAACCGAGATTTCGCGTGATGAAATGATCGTCTTGCTGTCGGCGCAGTTCACGATCCTGTGCATTCCGGTCGTGGCGATCTGGCTGTTCGGCAGCAGGGTGGCGCGCTGGCTGATCACCATCATGACGGCGTGGGGTGCGCTGACTTTCTTGATGCAACTCGACACCGCTCGCCTGCCCATGACGATGGAAATGAGCCTGCTCGATTTCTGGAATCTCTACGGAACGAGGATGGCCTTTCTGGTGGCTGTCATCTTGTTGTTTGCTCCGGACGCGCGTGGCTGGTTTGCCCACAAGGGAGGCGATGAGGTTGCGGTGTTCGAATAACGTCCCCACAGCCCCTCGTCATCGCGAGGGGCGCAGCCCCGCGGCGACCCATGAACCGGGGGCCCTGCGGAACGCATCGGTCGATGGATTGCTTCGTCGCCTGCGGCTCCTCGCAATGACGATGCTTCTGGCCACAAGTGCGTCCATCGCCCACGCGCAGGCCTATCAATGCCGCGCGCCGCAGGTCAGCACCGTTCCGCGCATTGCGCCCGATGGCCCGCGCCGGGTGATGCCGATCACGGGCTATACGCTTGCACTCAGCTGGAGCCCGGAGTTCTGCAAACCGCGCAAGGATGCCCGCGCCCATGCGGTACAATGTTCGGGCAGCAACGGCAGCTTCGGCCTCGTGGTGCATGGGCTGTGGCCCGAAAGCGGGCAAAGCTGGCCGCAATGGTGCGATGCGGGCGCGGCGCTGACCCCGGCGCAGGTGCGCAGCGCGCTGTGCATGATGCCCTCACCGCAGCTCGTGGCGCGGGCGTGGGCCAAGCATGGCAGCTGCATGGTCAAACGCCCTGACGCGTATCTCAAGGTCACGCGCATCCTGTGGGAGTCTTTACGCATCCCCGATTACGACCGCATCAGCCGCGAAGACAGCCTCACCGCAGGCCGCATCCGCGCCGCCTTTGCCGATGCCAATCCGGGCATTCCCGAAAGCGCCATCGGCGTTAAGCTGAACGAACGCGGCTGGCTGGAGGAAGTGCGGCTATGCTACGCCAAGACCTTCCGCCCGGTGCGCTGCCCGGCGGCGCGATGGGGGGCGAAGGATGGGGCGGCGGCGAAAATCTGGCGGGGGTTATAGGCTGGTCTAGGCTGCGGTTAGACCCCTGCTAGACCCTGTCTCGACTGGCGTATTCGCAATGTTTCACGTGAAACATTGGCCTTTGTTGTCGCATCGTAAAAAGCTGAAAACCGGTTCCCACTTTTCAGCACGATGCTCTACCGCCGCTCCTTGAAGAACCCGCGCAGCATTGCCGCCGCCTCGGCCTCGCCAATGCCGCTATAGACTTCGGGCCGGTGCAGGCATTGCGGCTGGTCGAACACCCGCGCGCCGTGTTCCACCGCGCCGCCTTTGGGATCGCTCGCGGCGTAGTAGAGGCGGGCGATGCGGGCATGCTGGATGGCACCGGCGCACATCGCGCAGGGTTCGAGTGTGACCCACAGCTCGCAATCGCTCAGCCGTTCATCGCCCAGCACCTGCGCCGCGCGGCGAATCGCCAGAATCTCGGCGTGGGCGGTAGGATCGCGATCGGTGCGCGGGGAATTATGCGCCTCGGCAATCACCACCCCATCCTTGACCACCACCGCGCCAATCGGCACCTCGCCCGCCTGCGCGGCCGCCCGCGCGGCGGCGAGGGCACGTTGCATCGGCAAGGGAAGCGGCCAGATCGTCATCATCGCCGGGCTAGCCGGGGCAGCGCAGCCGCGCAACTTGCTTGACGATTCGGGTCCGCCCCGTTATGCGCGCCGCTTTCCCTGTCTAGGCCCGAGCTTAGACCCGATTTTTACGAGAAGAGACAGACCATGGCTCGCATCTGCGAACTGACCGGCAAGGGCCGCATGACTGGCAACAATGTCAGCCACGCCAACAACAAGACCAAGCGCGTGTTTCTGCCCAACCTGCAGAACGTCACGCTGATGAGCGAAAAGCTGGATCGCAGCTTCAAGTTCCGCGTGTCGACCCACGGGCTGCGCTCGGTCGAGCACAATGGCGGGCTGGATAACTGGCTGCTCAAGACCAGCGACGAAAAGCTGTCGGCGGGTGCGCTCAAAGTGAAGCGTGAGCTGGTTAAGGCCCAAGCGGCGGCGTAATCTCGGCTGTCCTTCGGGACGCGCAAGCCAATCGATTAGGCGCTCGGGATTTCCCGGGCGCTTTTCGTTTGCGCCGTCATATCTGCGGGTCGAACACCAGCTTCGCCAGCAAGCTGCGCTGGATGATCGAGAAATTGTCGTCCGACATCACCCACACATCGACCCGCCCATCCTTGCGCGGACGCAGCGCCAGCCCTTCGTAATTCTCGCGCGGGATCACGCGATCGAGCGGCAGGGTGATGCCGGGCGCAAACTCGCCGCCTGCCTGCGGGGGCTTTCCAATTGCCAGCAGCGCGGAAAACGGCGGCCAGACGGTGCGTGATGGCCGCGCCAGCTTGCGCATCAGCACCAGCAGGCGGCCATCAGGCAATTGCGCCATATCGGTTGCCTCATAGCCTTTGGCGGGCGAGCGAAAGCGGAAGGTGGCAGGCGCTCCGCCGCCAACCGGGTCAGCGGTGAAGATCAGGCCCTCACGCCGGCCTTCAGGCACAATGACGAAGCGTCCGTCGGCCAGCCGCACCATCGCCTCGATCCCGGAATTATCCGGCCAGCGAACCGCATCGCGCAGATCGCGCACCCCGTCAGAGCGACCGGCGATGGTGCTGCGCTGAATGGTGTGCACCTGTTCATAGCCAAGCCAGTAAGAGCCGGTCGCGGGATCGCGGGTAGCGGATTCGATGTCGGTCAGGATATATTCCTGCCCCGGCGGAACCGCTTGGCGGCTCATGGCCATCCGCGGCGCGGGCAGATCAGGCGCGGTGAAGGTCATGCGAAAGCCGCGATCGGTGAAGGCAAAGAACCTGCCCTGCTCCAGCGCGAACATGGCCGAAAAACCGCCAAAATGGGCGCTTTGCGCGCGATACTGCCAGACGCCCGCCAGTTCCCATTGGGCCACAGGGGTTGGCGCTGCGTCGACGATCAGGGTCGCGGTAATATCGCGCGGCAGCGCCGGTTCAACCGCGCTGCGCAGCCACGTGCCGGGTGCGCACAGCAGGGCCACGGCCAGCGCCGCAGTCAGCCTGCCGATGGCGCGCATGTCAGTTCATCGGCCCGGTAAACAGCAACGGATCGAGCCGCGCATCGCGCCACTTGATACCCCAGTGCAGGTGCGGCCCCGTGGCCCGGCCGCTGGCGCCGATCCGGCCAACCGGCTGGCCTTGGCGCACCGCATCCCCTTCGCGCACCAGAATGGCCGAATTGTGCAGGAACGCGCTGTTGAGGCCGTTGCCGTGATCGATGATGAGCAGATAGCCTTCAAGGCTGAACGGCCTATCCGTCGCCAGCACCACCACGCCATCGGCTGGCGCAACAAAGGTGGCATTATCGCCGCCAGCAATGTCGATGCCCGAATGATAACTGCCCGGTTCGCCGCGATAGATGCGTTGCGAACCAAACCGCCCAGAAATACGCCCGCGCACCGGCCAGATGAATTGCTGCCGCCAGCCTTGCGCGCCAGTGTCAATCGCGCGCGCGGCGATGATGCGGGCCAGTTCGGGCCGGCGGCGCTTCATGAACGCTTCGCTGGAACCGCCAGAACGCCGCGCCACATTCACCCGTTCAATCTGCCAGGCACGCGGCGCGATGGTGAGCGCGGTGGTCACCACGCGCCCGTTCTGCAAGGTGGCCGCCAGTTCCGCTTCCGGCCCCGCATCGCGATCAAACGCGGCGAAGAAATGCCCTTCGGTGTCAAATGTAAGCGGCTGATCGCCAAGTCGCGCGGACACGGCCCCCGCCGGGATGCGCCCGCGGATCCAGCCGCCTTGGGTCAGCTCTCCTGCGAATGTGAAACGGGCAGGGACAATGTCGGTTTGCGGCGTTGGCGCGGCTGCGGGTGCGTTGGGTAGAGCAGGTTTGGGGATCGCCGTCGGCGTGTCCGCAGCGGCAAGCGATTGCGCCCCGGCCCTGTCACCCCCGGAACAACTTACCGACAAGGCAAGGGCAATCGCACCCACAGCAACAGCAACGCAGCGCATAATCAATCAGATCAAGCCTGATCCAGCAGGCGGCGCGTGGCGATTTCGCATGAGGCATAGGCCTCCTGCCGCTCGGCGCTCCAATAGCGCAATTCGGCCAGTTCGATCGCTTCGCCGCTGACCGCGCAATAGACGTGCGCGCCGGGGCGCAGCACGCGGAAGGTGGAGGGGCCGTAGTGAAGCTTGGCGGCCTTATCGGAAGAAGACATCAGCATGGGGCGAACCATAGCATCGAGTGGCTAGCTGAACAAATCATCTTGCTTGGGCGGGGTCGCGGGGCGCGGTTTGGGGGCTGGTCGCGGTGTAGGCGTGGTCGCAGCGCCAGAGGGCACTGCGTCCATCTGCCCATCACGGAATTGCAGCACCAGCGCCGCCTCACGCGCGGCCTCTGCGCGGGTGGTCAGCGCCCTGCCGCCAGCATCGCGGATGATCGCATAGCCGCGCTCCAGCGGTTTTTCGGGGTGGAGCTGGCTCATTACCCGCGTCAGGGCCGCAAGCCGGTCTGTGCCGATACGCAAAGGCCGATCAATCAGCGCAGGCGTCAGCCGCGTCCGATCCAGCCGCCGCGCCGCTTCGGCAGCACTCCGCGTCAGCAGGCTGGGCGATAGCCGCGCCGCAACGCCCGCCAGCCGCTCGCGCCCCTTGGCCGAGCGTTCGCCAAGGCCGCGCCGCAGCCGCTCCGCCAGATCATCCAGCCGCTGCGTCTGCGCCTGCAACAACGCCTCGGGCCGGGGCAGCAGCCGCGCGCGCGCCGCCAGCCGTTCGCGCCCCATTTCGACCGGGCGATAGACCGCGCGCCGTTGCCGGGCGCCAAGATCGGCCAGCGTCATCGCCAGATCAGCGCGCACCGGCACCGCCATCTCCGCCGCCGCCGTGGGTGTGGGGGCGCGGCGGTCAGCGGCGAAATCGGCCAGTGTGGTGTCAGTTTCATGCCCCACCGCCGAGATTACCGGGATGGTGCATTCGGCGATGGCGCGCACCACCACTTCTTCGTTGAAGCTCCACAGATCCTCGATCGACCCGCCCCCGCGCGCCACGATCACCACATCGGGGCGCGGGACAGGGCCGCCGGGTTGCAAGGCCGAAAAGCCCCGCACCGCCGCCGCCACCTGATCGGCTGCGCCCTGCCCCTGCACCAGCACCGGCCAGACGATCACATGGGTGGGAAAGCGATCCGCCAGCCGGTGGAGGATATCGCGGATCACCGCGCCGGTCGGCGATGTCACCACCCCGATCACTTGGGGCAGATACGGCAGGCGGCGCTTCTTGCTATCCGCGAACAGGCCTTCCGCCGCCAGCCTTGCGCGGGTCTTCTCCAGCAGCGCGAGCAACGCGCCCTCGCCCGCCAATTCGAGCGAATCGATCACGATCTGGTATTTCGACCGGCCCGGATAGGTGGTCAGCTTGCCGGTGGCGATCACCTCCAGCCCGTCTTCGGCGCGGAAGGCGAGCCGCTGGGCATTGCCCTTCCACATCACCCCGTCGATCACCGCGCCTTCATCTTTCAGCGCGCAATAGAAATGGCCGGACGCGGCGCGCTTCACGCCCGAAAGCTCCCCGCGCAACCGCACAAAGCCGAAACGATCCTCGACCGTGCGCTTCAGCAACGCGGATATTTCGCTAATGGTGAGCGGCTGCGCGTTGTCCCCGCCGCGCGAGCGCGCTACCAGCCCGGCATCATCATCGTGTATCGGCGGAGGGGCCATGAATATCCTGCTTCTGGGTTCGGGAGGCCGCGAACATGCGCTGGCATGGCAATTGGCGCAATCCCCCGCCTGCACCCGGCTTTACGCTGCCCCCGGAAATCCCGGCATTGCCGAGGAGGCGGAATGCGCGGCGCTCGACGCGAGCGACCACGGCGCGGTGATCGCCTTTTGCGAAGCCAAAGCGATCGGCCTCGTGGTGATCGGGCCGGAAGCGCCGCTGGTGGACGGGCTTTCCGACAGCCTGCGCGCCGCCGGGGTGCCGGTGTTCGGCCCCTCGCAGGCAGCGGCGCAATTGGAAGGATCAAAAGGCTTCACCAAAGACCTGTGCGCCCGCGCGGGCATCCCGACCGCAGGCTATGTCCGCACCGCATCGCTGGCAGAAGCCCGCGCCGCGCTCGCCCGGTTCCAGCCGCCCTATGTGCTCAAGGCCGATGGCTTGGCAGCAGGCAAGGGCGTGGTGATCGCCGAAACGCTGGCCGAGGCCGAGGCCGCGCTCGCCGACATGTTCGCCGGAGCCTTCGGCGCGGCCGGGGCCGAGGTGGTGATCGAGGAGTTCATGCACGGCGAGGAGGCGAGCTTCTTCGCGCTCACCGATGGCACCACCATCATCCCGTTCGGTTCTGCGCAGGATCACAAGCGCGTGGGCGACGGCGATACCGGCCCCAATACCGGCGGCATGGGCGCATACTCCCCCGCCCCGGTGCTGACGCCGGAATTGCAGGCGCGCGTCATGGCCGAGATTATCGAGCCGACGGTGGCAAGGATGCGCGCGGATGGGGTGCCATATTCAGGCGTGCTGTTTGCAGGCCTGATGCTGACCGCCGAGGGGCCGAAACTGATCGAATACAACGCCCGCTTTGGCGACCCTGAATGCCAGGTGCTGATGATGCGATTGCGTGATGACCTGGCAAACATGATGTGGCTGTGCGCTACCGGCGCACTGGATGAACTGGACGAGGAATCGCCCGAATTCGAAGGCTGCACCGCGCTCACAGTGGTGATGGCGGCCAAGGGCTATCCCGGAAGCCCGGACAAGGGCGGCGCAATCAATCTGGGCGGGCCGCACCATGAATGGGTGAAGGTGTTCCATGCCGGAACCGCTCTTGTGGATGGCGCGCTGGTGGCGAGCGGTGGCCGCGTGCTGAGCGTGACCGCGATGGGCGCGAGCGTAACCGAGGCGCAGCGGCTCGCCTATGCGGCGGTTGACCGGATCGCCTTCGCATCCGGCTTCTGCCGCCGCGACATCGGCTGGCGGGAGGTGGCGCGGGAACGTGGAAAAACTTCTACTTAGGACTGGTCAAGCGGGGCAAACTGGCCTATTGTTCTGCATTTGTTCGCGGAGGTTGTATGTCGGAATTGGAGCCCGTTCATCTGCAAGAGGATGAAGACACTGGGGATCGGTTTCTCGTTTATTCTGACGGAACCGGACTTCACGTCGAGGTCGGCTATGCCGGTGAGCAACTGTGGATGACACAAGCCCAGATCGCTGCACTTTACGGGCGAGACATCTCGACAATATCGCGGCATATCAACAATATTCTCGAAGAAGGTGAGCTGGATTCGACTTCTTTGCGGAAAACGCAAACAAGTCTGGGGCGTCCGGCCGCAATCTACTCCCTCGATATGGTGATCTCTGTCGGTTACCGTGTGTCCTCCAAGCAGGCTACGCTCTTTAGGAAGTGGGCAACCGATAAGTTAGTCCAGTTCGCGACCAAGGGGTTCATCATCGACGCCCCTCGGCTGAAAAATCCTGCGTATCGCGATCGCATCGCTGAACTCAAAGAGATCATTCGGGACATCCGTTCGGATGAAGCAAATGTTTACAGCGAGTTGAAGGCGATCTGTGCCCTATGTCAAGACTATGATGGGAGTTCGCCAAAGTGGAGGGATTTCTATAAGAAGACTCAGGCCAAATTAATCTATGCAGTCTGCAGTAAAACTCCCGCTGAAGTGATCCACTCTCGAGCCGATGGATCTGCAGAAAACATGGGGCTTCGAGCTTGGCCGAATGAGAACATTCGAAAGACCGATGTGACAATCTCCAAGAATTATCTTGGTGAGGCCGAAATTCGAGAGCTGAATCGCCTGACAACAATCCTTCTCGATATTTTCGAAGATCAGGCTGACCTTGGCCGCCTAACTCTTATGAGCCAAGCAGAGGCTATTCTCGATAAGCAATTGCGCAGCCTTGGGCGCGTCGTGCTCAGTCATGGGGGTAAAATCTCGATGGACGATGCCAAGCGCAGAGCTGAAACAGCATTCAGCAGATTCAAAGCCAATCAAAAAGCGATCAGGAAGGCTGAAGCTGACCGGGCAATCGCCGAAATTAAAGCAGCACAGAAGAAGCTGCCGAGGGAAAGCCGCGACAAATAGAAATTGATCACGATCAAGGACGCACACCCACCGTGGGCGGATAAGGTAAGCATGACCCAGCACTCCCTTCGCGCCATCATCCTGCTAGCCGCCCCGCTCTTGGCGCTTTCCGCCTGCCAGACTGCAGGCACTGGCAACCCACCGCCGATGGTGGGCAAATCCACTTCGCCCTCGCCCGACACCCGCGCGCCTGCTTTCGTCGAGGCGGCCTGCGGCGGGTGTCATGCGGTTGAACCGCCGTTCCTGTCGCCCAATCCGGCCTCGCCCAGCTTTGCCGCGATTGCCAACCGGCGGGGCCTGTCCGAAAAGTCGCTCGCCGATTGGCTGGCCGAGGCGCATAATTACCCCGAGGACATGGACTTCACCCTCACCCGCCCACAGATCGACCAGATCGCGCGCTACATGGTGACGCTGCGCAAGGCCGGATACGTGCCGGACGAGTAATACCAACGCGTGTCGCGTCAGCATTGCAGCGCGCTGGTATAGGCGCGCGGCATCCCCGCGTTTTGCCGATTGCCGCAAAAGGTGTTATGCCGCTCCCCGGTCGCATTCGAGAAGGGGGGTCTCGATGCCATATCGCAACGCACATTATTTTGTAGGTGCTGTCCTGCTGGTCATTCTGACGGGCTTCTGGGCAAGCTATTTTTCAGTAGCCAATGGGGTGCCGACGGCGTTTCATGTCCATGCAATTTCATCGATGACCTGGCTGCTGCTGTTGATCGCGCAGCACGTGGCGATCCACCGCCGTCACAATGCGCTGCACAAGCAGATGGGGTTGGCGAGTTTTGCCTTGTTTCCGTTTCTGATTCTCGGCTTCGTGATGATCATCAACGTTTCGGCCACGCGGTATTCCGCTGGCGGGGATGAGGGCATCGCCCTGCTTGGGCCGGCGTTCGGGATCGGAATGGCAATCGCCATCGCCGCCTATCTCACGCTATTCTATCTCGCGCTCAAACACCGCCGTAATGTGAAGCTCCACGCTGGTTACATGCTGGCGACACCGCTGATCCTGTTTGAATCGCCTTTCAGCCGCGTCATCCTCGACTATCTGCCGTGGTTCAATGTCATCGGCAGCGAAGGGCCGCGCGTTGTGCTCGACGTCATCGTGATCAGCGATGGCCTCGCGATCCTGTTCGCGCTGGGGCTCTATGCGATGGATCGCAAGCACGGTGCCCCATGGCTGATCGCTTCGGCCTTCATGGGCGCGCAGGCGGCGGTAATGTGGTTTGCACCCTCAATCCCGCTGATCGGCAGCGCATTTGGCGTCTATGCGGCAATCCCGCCGGCTGTATCGCTCGCGCTGGGTGTTGTCGCAGGCGGGGCGGCTGCATGGTTCGGTTGGGAGGCAGGCAAGGCACCGCGCAAGCGCGCCGCGCAGCCCGCCTGAGCCCTTTAAAGCCGCTCTGCCATCAGCGCGACCATGTCGGCCTCAGGGCGCGGGCCGTAATGCGCGATCACTTCGGACGCGGCAATCGCCCCGCGTTTGAGACAGCGCGTCAGCGGTTCGCCCTTGACATAGCCCGACAGGAACCCGGCGGCGAACTGATCGCCCGCGCCGGTGGTGTCGACCACCTTGATCACCGGCACCGCGGCAACCTCGGCGCGCTCACCATGGGCAATCGCGACTGCGCCCTTTTCACTGCGGGTGGCGACCAGCACCGGCACCTTGCCCGCGACCATCGCAAGGCCCGCTTCGAAATCAGCTTCGCCGGTCAGGGTGGCGAGTTCGCTTTCGTTGACGAACAGGATGTCGATCACACCGTCTTCGATCATGGCGCGGAAATCATCGCCGTGGCGGTCAATCACGAAGCTTTCCGAAGCGGTAAAGGCAACCTTGCGGCCCGCCGCACGCGCCACTTCGATCGCGCGGCGCATCGCGCGGCGAGGTTCCTCGGGATCCCACAAGTAGCCTTCGAGATAGAGAATCGCCGCCGAAGCGATCAGATCTTCGTCCAATGCAGCGGCGGGGAGGTATTGGCCCGCGCCAAGAAAGGTGTTCATCGTCCGCTCGCCATCGGGGGTGACGAAGATCAGCACGCGGCCGGTGGCAGGTTCGCCTTCACGCGCGGGCGTATCAAAATCGATCCCGGTGGCGCGCATATCGTGGCGGAACACCTTGCCCAGCTGATCGTCAGAAACCTGCCCGATAAACGCGCATTGCAGGCCAAGCGTGGCAAGGCCAGCAAGCGTGTTGGCCGCAGACCCGCCCGACAATTCGCGCGCCGGGGGCATGGCTTCGTAAAGTTCATCAGCCCGCGCCTCGTCGATCAACGTCATCCCGCCGCGATTGAGCTGGAGTTCGTCGATCAACTCCTCCTCGCACGAAGCAATCACATCGACCACGGCATTGCCGATGGCGATCACGTCATAACGGGGCGGGGTGGTTTCGGGCACGGCAAGTTCCTTCAATAGCGCTTGCGCGCCGCCTAGCCGCCTTCTTGGCCCGCGCCAAGACCTGTGTGCGGTGCGGTTCGCATGCGTTGACTTCGCGCGGCGCTGCCCGCATTTCCCGCCCCATGTCCGCTGTTCCCGCCGCTCTTGCCAAAGCCATTGGCCAGCTTGCCGACCGCGCCGTGGTAATGGTGGCGATCAAGAGCATCGCAATCACGCTGGCGCTGTTCGCAGGACTGGGCGGGGGGTTCTATTTCGGGCTTGCCGCCTTGGGCGAAAGGCTGGGCGCGCACGGGGGGTGGGCCGTGCTGTTTGCGCTGGTGCTGGTGCCGATCGCGGTGTGGCTGCTGTTCCGGATTGTGGCGCTGGCGGTGCTGCAGTTCTTCGCCGACGAGGTCGTGGCGGCGGTCGAAGCGCGGTATTATCCGGCGCTGGCGGCCACGGCGCGCGCGCTGCCATTCCGCCGCGATCTGACCAATTCGCTGCGCGGACTGCGCAGGGCACTGGGCTACAACGCGCTGGCGCTGCCGGTTGCGGGGTTGGTCATGTTCACTGGGATCGGCCCGGCGCTGGTGTTTCTGGCGGTAAATGCCGTGCTGCTGGGGCGCGAACTGACCGACATGGCGTGGCTGCGTCATTGCGCGGGTGATGAGGTGGGCAATCCGGCGGGGCGCGGCGAACGGATGCTGCTGGGCGCGGCGGTTGCAGGGTTGATGCTGGTGCCGTTGGTGAACCTGATCGCTCCGATCATTGGCGCGGCGGCGGGCGCGCATCTGGTGCTGCGGCGGCTGGAGCAGGCGGGCGGGCCGCGATGATCCGGCGCGTGATTGCTCTTACTGCACTGGGGCTGGCGCTGTCCGGCTGCGTGGGCGGCGCGAGGCCTGCCGCTGACCGCGCCGCACCGCGCAGCGCGATTGTGGTGGTGCCGCAGGTGATGGCGGCACAAGGGCTAGGGGGCGTGATCGGATCGCCCGCAGGCGCGCTTACCCGCCGGTTCGGTGCGCCGCGCATCGATCTTGCCGAAGGCGACGCGCGCAAGCTGCAATTTGCCGGGCCATCCTGCGTGCTCGATATCTTCCTCTACCCGCTCAGCGCCGGGGCGGAGCCAACCGCCACCCATGTCGATGCGCGACTGCGCCAAGGTGGGGCGACGGTCGATCAGGGCGCCTGCATCCGCGAACTGGAAACCCGATAATCCCCTTGGTAACCCCGTCTTAAGCCTGTTGGTGGCATGACGCATTGCCAAACTAGGGGATTTGACTGCGCCATGACCACGCAATTCATCGACTTCGCGCAGCGCGCTGCGGCTGACGGGCAGGTTACGTCAGAAGAGCTGATCAGCCTGCGCCGCGAAGGCTGGGGCGATGGCATCATCACCCGCGCCGAGGCCGAGGCGCTGTTTGCGCTCAACAATTCGCTGCGCGACCGTAGCCCCGAATGGTGCGATTTCTTTGTCGAGGCAATCGGCGAATTTGTGCTCAACGCCGCCCCGCCGCGCCTGCAATGCAGCGATGATGAAGCCGCCTGGCTGATCCGCCAGATCGATTCCGATGGCGTGGTCGAAAGCATGGTCGAACTGGAAACGCTGGTGCGGATCATTGAACGCGCTGAAAATACGCCCGACCGGCTCAAGAATTACGTGCTCGATCAGGTCGAACGTGCCGTCATCACAGGTTCCGGCGCGACCCGCTGCGGCGGGACGCTTGACGCGGCCCATATCAGCGCGGCCGAATGCCGGATCATCCGCCGGGTGATCTTCGCCAGCGGCGGCCACGGCCCCGCCGCCGTGACGCGGTTTGACGCCGAAATGCTGTTCCGGCTGAAGGACGAAACCATCGCGGAGGAAAACTCGCCCGAGTGGGATAATCTGTTCATCGACGGGGTTGCCAATTATATCAAAGGCTTCACGCTTTCCAACGCGCAGGTCAGCCACGAACGCAAGCTGGAGCTGGAAGGCTTCATCGCCGACAACAGCGCCAGCATGGGCCGGCTTATGGGCCGGGTCGCGCGTGAAGCGCCGCAGGTGTCGAACCATTTCGGCAAGGTGTTCGGCAAGAAGCCCAAGCCCGGGCCGGATTACGATGCGCAGGCAGCAGCGGGCGAAGTCGTGACCGATTTCGAGAACGAATGGCTTGAAAAGATGATCGATGCCGATGGCGAAGTCGATGAACTGGAAAGCCGTCTGATCGCGCGACTGGCGGCGGAAGCCTGAGTGCCTTAGCTGTCAAAATCCAACTGGGCGGCAGCGCCACCCTGCATAGGTAGCGGACCGCGCGGCGGGATAGCAGGAACGGGTAGTCCGCTCTCGGGCGGTTTGCGTCGCGGGGTCGGGCGTTGACGAAGAAGCTCGTCCAGTGACCGTGTGCCCGGCCGCTGGTCAGGCCTCGCACCCTGCTTATGCGTAGCCATTGCGCCAAGGGCTGCAACAGCAAGCAACCCAAACCCGGTTGCAATTTGCGCCAAACCGCTCAGAATATCGCGCTCTGCTTGGTCTCTGTCAGCCATACCGCTGTTTATACCATGAAACTTTCGCCGCAGCCACAGGCACCCTTGGCGTTGGGGTTTTCAAACACGAACCCGGCGGTGAAATCATCCTCGCGCCAGTCCATGATGCTGCCGATCAGATAGAGCACGCTCGCCCCGTCGATGTAGAACACACCGCCGGGCGTCACGATCTTCTCATCGAACTTCGCTTCGGCGGTGACGTAATCGACCGAATAGGCGAGGCCCGAACAGCCCCGGCGCGGGGTCGACAGCTTGACCCCGATGGCATCCGCGGGCGCCTTGGCCATCAGATCGGCAATCCGCTCCTCGGCAGCGGGGGTGAGGATCACCGCCGCCTTGGGCGCGGGGCGCGGTTTGGTGGTGGTTTCGGTCATCACAACATTCCCAGTTCAAGCCGGGCTTCGTCCGACATCTTGTGCGGCCCCCACGGCGGATCCCATACCAGAACCACCTCGGCATCGCGAATCCCCGGCACCGATGACACGCGCAGTTCAATCTCGCCCGGCATTGATTCGGCCACCGGACAATGCGGCGTCGTCAGCGTCATGGTGACGATGGCATCGGCATCATCATCGACCTCGACCCCGTAAATCAGGCCGAGATCGTAGATATTGACCGGGATTTCCGGGTCATAGATTTCGCGCAGGGCCGCGATCACATCGGCCTGCAAATCGCTGCCATCGCCGCCTGTCGGCGCATTGCCGGTCTTGGCCGCAAGAAAACCATCAAGGTAATCGCGGCTGCGCGGGGCGGAATTATCGGGCGCGCTATCGTGGTCAATCGCATCTTCCACCCGCGCGCGGGGTGGTTTGCTGACTGTCATGTCCGATTGATCGGCTGAGCTGTCCATTGCTCTCATCCTCTTCCAAAAATGCGGCGGGTGCGGGCGATCCCGGCCAGCAAGGCGTCAATATCCGCCTCGGTCGAATAGAGCCCGAAGCTGGCGCGCGCGGTGGCGGGCACGCCCAGGTGATCCATCAGCGGCTGGGCGCAGTGGTGCCCGGCACGGATTGCGACATTTGCCTCGTCAAGGATCGTGCCGAGATCGTGCGGGTGGATGTCGCCCACCATGAAACTGACGATCCCGGCGCTGTCCTGCGGCCCGAACAGGCGCACGTCATTCATCGCGGAAAGTTCGCGCCGCAGCCGGGCGGTCAACGCCGCTTCGTGCGCGTGGATCGCTGCCAGTCCGGCGGTACTGACGTAATCGACCGCTGCGCCGAACGCGATGGCTTCGGTGGTCGCGGGCGTCCCGGCCTCGAACCGCTGCGGGGCGGGGGCATAGGTGGTGCGCTCAAACGTCACGCGGTCGATCATCGCCCCGCCGCCCTGATAGGGGGGCATGGCGTCGAGAATAACGCTGCGCGCCCACAGCGCCCCGATCCCGGTCGGGCCGTAGAGCTTATGCGCGGAAAAGACGTAGAAATCGCAGCCCAACGCCGTAACATCGACCGGCATATGCGGTGCGGACTGGCACCCGTCGAGCAGCAGCAACGCGCCGACTGTGTGCGCCAGCGCGGCGGCGCGCGGGGCATCGAGCACGCTGCCAAGCACGTTCGAGACATGAGCAAAAGAAACCAGCTTGTGCGCCTCGGTCAGCATCGCCTCGGCGGCGTCCAGATCAATCTGGTGGTCGGCGGTCAACGGGCAAACGTCGATCACTGCGCCGGTTTCTGCGGCGATCATCTGCCAGGGCACGATGTTCGAATGATGCTCCAGTTGCGACAGCAGGATGCGATCACCGGGTTTGAGGTTTGCGCGGCCCCAGGTCTGCGCCACCAGATTGATCGCCTCGGTCGCGCCGCGGGTGAAAACCAGCTCGCTTTCTGCCCCGCCGATGAAGCTCGCGACCTTGCGCCGTGCCGCTTCAAACGCCAGCGTCATCTCGGCAGACCGGGCATAGACCCCGCGGTGGACGGTGGCGTAATCCTCCCCCATCGCGCGCGCCATCGCGTCAATCATGGCGCGCGGTTTCTGCGCCGTCGCGGCAGTGTCGAGATAGTGCCACGGCGCGCCTTCGCCTGTGGTAAGGCCGGGGAATTCGCCGCGCAGGTCGCGGTTGATGGTGGCAGGTGCGTTCACAGCCGTGCCCCCTCCAGCGCGCTGAGCGCCGCATCGAGCAGCCGCGCGTGCTCATCCGCATCATCCAGCGCCACGAAGGCATCGCCGAGAAACGCCTGCACCAGCAGCCGCTGCGCCGTTGCGGGATCGAGCCCGCGCGCCATCATGTAGAACCGCGCGGCTTCGTCCAATTCGCCCACCGTCGCGCCGTGCGCGCACTTCACATCGTCGGCGAAAATTTCGAGCTGCGGGACGGCATTGGCGCTCGCGCCTGCCTCAAGCAACAGCGCCTTGAAATCCTGCGCCGCGTCAGTCTTCTGCGCATGACGCGCGACCTTGATTTCGCCGAGGAAATTGCCAGTGCCGGTGTTCCAGTGAACGGCGCGCACTGTCTGGTTGCTGGTCGCCTCGGGTTCGGAATGGATCACCTTGGTCACAAATTCGCGGGTCGCATCACCGCCGCCGATGGTCACGCCGCCAAATTCGAAATGCGCCCCCTTGGCGAGGCGGATTTCCATCTCGACACGGGTGTAATCCTGTCCGGCATTGGTGACGAAGAACGCGGCCTGCGCGCCTTCGCCCAGCGTCACGCGGAAGCGGTGCAGTTCGGGCGCATCGCTGCCGACGATCAGGCAGCGCGTCACGCTCTCGCCCGCGCCCACGTCGATCGCCTGCCACTGATCGAGCGCGTCCGCGCCCAGCCGCGCCAGCCCGTCCATATCGGCATAGCGCCACGCTTCATCGCGGCGAGTAGGGAGGGTCGCTACCGTCACGCCATCACCGCATCGTAACCCTCGGCCTCCAGCCGCAGGGCGAGTTCGGGGCCGCCGGTTTCAACAATCCGGCCATCGGCGAGCACGCTCACCTTGTCGGGCTTCACCACGTCGAGCAGGCGCTGGTAGTGGGTGATCAGCAGCACGCCCTTGTCAGGTGCGCGCATGATCGAATTGATCCCTGCCCCAACAATCCGCAGCGCGTCGATATCGAGGCCGCTATCGGTTTCATCCAGCACGGCAAAGGCGGGATTCAAAATGCCCATCTGCACCATCTCGGCGCGTTTTTTCTCGCCGCCGGAAAAGCCGACATTCACCTGCCGCTTGAGCATATCCATGTCCATCTGCAGCAGCGCGGCCTTGTCCTTGGCGAGTTTCAGGAACTCGCCGCCGCTCAATGGTTCTTCCCCGCGCGCCTTGCGCTGGGCGTTCAATGCCTCGCGCAGGAACTGCACGTTGGAAACGCCGGGGATTTCGACCGGATATTGAAAGCCGAGGAACAGCCCCGCCGCCGCGCGTTCATGCGGTTCGAGGCTGAGCAAGTCCTGCCCGTTGAAGGTCACGCTGCCTTCGGTCACATCATACCCCGGCTTGCCGCCCAGCACGTTCGCCAGCGTTGATTTGCCCGCGCCATTCGGCCCCATGATCGCATGGATTTCGCCCGCCGGGACGTGCAGCGTCAGCCCCTTGAGGATCGGGGTGGGATTGTCCGGGCCGCCGACGGTGGCGTGGAGGTTGGTGATTTCAAGCATGTCAGTTCTCAAGTCCATCGTCGCCCCGAGCTTGACCCGGGGTCCCGCTGCCTTGGGCTGCGCGGGAAGGAAGAAAAGCGGGGTCCCGGGTCAAGCCCGGGAAGACGGAAACGGCAAGGTTCATCCCTTGCGCTCCCCGTGCGGTTTGGGGCGGTCGTAGCTTTGCTTCGGGTTGGCCGCCTTGTGCGCGCGGGCGGCGGCTTTGCGTTCGGTGATCCGGTCGCGCATCACGGTGGTGAGGCGCCCAAGCACCGCGTCTATGTCATCGAGAATGTCGCTGGCCGCGATCCGCATCACCTTGATGCCGACGCTTTCAAGGCTCTTGTCGCGGCGCTTGACGAGGGCATCGTTCTGCCCCTCCTCGTCAATCGCCAGCGCGAGGCCGAGATTGTGGCAGTTGAAATCGACAATCGCGCTGCCGACCACGGCGTGGCGTTTGAAGGTGTAGCGGCCCAGATCGGCAGCCGCGAACTTCTCCGCCAGCGCCTTGTGCGCATCGGACGAATGGCGCCGCATTTCGCGCGCCTGTTCATGCAGGGCGTCGAGGCGCGAATCCGAAATCTCCCACCCACGGCCCTTCTTCTTGAGCGCGGGGGCATCGGTGGAGGCGGCATCGGGATTGAGGGCCAGGGTTTTACGAGTGGTCATTTTCGCATAGCATCCGCTGTAAATTGCATTTCTTGCCTCAAGCTATCAGCAGCACTTCCGGCGCCTTCGATGTTGTCCATCTGTGCTTCACAGAACCGGACGATAAACTCACGATGCTCTGAAAATTCCCGAAGCGAATAAACTGCCGCTACCTTCGCTGCGATGGTGCCTTTGCCATCGATGAATTGCATAAGCTCGAAAAAACGCTCGCGCCGCCTAACCGCTTTGTCTTGGAACAACTTTATCACGTAGGCTACTGCGCTCCCGGCGATTCCAAACAGTGGAATGGTTGTTGCGCCTAGTGTGATCCAGTTCTCACTCACCCCACGCTCCCCTCAAGCGAAATCGCCAGCAGCTTCTGCGCTTCGACTGCGAATTCCATCGGCAGCTGCCGCATCACGTCCTTGGCAAAGCCGTTGACGATCAGCGCCACGGCTTCCTCTTCGCCCAGCCCGCGTTGCATCGCGTAGAACAGCTGTTCGTCGCTGATCTTGCTCGTGGTCGCCTCGTGCTCGATCTGCGCGCTGGGGTTCTTCACCTCGATATAGGGCACGGTGTGCGCGCCGCATTGGTCGCCGAGCAGCAGGCTGTCGCACTGGGTGAAGTTGCGCACGCCGCTGGCGGTCGGCCCGACGCGGACGAGGCCGCGATAGGTGTTTGACGATTTGCCCGCCGAAATCCCCTTGGAGATGATCGTCGAGCGGCTGTTCTTGCCGTTGTGGATCATCTTTGTGCCGGTGTCGGCCTGCTGGAAATTGTTGGTGACCGCGACCGAGTAGAACTCGCCCACCGAATCCTCGCCATTGAGCACGCAGGAAGGATATTTCCACGTCACCGCAGAGCCGGTTTCCACCTGCGTCCAGCTGACCTTGGAACGATCACCCTGACACAAAGCGCGTTTGGTGACGAAGTTGTAGATCCCGCCCTTGCCCTCGGCATTGCCGGGGTACCAGTTCTGCACGGTCGAATACTTGATCTCGGCATCGTCCATCGCGATCAGTTCAACCACGGCGGCGTGGAGCTGGTTTTCATCGCGCATCGGCGCGGTGCAGCCTTCGAGGTAGCTGACATAGCTGCCTTTTTCCGCGATGATCAGCGTGCGTTCGAACTGGCCGGTGTTTTCGGCATTGATGCGGAAATAGGTCGAAAGCTCCATCGGGCAGCGCACGCCTTCGGGCACGTAGACGAAGGTGCCGTCAGAGAAGACCGCACAGTTCAGCGCCGCAAAGTAGTTGTCGCGCACCGGCACGACGCGGCCGAGCCACTTTTTCACCAGATCGGGATATTCGCGGATCGCCTCTGAAATCGAGAGGAAGATCACGCCTGCACGCTTCAATTCCTCGCGGAAGCTGGTGGCGACGCTGACAGAATCGAACACTGCATCCACCGCGACCTTGTGCGCGCCCTTTACCCCGGCCAGCACTTCCTGCTCGCCCAAGGGGATGCCCAGTTTGTCGTAGATGCGCTTGATCTCGGGATCGAGTTCATCGAGCGAACCGAGTTCGACCTTCTTCTTGGGCGCGGCGTAGTAATAGGCGTCCTGATAGTCGATCGCGGGATAGCCGACCTTAGCCCAATCGGGCTCGTCCATGTTCTGCCACAGGCGAAACGCCTTTAGCCGCCAGTCGAGCATCCATTCGGGCTCGCCCTTCTTGGCCGAAATGAACCGCACCGTGTCTTCGGTGAGGCCTTTTTCAGCAAATTCGGTTTCGATGTCCGATGACCAGCCATGCTCGTAATCGGCGGCTTTCGCGGCAGCTTCGCGGGCCTCGATATCGGTTTCGGGCCGGGCTTGCAGGTCTGTGTCTTGGTTCATGCCAGATGTTCCTCAACCAGGGGGAGCGGGCGCGGCGCAGGGGGATTGCGCAGTTGCGACAGGGTGATCCCCGCCAGCGCGCCGCGCAGCGCGTTATTGATGATCGGCCAGTGCGGTTTCATGCTGCACCCGGTTTCGAAATCGCAGGGGACGTGATCGATGCAGGTCGCCAGCGCAATCGGCCCTTCGATCGCCTCGACAATATCCGCGACCGTGATTGCGGCGGCAGGTCGGCCCAGTTGAAGGCCGCCATGCGCGCCGCGCACTGATCGGAGCAGGCCAGCGGCTGTCAGCTTTGACACCAGCTTCTGCACGGTCGGCACCGGCAGCCCGGTTTCCGCCGCCAGTTCCGCCGCGCTCACCCGACCATTGCCGCAGTGCAGTGCGGCTTGGCACATCGTGATCACGGCATAATCAGCAAGGTTTGACAGGCGCATTGCGAGCAGTTCTCAATTCAGACGAAATCGTTCTGAATTAGAAATAGGAGCAATCCGCTCCGATTACAATCGCAAAAACCGCGCGGGCGATCAGCCGCCCTTTTGTGCTGCGACCCAACTGCCGACATTTTCCTCCATGATCGACAGCGGCACCGGCCCGCTGGTGAGGATCACATCGTGGAAGGCGCGAATGTCGAAATCAGCGCCCAATTCGGCCTGAGCCATCGCGCGCAGCTCCATGATCTTCAATTTGCCGATCATATAAGCGGTCGCCTGCCCGGGATAGACGACATAGCGTTCAATCGCCTTTTCGATGTCGCCCGCCGGGTTCGGTGTGTTGTCGGCGAGATATTGCATCGCCTCTTCGCGGCTCCAGCGTTTGTGGTGGATGCCGGTATCGACCACCAACCGCGCGGCGCGCCACAATTCCATGCCGAGCCGTCCGAAATCGGAGAAGGGATCGGTATAGAACCCCATGTCCTTGCCCAGTTCCTCGGTATAGAGGCCCCAGCCTTCGGAATAGGCGGTCACCCCGCCAAACCGCCGGAAAGCGGGCAGGTTGCCAAGCTGGGTCTGCACCGAAAGCTGCAAGTGATGGCCCGGCAAGCCTTCATGATAGGCCAGCGCTTCCAGTTCATTCTTTGACATGTCGCGCAGGTTGTAGAGGTTGACGTAGTAGATGCCCGGGCGCGATCCATCAGGCGCAGGGCGCTGATAAAAGGCCTTGCCCGCGCTTTTTTCACGAAAGGCTTCAACCGCGCGGATCTCCAGCGGATCGGTTGGCAGAGTGGCGAAAAATTCGGGCAGCTTGGCATCCATCGCCGCCAGATATTGCTTGGCATCGGCAATGTAATCTTCGCGGCTGGTGTGGAAGAAGCGCGCGTCATCGCGGGTGTAGGCAAAAAATTCCTGCAAGGTGCCGGTAAAGCCAACCTTGGCCATGATCCCGCGCATTTCGCCGTGGATGCGGTCGACTTCGCCGAGGCCGATGGCGTGGATTTCGTCAGCGGTCAGATCGGTGGTGGTATAGCTTGCGAGCAGCGCGGCGTAATATTTGTCGCCTTCGGGAAAGCGCCACACGCCATCACCGGTCGGAGCGATGGCCTGCTGGCGCTCCATTTCGGCGCGCAGGCGCTGGTAGGCGGGGGCGACGGCGGTGCTCCACCCTGCGCGGGCGCGTTCCTGCAAGGCGGTTTTTTGTTCGGCGGGCAGATCAAGCTGGCCGAGCTTCTTGGCAAAATCCTCCAGCACCGCGTTATCATCGCCTGCGCCCAGCAGATTGCCGATATCGGAAATCACGTAAGGATAGACCCATTTGGGCGGCATTACGCCTGCGTCCGCCCGATCGCGCGCCTTGGCGATGAGCGCGTCCAGCTGCGGCCCCATGCCTTCGATGCGCGAGACATAGGCTTCGGCCTCAGCCAGATTGGCGACCCGGTGGGCGCTGATCAGAAACGCAGGCATCCGGCTTTGCGCGCCGTTCATCTGGTCGAAGATGTAGCCATAGTCGCGGTAGGGGTGAAGCGAGGCGCGGCGCGCCGCCAGCTGTTCAAACAGGCGGTAAGACAGCGCTTGCTGGGCGGGCAATTGCGCCGGATCGAACGAAGCGCGCATTCGGGTGGCTGTATCCTGCAAGCGCGCAAGCTCGGCATCAGCCGCCGCATCGGAAGGGTCATCCCACTTGCCGTAATCCTGATCGCGGATGCCGCGGAAGGCCTTGCCAAGCGGAGAATTGGCGAGCTGCTCTGCATCATAGGCGGCAAACAGCGCATCAATCGCCGCAGCTTCGCTGGCGGTGCTTTCAGCCGCAGGTGCGGGCGCTGCGTCCTGCGCGGCAACGCCGACCGGTGACAGCGCCAGCGCCAGCGCCAACAGCGAGGGGGTAACAGCAAATGCGGAAGCAGCGCGGAAATGGGGCATGGTCACTCTCAGGTCAGATTGGCACAATTTCATCGGTGTAAAGAATGCAGCCCTGCGCGACTAGCCCCCCAGTTCGCGCAGGTTCCTCGAATTGATCATCTCGGCAAGATAGGGCGTTTCCCGATCGTTCAGCCGAGCCGGGGTGCGCCCGACGAAATGGGTGATTTCGCGGATCATGTGCGATTGATCGAAGAAAGCTTCGGCAATTTCGGCCTCGTCCTCCAGCGACAATTGCGGGGAAGAAAGCAGCGCGGCGACCCGCAATGCGCGGTATTTGCGCGCCAGTGCCCGGGGCGGCAGGCCAAAATAACGTTCGACTAGGCGCTGCACCTGTCGTGTGGAATAGCCAGCAGTCCCGTTCAGCGCGCTGACTTCCGGATTGAACCCGGCACTGAGCCAGCGCCCCACCGCGATGATGAGTTCAAGATGGCGCGGATTGACCGGGCGTATCCGACCTTCGATGAAGGAGCCGATCGCCAGAGCGCATTCCTGTCCCGTCATTGTGCCTGCGCGATATGCACCAAGCAACTGCACACCAAGCGCATCGATTTCCGGCCCAAGCACCGGTCCAGCAGGCAACAGCCGGTCACGGTGCCTCCCGGCATGAAGCCCGGTCAGCGCCGCCCAGCCAAGCGGGGTCAGCGCCGCGCCAACAGCGTGGAATGGCCCATCAATCACAATCGCCACCGCGCGCGAAAGCGGGGTGAGCAGCCCAACGGCATGATTGGGGTCGCGGTTCCCGTCGGCAAAATGCAATTCACCCGTGCCATGCGGGAACAAGCACAGATGACCGACCGAGGCTGGCTGAATGTCGCGGATCACCGGTTCATCGCAGCGGAAATGATACAGGGTGGTGACGTACGGCGCGATGGATTGCGATGGCGCGATGTAATCGATCGTAATCAGCGCCGCTGGCGTAAGGCGCGGCGGATCAACCGTGACCCTTTCGGATAATTGAGCGGGAGGAAAGATCGCGTCCATAACTTACCCAACCCACTATTACTGCATTTGTTTCCGCAGTCAAAAGTGAGATGGTCAAAAAAAGGCGGCGCTCCGTAAGGAACGCCGCCTATGAAAGTTGAGGAACTCTTTGCAATGATGCTCCGAGCCCTTCGGGTCGCAAGAATTGCCTTAGACTACGAATCGCCTGCGGGATTGTATGTAAGCGACAAAAAAATGTATCGGCTGGCAAGGTAACATATTACAAGATTGTCATATTCTGCCAAAACCGCCTGGGATCAGGCGTTAAAGCGTGAAGGTGTATTGTTCAGGTGCTCGACACCTGCCGCACACTGCCATAGGCGCGATTCCCATGCTGTTTCATTTGCTCAAGCCCGCCATGTTCGCGTTCGATCCGGAAACCGGACACCGATTGGCGATTCGCGCGCTTTGCGCGCTGCCGCTTCGCACGCCAAAGCCTGCCCCTGATGGGCTGGCGATTACGGTTGCGGGGCTCACTTTCCCCAATCCGGTCGGCGTCGCGGCGGGGTTCGATAAGGATGCCGAGGTGCCCGATGCGCTGCTCGGCCTCGGTTTCGGGTTCGCCGAAGTCGGCTCGATCACACCGCTGCCGCAGGTGGGCAACCCCAAACCGCGGCTGTTCCGCTTGGTTGAAGACAAGGCCGTCATCAACCGCATGGGGTTCAACAATGCTGGCGGCGCAGCGGCGCTTGAACGGCTGCGCACGCGCGCGGCACGGCCCGGCATTGTCGGGGTCAATATCGGGGCCAACAAGGATTCGCCGGATCGCATTGCTGATTACGCGGTGATGGCGAAAATGATGGCCCCGTTCGCAAGCTATCTGTGCGTCAATATCTCCAGCCCGAACACGCCGGGCCTGCGCGCCTTGCAGGATGAAGCCGCGCTGACCGCGCTGATCGATGCGGTGATCGCCGCGCGGGCCGAGGCGAAGTGTGACGCGCCCCCGCCGATCTTCCTCAAGGTCGCGCCCGATCTGGAGCCTGCGGATATCGACGCGATTGCGCGGATCGCCATCGACAAGCAGCTGGGCGCGCTGGTGGTTTCCAACACCACGATCTCGCGGCCCGCCTTGCGATCACACCACGCGGGTGAGGCAGGCGGGCTGTCGGGTGAGCCGCTGCGCGATCTGGCGGTGCAACGGCTGCGCGATTTTCGCAAGGCGACCGGCGGCGCAATCCCGCTGGTGGGCGTGGGCGGCATCGCCAGCGCGCAGCACGCGTGGGAGCGTATTCGCGCAGGGGCCAGCCTGGTGCAGCTCTATTCGGCGATGGTCTATGAAGGGCCGGGGCTTGGCGCGCGGATCGTGCGCGGGTTGGAGGTTCTGATGCGGCGCGATGGCTTCACTAGCATTGCCGAAGCGGTGGGAAGCGAATAGCGAGCGTTTCATGCGTTTGTTTCATCATCTGATCGCCCCGCTGGCTCTTGCCGCTGCAGCCTGCACCGCCACACCCGCTCCGCAAACCGCTGCTGCGGTTCCGATCCCCGCAGGCGCGGTCAGCAGCGCCGATCCGCGCGCGACGGCAGCGGGGGAGGCTATCCTTGCGCAAGGGGGATCGGCGGTTGATGCAGGCATCGCGGTGATGCTGGCACTGACCGTGGTCGAACCGCAAAGCTCGGGCATCGGCGGGGGCGGGTTCATGCTGCGCGCTGACGGCGAATCCGGCGCACTGACCACTTTCGACGGGCGTGAGACTGCGCCTGCCGCCGCCACGGGCAACCGCTTCCTTGACGCCGATGGGAAGGTGCTGCCGCGCGAAATCCGCGTGTTTTCGGGCCTCAGCGTCGGGGTGCCTGGCAACATCGCGCTCGCCGCCGAGGCCCATGCGAAACACGGCACGCTGCCCTGGGCCGCGCTGTTCGAGCCCGCGATTGCGCTGGCCCGCGACGGCTTCACCGTGAACCGGCGGTTGCACGAATCACTAGCCGCGAACAAGGGCCGAGCGGACAAGACCGCTGCTGCGCGCGCGGTGTTTTTCGGCGCCGATGGCGAACCGCTGCCGATTGGCGCGACGGTGCGTGTGCCTGCGCTGGCCGATACGCTGGAGACGCTCGCCAAGGCCGGGCCAGAGGCGATGTATGGTGACAGCGCCGCCGCCGCGCTCGCCAGCTACGTGGCGGGCGAAACCCCGCAGGACGGGCGCATAACGCCTGCCGATATCACCGCCTATCAGGCGAAAGAACGCGCCCCGGTATGCGCACCATACCGTGTTTACCGGGTATGCGGGATGGGGCCGCCGTCGTCCGGCGGGGTCGCGGTGGCGCAGATGCTCGCGCAGCTCGAAGGCTTTGATCTGGCCGCGCTTGGCCCGGACAATCCGCAATTCTGGCATCTGTTCGTTGAAAGCCAGCGGCTCGCCTATGCTGATCGCGAGCTGTATTCGGGCGACACCGATTTCGTCGAAGTCCCTGTCGCTGGGCTGGTCGATGCGGGCTACCTCAAACAGCGTGCAATGCTGATTTCCCCTGACACCGCGCTGGCCAAGGCCGAGGCAGGCGTGCCGCCCGGTGCGCCGCTGGCACGCGGTGACGGGCCGGAGGAACCGGAAAATGGCACCACCCATTTCGCGATTGTTGACGGTGCCGGCAACGCCATCAGCTACACCTCAACCGTCGAAGGCGCGTTCGGATCGGGGCTGTATTGGCGCGGGTTTTATCTCAACAACGAACTCACCGATTTCACCCTCACCCCCGAAGCTGATGGCAAGCCGGTCGCCAACCGGGTCGAAGGCGGAAAGCGCCCGCGTTCGTCGATGGCGCCGACAATCGTCTATGATGCCGATGGCCGGATTGTGCTGGTGATCGGCGCGGCGGGCGGCCCGACGATCCCGGTGCAGGTTGCCCGCTCGATCATCGGCGTGGTGGATTTCGGCCTGTCAGCGGAAAGTGCGCTGGGCCTGCCGTTCATCATGAGCTTTGGCGATAGCGTGTTGATCGAGGGTGGCACCGCGCTCGAAGGCATGGAGGCCGCGCTCAAGGCGCTTGGCCATGCCAGCATCCGCACAGGCGCGCCGCCGCTCAAGGCCAATGCCCTGCGGCTGTTGCCCGGTGGCGGGTGGGAAGTGGCGGTGGACCCGCGCCTGCAAAGCAAGCTGGCCTATGAATAGCATTTGAGCACATCGCTGCGCACACCGCTTGCCGCTCCCGCAATCAGCTTCTAATCTGCGGCTTCACGGGGACGCACATGAACCCCGAATAATATTCGAAGGGATCAGGAGCCTTTGCCAGAGCATTCTCCAACTCAGCTTCACGCTGCCCGCGCGGTGGTGAACCCTGCGGATAACCAGCTGTTGCAGGATATCGATGGGGCGCAGAACCTCGTCGAGCTGTTCCTCAAACGCGCCGACGCCAAGGGCGATGCGCCGTTTCTGGGCCACAAGGCGGGCGGGCAATGGATAACCCAAAGCTGGCGTTCCGCGGCAGAGCAGGTGTGCCTGCTGGCGGAAAGCCTGCGCGCCATGGGGTTGAACGATGGCGACCGGGTGGCGCTGGTTTCGGAAAACCGGCCCGAATGGTGCATCGCTGACCTCGCCATCATGGCCGCCGGGTGCATCACCGTGCCGACCTACACCACCAACACCCGCCGCGATCACGCGCATATCCTCGATAATTCAGGCGCGAGGGCGGTGTTCGTTTCGAACGAAAAACTGCTCGCCCCAGTGGTTGGCGCGATCGGTCAGACCGGATTGGCCGAACACGTTATCGGGATTGAGGATCTCAAACGCCAGCAATCGAGCAGCTTTGAATATCACGATTGGGCGGCGCTGATTTCCGGCGATGCGGCTGCGGCGCGCGCGGCGGTGGACGCGCGCATTGCCGGCATTCAGCGCGATGACACAGCCTGCCTGATATATACCAGCGGCACCGGCGGCGCACCACGCGGGGTGATGCAGCACCACGGCGCGATTTTGTGCAATGTCGCAGGCGCTGCCGAGGTTTTAATCGAAGATTTCGGCATCACCGACGAACGCTTCCTGTCGTTTCTGCCGCTGTCGCACGCCTATGAACATTCGGGCGGGCAATATCTGCCGATCGGGGTCGGCGCGGAAATCTTCTATTCGGAAGGGCTGGAAAAGCTCGCATCGAATATCGAGGAAACGCGCCCCACCATCATGGTAGTCGTCCCGCGCCTGTTCGAAGTGTTGCGCACCCGGATCATGAAACAGGTCGAAAAACAGGGCAAAGTCGCCAATTTCATGATGGACAGCGCGCTCAGGATCGCTGGCAAAGCCACAGAGGGCAAAAAGCGCCTGCGTGACAAGCCGGTCGATTTCCTCGTCGAAAAAACCCTGCGCCCCAAGATTCGCGCCAAGTTTGGCGGGCGGATCAAGGCGATGGTATCAGGCGGCGCGCCGCTCAATCCCGAAGTCGGCAATTTCTTCGATGCGATGGGCCTCACCATGCTGCAAGGCTACGGCCAGACCGAAGCCGGGCCGGTGATCAGCTGCAACCGTCCGGCGGCCGGCCTCAAGATGGACACCGTCGGCCCGCCGCTCAGGGGCGTGGAAGTGCGCATTGCCGAAGATGGCGAGATTCTGGTGCGCGGCGAGTTGGTGATGCACGGCTATTGGCGCAACGAGGCGGAAACCGCGCGCACGCTGCAACCCGATCCGGAGGATCAAAACGGGAGACCCTGGCTGCATACCGGCGATATCGGCCATTTCGACCACAAGGGCCGGATCGTCATCACTGATCGCAAGAAGGACATGATCGTCAACGACAAGGGCGACAATATCGCCCCGCAAAAGGTTGAGGGGATGCTGACGCTCCAGCCCGAAATCGCGCAGGCGATGGTGAGCGGGGACAAGCGGCCTTACGTGGTCGGGCTGATTGTGCCCGATGCCGAATGGGCGCTTGAATGGGCGCGTGAGAATGACGAGAAATTCGATTTGAAAGCGTTGCAGGAACTGCCCGCCTTCAAAAACGCAGTGCGCGCCGCAGTCGATCGCACCAATGCCGATCTGTCGGTGATCGAAAAAGTGCGTCAATTCGCGTTTGCGGATGAAGCATTCTCGATCGAAAACGAGGAAATGACGCCGAGCATGAAGATCAGGCGCCACAAGATCCGTGAGCGGTATCAGGAACGGATCGACGGGCTGTATCGGGGGTAAGGGGCTAACCCGCGGCCATTTTCCAGCCTCTCAAACGGTTCCGCCGTGCAGTGGCCAGCAAAGATGATAAGCGTCTTGCGTCCGCATGGCCGCGTTGCGATACTGTTCGGGCATTTTACTCGCTGACAGTCGAGTAGGGCACCGGGGGGTATCGAGAATGACGACTGATCAAGGCTTTGTTGATTTCTACGCGGTTCTTCATGTGCACCCCAGATGCGATCTGCAAACGCTGGAAACTGCATATCGCAATCTGGCGAAGCGATACCATCCCGATCATCCCGAAACCGCCGATACCGACAAATTACGGGACGTTCTGGAAGCATACAGAGCATTGAAAAACCCCGACGATCGGGCAAAGTATGACGATGAATATGCTGCGAAAATCGGTTTCCCCTTTGCGGAAAGTGAATTCAGCGCAGAAGGAGAGCAGCTCGCGCTTTCGGATGGCGAAGCCCACGAAAAACTATTGATGCACCTATATCGTCGCAGGCGTAGTTTTGCCCAGGATGCGGGCGTTGGGCAATATTCATTGCAAAAACTTGTCGGATGTTCCGACGAAGCGTTTGATTTTCACATCTGGTATCTGAAAGAAAAAGGATTGATCAGTTATACTGAGGAGGGAACCATCGCAATAACGATCAAGGGCGTTGATCATACAATATCAATGTCTCAGGTTCACCGCCAAGAGAAGCTGCGAATATCCGGATCCACAACCATGAATGGCGGCGCCGATGTGAATACTGACCCGCCGTCTGATTAATGGGATCGGGTTCTGAACCTGCATTTGAAATCCGCTTGAATGCCGGTGAGGTTGAATCGGTGGGGACTTACTCCTCCCACTTCTCCAGCACACAGCCATAGCCTTTGCGGTAGGTCGCGGTTGCATCGGCCACCAATGGGAAACGCGCGGTCACGCTTTGGGTCGCCGGGTCATCCGACAGCGTCACCGCCTCCATCCCCGCCAGCTTGTCCTTGGTGCAATCATCAAGGCTGCGCCCGGCAACGAACCGGCACGAACAGGCGACCCGCGCCGAATAGGCCGACGCGATGCTGCCATAACCGTTGATCGGTTCGCGAAACGCCCACACCGCCGCGCCCAGCGCCGCAACAATCAACACCAGCAGCCACAGCCCCGCGCGCAGGCCGAAGCGCGCGCCGCGCTTGCCGGTCGGGGAAGGTGATTTCGCCATTGCCAAGCCTTTACACATCGGGAATTGAAGGTGCGATGACCCTGAACAAACGAAGCCATAACCGCGCGCACCTGATCGCGCCAGTGCTGCTGATACTGAGCGGATGCACCGCCGCGCCGCCTGCCGAAGCGCCGCTGTCCGAGGCCGCGCTGGCCGCTGTGACCGATGATGCGGGGGCGCCCAAGGATCAGCTCGCCCGGCAGATCGACGATCTGTTCACGATGGAGGGGCTGGGCGAAACCCGCGCGGTGGTGGTGATGGCAAACGGTAAACTCGCCGCCGAACGCTATGGTCCGGGCTATGATAAGGACACCCGTTTTATCAGCTGGTCGATGGCCAAGACGATAACCGGGGTGCTGATCGGGATGTTGATCGCCGATGGCAAGTTGAGCCTTGATGAGCCCGCCCCGGTCGCCCTGTGGCAACGCCCCGGCGATCCCCGCGCCGAAATTACCTTGCGCCACCTGCTGCAAATGCGCAGCGGGCTGCGACACACCGAAGCGGGCGATCCACCCTATGAAAGCAGCGAAGTGCGGATGCTGTTTCTTGACGGTCGCGACGACATGGCGCGCTGGGCAAGCGAACAGCCGCTTGAGGCCGAACCGGGCGAAAAGTTCGAATATTCGTCGAACACCAGCGTGATCCTCGCCGATATTGCCGCGCGCGCGCTGACGGATAGCGACGCACCCGATGCCCGGCGGCAGGCGGTGGCGGATTATCTGCAAGTGCGGCTGTTCGGCCCGCTGGGCATGGCCAGCATGGTGCCCGAATTCGATGCATCAGGCACGATGATCGGCGGCAGCCTGATGCACGCCAGCGCGCGCGACTGGGCCAAATTCGGGGAATTTCTGCGGTTGAAAGGCCGCACGCCCAGTGGTGAACAACTGGTGCCGCAACGCTGGGTCGAAGCAATGGTGGCCCCCAGCCCCGCCAGCCCGCATTATGGGTTCCAGACCTGGCTCAACCGCCCGATTCCCGGCGCTGAGCCCGGCCAGCATCCACTGTTCCCAACCCGCGCGCCGACAAGACTGTTTTCGCTGATCGGGCATATGGGGCAATATGTGCTGGTTTCTCCCGAACAGCGCGTGACGCTGGTGCGGCTCGGCCATTCGGACAGTGCGCAGCGCCCGCCGATGCTGCAACAGGCGGCCGATGTGCTGGATTTGTATTCGGTGAGATAAAGCAGCGCGCTCCCGCGCAGGGGCGCGGGGGATCGCGAAATAGTTGGTTGGCTAGAGGTAGAAGGTTCCCTTAACCACAGTGACGCACGGCCCGCCGAGCCATGCGCGGTTCCCGTCCTTGCGGCAGGTCAGATCGCCGCCGCGCGTGCTCGCCTGATGCGCGGTGAAGCTATCGCGGCCCAGCTTTTCGGCCCAGAACGGGGTGAGCACGGCGTGGGCCGCGCCGGTCACAGGGTCTTCATCCACCCCGCCGCCGGGGACGAACACGCGGCTGACAATATCTGTGCGCTGCCCCGGAGCAGTGCAGACGAACAGATTATTGCCCAGCTTTGCAAGCCCGCGCAGGTCAGGCTCCAACGCCCGAATCGTCGCCTCGTCGGGATAGAGGAACAGGTCATAACCCTGCGGATTGCGCCATGTCTCCAGCGGCGCTGCGCCAAGCAAAGCGGCAGCTTCTGGCCATGCACCGGGGGTCGTCGCAATGCAGGGTAGCCCCACTTCATACGCACCATTTGCGCGGCGCACTTCGAGGATGCCTGATTGACGGGTGCGGAAAGTGACCTGTTCGCCGCCATCGCGGCCCAATAGCACATGCCCGCTCGCCAGTGTCGCATGGCCGCACAGTCTCACCTCTTCGGCGGGCGTACACCAGCGCAATTCCCAGTCCGCCGCACCGGTCGTATCGCGCACCACGAAGGCGGTTTCGGCAAACAGGTTTTCCGCCGCGATCGCAATCAGCACATCATCATGCAGCCATTCGTCGAGCTCCATCACCGCCGCCTGATTGCCGCTAAACGGCACAGCGGAAAAGGCATCGACGTGCCAATAGGGGATCGATTGCGGCATTTGGCGGTTCCTCAGGGGTAGAGCAGCGTGTCCGACCACGGCGCATCGGCCGCAGAGCGTGTGAATTCGCGGCGATCGTGGAGGCGGTTGTCGCGATCAATCCAGAACTCGATCCGGCGGGGCGACAGCGTGAATCCCGTCCAGTGCGGCGGGCGCGGCACCTTGCCGTCGCCCTCGTGCGCGGCCCAGATTTCCTGCACGCGGGTCAAATAGGTCTGGCGGTCAGGCAGGGCACGCGATTGGTCGCTCGCCGCGCTGCCGACCTGGCTTTTGAACGGGCGCGAGTGGAAATAGGCGTCAGCAGCCTCGGGGCTGACTTCGATCAGCGGGCCTTCGATACGGATCTGGCGGCGCAGGCTTTTCCAGTGGAACAGCAGCGCGGCCTGCATATTGGCGCGGATATGCGCACCTTTGCGGCTTTCGGCGTTGGTGAAAAAGGTGAAGCCCCCGCCCGCGATCTCGCCCGCGCCGTGGCCCTTCAACAACACCATCCGCACCGAAGGCGCGCCATCCGCCGTCGCCGTGGCGAGCGCCATGGCATTGGAATCATTCGGTTCACTGGCATGGGCTGCGGCGAACCATTCGTCAAACAGCGCAAACGGATCGGCCCCGGCGGGCAGCACACTGGCGGCAAGCTGGGCATCATCAAGAGAGGGTGCGCTGGACATCGGGCTTCCTTACTATGTTGCTGCACACGGGACATAGGCACCTGCGCCCGCCGGGAAAAGGCGCGCATGGTAAATTTCGTCTGTTCGTTCGTGCGGCTCGATGCTTGCCACTTGCCACTGTTGCACCTAGCTAAATCACCATGCGCGATCCTTACAGCACACTTGGCATTGCCCGCACCGCATCCGAAGCGGACATCAAGAGCGCCTATCGCAAGCTCGCGAAGGAACTGCACCCCGATCGCAACAAGGACAAACCCAACGCGGCGGAGAGATTTTCCGACGTGACCCGCGCCTATGATCTGCTGTCCGACAAGGACAAGCGCGCGCAATATGATCGCGGCGAAATTGATGGCGAAGGCAATCCCGCCAACCCCTTTGCCGGGATGGGCGCGCGCGGCGGCCATAGAGGCGGCGGCACTTATGGTGCGGGGCCGGGCGGCGGAGATTTCGGCGGCGTTGGCCCTGATGATGTTGATCTCAGCGACCTGTTCGAAGGGCTGTTCGGCGGCAAAGCACGTCAGCAGCCGGGTGCAGGCGCGCGGCGCGGGTTTGGCCGTCAGGCTCCGCCACCACCCCCGCCGCCGCGCCGCGGGGCCGATATCCAGTACCGCCTCGCCGTTCCATTCGTCGATGCCGCCGCCGGGCGAGATCAGCGCATCACGCTGGCCGATGGCAAGGCGATCAACCTCAAACTGCCCGCCGGCGTCGATGATGGCACGATCATGCGCCTCAAGGATAAGGGGCAACTCGGGGTCGGCGGATATGGTGACGGGATCGTGATGGTCGAGGTCGGCAGCCATCCGTTCTTCCGGCGCGAAGGCGACAATATCCGCATGGATCTGCCGATCACCCTTGACGAGGCAGTGCGCGGCGCGAAGGTCAAATGCCCGACGGTCGATGGCGCGGTGATGCTGACGATCAAGCCGGGCACCAACGGCGGCACGGTTTTGCGGCTGGCGGGCAAGGGCTGGACGAAGAAGAACGGCAAGGTCGTGGATGGCAAGCCCGAACGCGGCGATCAACTGGTCACGCTCGAAATCCAGCTTCCCGCAGATCTGGCTGCGCTGGAAGAACGGCTCGACGGCTGGGTTGACACCGCCCGCCCACGGGAGAAGTTCGGCCTGTAGCGGGCCGGGCGCGCGGGCATCTATCCGGTGATCGACACCGCCCCCTTTAAACAGGCCGTGCAGGTGATCCGCCGGGTCATCACCGGCACCTTCAACGATGGCTTCATCCACGCGGGCAATCTGGCCTATCTGTCGATGCTGGCGATTTTCCCGTTCTTCATTCTGGGCGCGGCGCTGTTCGATCTGCTCGGCGGGCGCGCCAATGCCGAAGCAATGATCGCTGCGGTGACGCGGGCGCTGCCGGATTCGGTCGCCAGCGTGATCGGGCCGGTCGCCGAAGACGTGATCTATGCGCGTTCGGGCTGGTTGTTATGGCTGGGCGCAGCGGTTGGCCTGTGGACGGTATCGAGCCTGATCGAAACGATCCGCGACATCCTGCGCCGCGCCTATGACACGCCGCCGGTGCACGCGTTCTGGAAAACCCGTCTGCTGTCCGCCGGGCTGACACTGGCAGCGGTGGTGGTGTTGATGCTGTCGCTGTTCGCGCAGGTGGCAATTGGTGCGGTGCAACAGGTGATCATCGCCGCCTTGCCGCAGCTGGGTGAGGTGATTGCGCCCCTCAGACTGTCCCGGCTGCTGCCCGCATTGGGGCTGGGCGGGTCACTTTACGTGCTGTTCGTCAGACTGACCCCTGCGCAATATCGCAATTCCCGCGCGCCGCGCTGGCCCGGAGCCGCATTCACGATGCTGTGGTGGCTGGGGGTCGCCGCTGCGCTACCAGTGGTGCTGCGGCAGTTCTTCACCTATGACCTGACCTACGGCAGTCTGGCTGGCAGCATGGTTACCTTGTTGTTTTTCTGGCTCGTCGGGCTTGGGCTGGTTATTGGCGCAGAATTGAATGCGGCGTTGGCGCTGACACAGCCACACACAGCGTTTGGCGAAGAACGCGAGGAGATGACGGAATGAACGGATCAATGCCCGGTTTAATGCCCGGATTGATGCAGGCCAAGCGCGGCCTGATCATGGGGCTGGCCAATGACAAGTCGCTCGCCTGGGGCATCGCCAAAAAGCTGGCCGAACACGGCGCTGAACTGGCGTTTTCCTATCAGGGTGAAGCGCTGGCCAAGCGGGTGATCCCACTCGCCGCCGAACTGGGCAGCGATTTCACCTTTGAATGCGACGTTTCCAGCATGGAATCGCTCGATGCCGCTTTCACCGCACTGAAACAGCGGTGGGACAGCATCGACTTCGTGGTTCACGCGATCGGCTTTTCCGACAAGAACGAACTGCGCGGGCACTATGTCGACACCAGCCTCGACAATTTCCTGATGACGATGAACATTTCGGCCTATTCGCTGGTGGCGATCACCCAGCGTGCCGCCGCGATGATGCCCGAAAGCGGCGGCGCGATCCTGACGCTGAGTTACTACGGCGCGGAAAAGGTCGTGCCGCATTACAACGTCATGGGCGTGGCCAAGGCGGCGCTGGAAACCAGCGTCAAATACCTCGCCAATGATCTGGGGCCGCGCAATATCCGCGTCAACGCGATCAGCGCCGGGCCGATAAAGACGCTGGCGGCGAGCGGGATCGGCGATTTCCGCTACATCCTCAAATGGAACGAGCTGAACGCCCCACTGCGCCGCAACGTCACGATTGAGGATGTTGGCGGCGCGGCGCTCTATCTGCTGTCAGACCTCGCTTCGGGCGTCACCGGCGAGACGCATCATGTCGATGCGGGCTATCACTTGGTAGGCATGAAACAGGAAGACGCGCCGGATATTGCGCTGTCGTAAGAGAACGCAACGCTATCCAATATATTCCATCGTGATCAGCGGGGTAGCTCGCGCATGATTGAAGCCCTTTTGGCACTTGCCTTAACCTTTCCAGGCATGGCGCTGGTGGACGGGTTTGCGCGGCCGCGCAGCGTGCGGGTTTTACGCCGCCTGTCGGGCTTGTGGCTGTTGTTCTGCATCACCGCCATCGTGTTCGGCGTGCTGCTGGGGTTGAGCGGCAATCCGGCTCTCGCCGCCGCCCTGACGCTGGCTATCCACCTGCTGTTCGTATTTGCGTCTAATGCCAAGAACCGCATGCTGGGCGAACCTCTTGTTTTTACCGACTTGGCGTTGATCGGCTCGACGTTCCGCCATCCACAATTCTATTTTTCGGTGTTGGCGGCGTGGCAGAAAATTGCCGGGGTGGGTGCAGTTATTGTCTTGCTGGCCGCACTTTCATGGTTAGCCCGTCCAACCCTCACCTTGGCCATTACTGGGGCGATGGTGACTGCAATCGGGCTGGTTGCTAGCTATCTGAGTTTGCACCTTGGGCTGTTCAGCAAGCTGGCACGCAAGCCTGATGCTGCCGCAGACACCGCCGCGCTGGGCCTTCTGCCGTCCTTGACCTTATACTGGCTACGCTGGCGAGAGAGCGGCACCCGGGCCAGACTGGTTGAACATGCCCCAAGAAAGCCGGCAAATACCGAGGGGGCAGCGAACCTCATTGTGGTTGTCCAGTGCGAATCCTTCGCCGATCCAGTCGAACTCTTTGGCCGGCCCGACGATGCGCTGCCTTCACTTGAGGCCGCGCGCGCAGACGCAATACAATGGGGCAACCTGCTGGTGAGCGGATTCGGAGCCTACACCATGCGAACAGAATATGGTGTGCTGTTCGGCCGCGACGAAGCGGCATTGGGTTTCCGACACTACGACCCCTACCTGACTGCAATCGAGGATGCTCATTACGCGCTGCCGCAAAGGCTGGGGGTTGATCGCTGGCAAAGCCTGTTTGTGCATCCCCATGATATGCGCTTTTATAACCGAAACCGCATTTTGCCGTCGGCTGGCTTCGCCGAAATGATCGGCGAAGCCCATTTTGCAACCAAGTCCCGTGGCGGCGGGCGCTATGTCACGGATGAAGCGGTCGCCGACAGGATACTCGCGCTTGCAGGTGCCACTAACGATCCCACTTTCGTCTATGCCGTCACAATCGAGAACCACGGTCCATGGGCACCGCGCGGTGATGCCAAGGCCGAAGTGACGATCGCAAACTACAATCGCCTCGTGTGCGCTGGCGATAGGATGCTCGGCCAGTTGCGAGAGGGAATCGCGCAACTGGCAAGGCCTGCGATACTCGTGTTCTTTGGCGATCACAGGCCAAGCATTCCTGGCGTGAGCATCCCGGGCGGTGAGCGTCACACGCCCTATGTCATCGTGAAATTCGATGCCGAAGGGCGTATTATCACTGGATCTAACCGCAGGATAGATGTGACACCCGCGCAACTGCACCACGCGATCTTGGATCTCGAAGGCGGCCACGCCGACAGATGACCGTGCATTCGGTCAAGGCTTCAGACGCGTTAGAATATGATCCCGCAAGGCCATTGGCAGTAACCGGTCCAACGTCTGGAAAAGCGCGAATGGCCACGGTGTGACGAAGTGCCGCGCCTTGCGTTCGGCAGCATCAGCAATGCGCCGTGCAGCCTCTGCTGCTGTCAATTCAAACGGGCGGTTAGAGGAAATGGCGCGCGCAGCAGGCGTATCGATGAACCCGGGCGCGGCCAGCGTGACACTCACCCCATGTGGCTTGACCGCAAGGCGAAGCGCATCAGCGAACCGTGCCAGCCCGGCTTTCGAACCGGAATAGGCGGCAGCGAAAGGCAAGGAATGATGCGCTGCCGCTGACCCGATCAGAACGATCCGTCCATGGCCCCTTTCTGCCATCCTCGCCGCCAATGCCGCCGCCATAGCAGCGGGCGCAGTAAAATTTACCTGAGTCGCCCGCAGCACCAATTCCGGCGGCTCTACCATTGCGCCTTCCGGGCGCACATCTCCGATTCCGGCAGCGAGATACGCCACGTCGAATGGGGCGGCGCGATCTTGTTTAATCAAGATTTCGATCGCACCAGCCGTATCGCTTAAGTCGTGGCAGGTTCGTTTCGCCTTGGCCCCACGGGCCTCCACCGCCTCACATGCTTCTTTCAGCCTTGCAGGAGAGCGCCCCCAAAGGTCAAACGCAGCCCCGGCCTGGGCGTGATAAAGCGCAAGCGCACGGCCAAGACCACCCGAAGCTCCGGTGATAATAATGTTCTGAGCAGAATTTTGCATAATCGCCTCGTCACGCCTGAGCCACACCCCAGCTTTTCAGGATGGCATTTGCTAGGTTCAGCGTTCTATCCGGCTTGACAAGGTAATCGCTTTTCTGTCGAGGCCAATGATATGAATCATCAGCCCCATCAAAGTGACCGTCTCGTTTTGTTCGAAAACCGATGGCTTGAGAAATTCACGGTTATTTCCGTGGGGTGGTTTGTGGCGATCTGGGCTGTGATTGTGCCGCTGGTTGTAATGACTGCCTGGGGAACCTTATCGCCGCTGTCTGCGACCGGCCTGATGCTTACCGGATGGTTTATCTGGAGCATTTTTGAATATATCGCCCACCGCAAGCTGTTCCATTTCGACACCGACCGGCCCTGGCTTGAACGAGTCGTTTTCGTCATCCACGGCAACCACCACGTGCAACCGCGTGACGAATTGCGCAATCTCATGCCCCCAATCGTCAGCGTTCCGGTGTCGATGTCGATTTGGGCGCTGTTGTGGGCACTGGCTGGCGATGCTGGCACGTGGATGTTCGTGGGCTTCATTGGCGGTTATGTCGCCTATGATCTTACTCATTATGCGTGTCATCATTGGCCAATGCGTGGACGAGTGGGTATGTTCTTCAAACGCCATCACATGCAGCACCACTTCATAACCGGGCACGGCAATTTCGCCATCACGGCAATCTTCTGGGATTATGTGTTCGGCACGCGCGTTGTCCGGTAGGGCGTGATCAGGCACAGGGCTGATATGGGAAGAAGTCGCTGCATTTCACCGAACAACCATCGACTTGTTTCGCGGTCTTTCCGGTTCAGCCGACCGTCGATCTTATCACCCCTGCGGCGATTGCCATGTGCTCAGACCAATCCGGCGCATCCCATTGCTTGAGCCGCGCAAGCTGGGCGCGGCGCAGGGCTCCGTTTTGGGCGTAATCGAGAATGGCCTGCCGCCAACGCGGCCCATCAAGGGGGTCAAGATAATCTGGCGCAGCTCCACCTGCCTCGCGGTGCGCGGGCAAATCGCTGGCAATAACAGGTGTGCCGATAGACAGCGCCTCTGCAATCGGCATACCATATCCTTCCGCAAAAGATGGCATGAGCAAGCCGCGCGCGCCCCGCAACAGAGCGGCCAGTTCTTCATCACCGCAACTGTTCACTTCATCAACGAATGGATGGAGCGCTGGGCAACGGTCAAGAAGATCGAGGATTTGCTCATTCTCCCATCCCCTTCGGCCAATCACGACCAGACGCGGCACATCATCGGCGGGCAGTTCCTGCGCCATGCTGCGCCACAAGTGGAGGAGCATAAGGTGGTTCTTGCGCGGCTCAATCGTACCAAGGCAGACGAAAAAAGGCCTGTTGTCTTTTGGCGCCGAAGCCGGGGTTTGGGGCAAAGACTGGGTGCCGAGCAGGGCGACGTGGATCGGAGGTGAATTCGCGCCATGCGTTGCGATCCAGCGGGTCAGCGAAGCGCCGGTCGCGGCCGAGTTCACAACCACCGCATCGGAGAGCTGGGCAACGGTTTCCATCCGCGCTTCGTGCAGCGCCCGTCCGCCGGGGCGCGCGTATTCGGGATATTCGATCGGGATGAGATCGTGAACCAGGCACACGAATCGCGCTTTCTCGCGGGCGAGGATCGCGCGCTTTTTCGCGGTCTGATGCAGGTGGTGGGGGGAAACCTGAACCATAACGTCGCTCGTCCCGATCCCGCGGCGCTCCGGCATCAGGCGGGCCATCCATGGCATAACCGAAGCCAGTGACCTTTGCCCGATCCGCCCGTCCGGGACCGCCCAGCGCGCTTCGAGTTCATCAAGATAGGCAAGCGCAGACGTCTGCCCGATCCGACCGTATAACCCCGACGGGTGCACTGCCGCAAAGGCGAGGTTATCGCCGAATGTCTCCCTTAGCCCACGGGCATAGGCCATCTCGACCCGGTCCACACCCGAAGGCCGCGCGTGCCGCACCCGCGAAATAAGCCGTGAAATATCGAGCAAAACCTTCGTCATCGCCCCCCCATGCGGCGCAGCCGCACCATCGCACTTCCCTGCACGCGCCGCATCGGGCCGAGCCAGCCGAGCCGGTTGGGCATTTCCCCCGCAGCCATACGCCTCACCAGCACCTCTGGCGGACACGGCAGGCCGCTCACCGGGTCGAGATAGCGGGGATAGAGCAGAAGCACGCCAGCGACCAACTCATCCAGCGTGAGCACGCGCCCGCGCCGTTCAGGAACCACGCCGAGATCGCGCGTCAGACCCCACCCGGCATAAAATGGTGTGCCGTGGCAGATCACCTCGCGCCGCCGCAGCAACGCCTCAAAGCCCGATAGCGATGTCAGCACATGCACAGCGTCGACCTGATCGAGCAGGTCGGTGATAGACTCCTCCCGCACAATCCTGTCAGTATATTTGAGCGCCGCAGCATCGGCGACAGCGCCATTGCGATGCCCGGCATCAACATCAGGGTGGGGTCGCCACCAGAGTTCGGCGTCAGGCTCAAGCGCGCTTGCCCGGCGCAGCAATTCGAGGTTCGGGCTTATTCCTCCACCTCCGGCGCGCACCGACATGTCATCCTCGACCTGCCCGGTTATCAGAACCACACGCCGATCTTTGGCGTTGTTTGGGCGTCCTCGCCCGTCTGCGGCATGGCTCGCATACTTGCTGATCCCCGCCGCAACTATCGCATCGCGCAGCCGCGCAGCGCGTTCGAGCAGCGCTGGCGAAAAATCCGTGTGGGCAAGAATGTGCTCAAGGTCACTCGGCCTTTGCGGATCAAAATGGATCCCCCTGCGATCAACAATCACTGACAGCGGCGGAACCAGATTGCTCCCCAACCCGACAGAACGCACAAATCCGTCCTCGACCCGGACCAGCGGCACCCCCGCCTTGTGCGCCTCAGCAATCAGAGACGGGGAAATGCGCGAGGGCCAGACTGCCAGAGCAGCGCCCTCGCCCCGCGCCGCCGCCAGCGCGCGCCGGGAGCTCATGAAAATCCGCAAAGGCTTACCCGGCGACCACAGAAAGCGCCGAATTTCAGAGCGCTTCCACCAGCTAATCCCGCAGGCCGCGACCAGGCGTTCGCCCGCGCTGCCGCGATTTGCATCAATGACCCTGCGCCATTCGGCCAGCAACGCGATTGCCTCCATCGGGCCAAACCAGCCATCTGAAAACGGATCAGGCAGTGGCTGCGAGAGCGCGTGCGCCGCGCGCTGCGCCAGCATCGCGTTATTCTCGCCCGGTTCGCCGAAGCGGCCGGGCGAAAGCACCTCGACCGTGAGCCCGATCACGCTGGCGAGCGCGATCCATTCGTCTTCGCCATGCGCAATCAACCGCCGGGCGCGGGTAAGAACGCTCCACGGATCAACCGCTTCGTCCGCCTGCGCTGGCCCAAACGCAACCAACGTCTCATCGCCAACCTTGGCGCGCATTTCGACGAGTTCCGCATCTGATTGCGCACGCAACACCACGTGCGCAGAGGTGCCCGCAAATGGATCAGCCCAGAACGCGCCGCCGACCCGCGCCTCACGCAGCGCGGCAAACAGCGCGGTGCGCTGCCCTGCACTCAGCGCGAGGGAAGAGGGCATCTCTCCGTGTTTGGCAACCGCTTTGAAATTTGGAAACGGCGGCGCGCGCAACAATCCCTTGTCGCCGATCATGGGCGCGCGCCCCACTTTTCGAGCTTAAGGCTGCCATCCTCACACCGCACAATCACGCCATAACCGCCGGTCGGCAGCTTGAGCGTGGCGAGGCTCGCCGCCTGTTCAAGCAACGCCGGATCAGCAAGCAGCGCGAAGCGCGCCGCGCCGTTGCTCGTGACAAGCAGGGTCGGGCCATTGGCAGGGGGTGCGAAAAACAGTGTGCGCCACGCCGCAATCCGTGCCTCGCGGTCAACGATCCAGCCCGGCGGAGCGACAGCGCGGCTTTCCCACGCCCCTATCGCATCACTCCCGATCCGCTTGAGCACCGCGTCTTCATTCTGACCCTCGTCAGGGCCATGATCGATTTCGCGAAGAAAGTTGGCGCATTGCAGTGCGCGCGGAGATTCCTGTTGCGCAAGGATTTCTGCCGCTGTCTGTCGCGTGCGGATCAGCGGCGATGCGAATGCTTGCGCAAACGCAATCCCGCTGTCTGCGAAATGCATACCCAACGCGCGCGCCTGCGCTAACCCGGTCGCGGTCAGCGGCAAGTCAGTGCGCGCGCCGATCCGGCGTGGCAGCGTGCCTGCCTCAAAAGTATTCCCGTGGCGTACTAGGACGAACATTAAACGGGCTTGTAGCGGCTGGCCTTTCGACCGCAAGCGCGCTCAGACGGGGAACGGATCACCGAACCTCGCGATAGCGGCTTCGGCGGCAGCCAAGTCTTCGGGAGTGTCAATTCCCGACAAAGCATGACGGGGCGGTTCCACCGGGATGGTGGCGATCTGCCACCCGTGCTCGAGGAAGCGCAGCTGCTCCAACCCCTCAAGCGTTTCATAGGTGCCTGCGGGCGTCGAAACGAACCAGTCGAGCGCCACACGCGTAAAGGCGTAAAGGCCAAGATGCTGCCATACTGGTGACAGCGGTTCGCGGCGCAGTTCCGTCTCTCCGCGCATCGCAGGAAGGATCAGCTTGGAAAACCACAGAGCCTGCCCCCGCGCGTCGCGCACGCACGTGGTGCCGGAAAAGGGCGCGACGTTTTTGTGCCCGCGCAATTGGTCGAGCCGGTCCCAGTCAAGCCGATAGACTGGCGTAGCGATATCGGCTGTGCCTTGGCGCAGGGTTTCGATAAGCGCGGCGATAGTATCAGGCGGGATGAACGGCGCATCGCCCTGAATGTTGATGATGCGTTCTGGTGTATCACCGCCTTCGCATATCGCCAGCGCCGCCGCGTGCGCACGGGCGCTACCCGAGGTGAGCGCACGATCGGTCATGATAGCGCGAACGCCAAGCATGCGCGCATGGTCCATAATCCGATCATCATCGGTCGCGACCACCACATCGCAATGCCGGGCCAAATCGGCTGCGCGCCGCGCGTTGGCAACTACCCGTTCAAGCAAAGTGTGCCCCGCAAGAGCAAGCAGCGGTTTGCCGAGAAGCCGGGTCGAGCCAAAGCGCGCGGGTATGACGATAAGATCCGGAGCTGGCCGATCGGGGTCTGGAGGGGTCATCACAGGCCCAGCCTAACGCAAATTCACGAAAAACGCAGCAGTATCGCGATCACGTGATCCCGAGCCGAACGAGGTCATGAATGTGGACGATGCCGGTCAGCTTTTCATCCTCCGTGATGAACAAAACCGAAACGGCGTTATCATTCATCAATGCGAGCGCATCCACCGCCAGCATCGAATTGGATGCAGTTAGCGGCTGCGGTGTCATGTGACTAACGATGCGTTCGTCGAGATTGTGAACCGCGATGCAGCGGCGCAGATCACCATCCGTAAAGGCCCCTGCCAGCCTGCCGCCCTCATCGACGATTGCGGTGCAGCCATAACGCTTGCGGCTCATCTCGATTGTGGCGCTGCGCAGCGTCGCGTCGAGCGGGACGCTTGGCAAGGCATCCCCGGTTCCCATGACCTTTTCGAGCGTTGTCAGCCGCGCGCCCAGCAGACCGCCAGGGTGAAGAACACCGAAATTCTGCGGAGAGAAATCGCGCGCCTCGATCAATGCCACCGCCAGCGCATCTCCCATCACCATCTGCACTGTCGTTGATGAGGTGGGCGCCAGTTCGTTCGGGCAGGCCTCTCGCACTTTGGGTAAAGCAAGGCAGATGTCGGCGGCCCTGCCGATCCAGGCTTCCGGATGCGCAGTAGCAACGACCAATTTCTGGCCCGTGTGCGCACAGAAGTTCACGATGTCACTTAATTCTTGCGTCGCGCCGGACCAGGTAATCGCGAACACGACGTCGTCTGCTGACATCATACCGAGGTCGCCATGGCTGGCCTCGCCCGGGTGGAGGTAGAGTGCAGGAGTCCCGGTCGATACAAAAGTCGCTGCGATTTTGCGGGCAATATGGCCGCTCTTGCCGATCCCGGTCACAATGATCCGGCCCTTGGTCGAAGCGAACAGGTTAACAGTGCGCTCGAACGCCGTGCCAAGGTCGGTGTTGGCAAGTGCGTGCTCAAGATCCCTGAGCCCTCTGAGTTCAATCGCCAGAGTTTTCAGGGCAGCAGGCAAATGCGTTGCGATAAGCGTTTGATGCTTGCTCAAAATGACCCAACCCAGTTATATTCAAAGAGCCTTACCGATCGGCCCTTGCAGCCCATTATGTCAATCGTTTACCGCCCTAAGTGCGACCAACTGATACAAATGTCGTGTGAATCGTAGCAAGCTGCATTCGCCGTCCCATACAATCCCGCATTTGCGCAAAGGATGGCACATCAATGAAGCTGTGTTCCCGAACGATTGATGCTCATAGCCCAATCTTTCTGATTGCCGGACCGTGCGTGATCGAGAGCGAGACGCACGCACTTGGCGTAGCGCAAGTGCTCGCAGAAATCGCCGAGCGGCTAGGCTTGCTGCTTATCTTCAAGAGCTCATTCGATAAGGCCAACCGCTCCTCGGGAACATCTTTCCGCGGCCCAGGCCTTGAAGAGGGGCTGCGAATCCTGGAGAAAGTGCGTTCGGAAACTGGCCTGCCGGTGCTGACAGATATCCACGAGCCTGCGCAGGCCGCGCCAGTTGCGCAGGTGGTTGATGTCCTTCAAACTCCTGCCTTTCTCGCCCGCCAGACTGATTTCATTTGTGCGGTCGCAGCGACTGGAAAGCCGGTGAACATCAAGAAAGCGCAGTTCATGGCTCCCGCCGAAATGAGCAACGTCGTTGCCAAGGCGCGCCATACGGCAGCGCAAGCGGGGCACGAAACTGACAACTTCCTGCTGTGCGAACGCGGAACCTCATTCGGCTACAACACCTTGGTATCTGACATGCGAGGCCTGGCGATCATGGCGGAAACCGGTTGTCCGGTCGTATTCGACGCGACTCACTCCGTGCAACAACCCGGAGGGCTCGGTTCGCGTTCGGGCGGGCAGAGCGAATATGTTCCCTTGCTTGCGCGCGCGGCGGTCGCAGCCGGAGTGTCGGGGGTGTTCATGGAAACCCATCCAGACCCGGCAAACGCACTCTCCGACGGGCCCAACGCGCTCCCGCTTGAGCGTTTCGAAGGTCTGGTGCGACAGCTTCAGGCCATCGATGCGGTTGCCAAATCTGCGCTTGCCTAGAAACGGCGGGGCGGGCCTACGGCAGCGCGGCGTGCAATTACGGAGTCGAACGCAAACGATCCCCATGTTTTCGGTGCATTATTAATGCAAGGGCGAAGCACGCCGCCACCGGCCCGATGATGTCGGCATATTGATCGTAGCTGGTCCACACCCGTCCGTCGAATGCCGCCCACCACGGGGCGTTTGCGCGCAGTCCTTCGCCGAAATGCTCGATCCAGCGATATTCCGCCTGCGCAAGTTCGCGACCGACAAAATAACAGCAGGCAGCAAGGCCGCCCACCCACCAATTGCGCGTCAATATCCCAACCGCGACTTGGGCAGCCACTGCTATGATGGTGTGTTCGATCAACGCAAACGCTACCATCCCATCCATATCAATTGCCGGAACCCGAGCTGAGGTTATCAGTCAGCGTTGTTACCGTAACGATTGGCGCAAACAGTTGGCTGATCGTCTGTATCAGCTTGCGTGGCTGATTGGCAGCCGCGTTGCCGAAATACAGGACGTCGCCATCGCGCAGCGCGAATTGTTGCGCGAGAAAGTAGGTCGGCGCCTGCATCATGTTGAAATGATATACAGTTGGCTCCGTTCCGCTTGGCCCGGCATAGCGGAACAGGAATACCGCCTCGGGATCGCCGGCATCGTCGCGCGGCCCGCCTGCCATCGCTATGGCTTCAACCACGGTCATCCGCTCGCGCGGGAACGGCATCTGTTGGACCCGCCCGGTCGCCCCAAGCACCGAAAACATCAGCGGCTCGGGCAGTATCGTGAGCCGGTCGCCAGGATAGGCGCGCAGGCTGCGATAGGGGCCGGTCATCACGTCCCCCAGTCGCAAGCGAGCCACATTCTCGCCCCGTTCGACTTGCAGAACCAACGCGCGCGGCTCACCGCGATACCCCCCGGAAAGCGCGATGATGTCGGCCAGGCTTTCGCGATTGGTCTGAAGCACCAATCGCCCAGGCCGTGTCACTTCGCCGCCGACAATGATCGAGTTACCGATCACTTCCTGGCGATTGATCAGAACCTGAGGGTCTTGCGAAAGATTGCGCAGCGCGCGGCGGATCTGGCCTTGAACTTCAAGAATTGTCCTGCCTGCAACCGCTACGCGGCCAACATAGGGAACGTCGATATGGCCCGTATCATCCACGCGGCGCGGGGGTAGGGTGTGCGCTTTGACCGATGGATCAAATCCGCCTGCTCCCGCCACGGACGAGGGGGCGTCGCCGCTGAACAGAGACACGCCAGCCTCAAAAACCGTGATCAACAAAACATCGCCGGCACCGATAAGATCGGAGGGTGGGGCCTCAAGGTCGGGCAATTGCCATTCGGCCGGTGCAACCACGGGCGGGATTGCAGCTACTGAATTGACCGGAACGATTGCAATGTTAAGCCCGGTCTCCCCGGCCTCGACCACGGACTGTTCAATTTGGCTGCCGGTCGGGCCGCTGGAGGGAAGGGTCGCGCAAGCGCTGAGCGAAGCCAGCACAAGCGAGCAGAGCGGGAGTTTCAGATTCATCGTGTGTTTTTGCCAAGTTTGCTTATGGAGCGCTCCTCTAACGACAAAGCTGGTTCAGGCATAGCCCATTGCAGGACAATTCAAGCCAACCCGCCACCCACCGCACGGTGAGCCGCATTTCAGAGCAGCGCGCGCTCAACCTGCTGTTGCTGGCTGGCCTGCGGCCACACCGCTTGGTGGCCAATCTGTGGTGGCGTGTGATCGGCAAAAAGCTGCGGGCTCGCTCCCGAATCGACGCGGCCATAAGAGGTTTGCCGTTCGCACATGCGCGGTGGGTGAAAGCGTCCGGGATTGAAGATCAGGAAATTGTCGCAATTGGGCTTGCAGCGGGCACCGCTCCAGCGTTGTGCATGCATTTGCATATATCCCAGAACGACCGCCCCGGTGAGATCCGCAGGGCAGTGCGATCAGCCCTGAAACAGAGTGTGATGCCGCTGCACGTCGTTATTACGCGTGAAAACGGCGTTCCAATCCCTTTCACAAGCAGCACGATGGTGACTGTGCTCCCCGAAGAATTCGGATCGCGCACAGGCGGGTTGTGTGCGGCGCTCCGGATGGCAAGCGAGATCGGAGCAGACTGGCTGGTGCCGCTCGATTGTGGCTCACGCCTCGCCCATCATGCGCTGGCGGCGTATGGCGCGCACCTGCTTCGTCGCCGACCGAGCGACGCAAACGCTTCAGCCCCAGCGCTGCTTTATGGCGATGAAGGTGAAATTGCGTGGTTGCGGGCGAGGCCGAAACTGTGGCTGAAACCGCAGTGGGATCGGCGCATGATCCTGTCACAAGATTATGTCAGCCGCGCCTGCGCACTGGCAGTTGGCCCCGCGCTTGACGCGGCGGCTCGCTGCGACGGAGGGGAGCCGCAGAGCCTTTACGAGCTTGTGCTTCGGATCGCAGAAAATGCGCCGGTTGAGCACGTTGAGCGTATTACCGCGCTGACGCCTGATGACAGTTGGCTCCATGATGGGGCGGCAACGCTCGCGGCAGTGCGCCGGGTGATGAGCGCGAGTGCCGATGACATCGTGCCCGGGCCGTTTGGAACGGTCGCATTGCAATTCCCGTTGCGCCAGCCGCTGCCGACCGTCAGCGTGGTCGTCGCCACGCGCGATCGTGTCGAATTGCTGCGGGCCTGCGTTGAGGGAGTGCTTTACGCGACTGATTACCCGGCATTAGACCTGATCATCGCCGACAATGACAGCGTCGATCCGGAAACCCTGGGGTACATGGACGAGGTATCCGCCGACCTGCGGGTCAGCGTCGTGCGCTGGCCGCACCCGTTCAACTATTCGGCGATCAACAATTTTGCGGCGAGCCGTGCGCGCGGAGAATATCTGTGCCTGCTCAACAACGACATCGAAGTGATCGAGCCGGATTGGCTATCTGCGATGATGCGCGAAGCGTTGCAGCCGAAAGTAGGCGCGGTGGGCGCAAAGCTGCTTTATCCTGACCGGTCAATCCAACACGCGGGGGTCGCGATCGGACTGGGCAATGCGGCCGGCCACGCCCACCGTGGGTTACCCGAAGGCGATCCAGGCTATTTTGCGCAAGCACACATCGCGCGCGGGGCAAGCGCAGTTACGGGTGCATGCCTCCTAGTCGCACAGCGGCACTTTCAAGCTGTTGGCGGGCTAGACGAGGAGCATCTGGCAGTCGCATACAACGACGTGGATCTTTGCCTGAAGCTGCGCGAACGCGGCCTAGCGACCATCTACACCCCGGCTGCCACGCTGATCCACCACGAAAGCAAATCACGCGGGCTGGACTTTGCACCGGAACACCGTGAACGCTATATGCGCGAGCTTGAAGTGTTCCAAAAGCGTTGGGGCTCTGAGTGGGTCGTGGACCCGTGGCACCACCTGCGGCTTGACCGGGCAAGCGAGGTCTATCGCGCGTGATCTTTCAGCACGCCAACTCAGGAAATCGACCAGCTGACACCGGAGGGCATCCGCCCCATACAGCGCCTTAAAGACCCACGACGTTTATAAGACGCTTAACGTCGGCAAGCTTATCGCCGAGCGCCGAGAAGACCGAATGTCGCACGAGAACGCAGACCACGTCCGCCTGCGCAATCGCATCTTCGAGTGAGGCCAACGTGACCGGAAGGCCCGCAAGACCTTCGGGAAGCGCATCGATATGTGGTTCAACAACAAGGACTTGGCAACCGAGCGCCCCGAACTGGCTGGTGATTTGCAGGGCTGGGCTTTCGCGCAAATCATCAATATCCGGCTTGAAGGCAAGGCCAAGACAGGCGACCTTGATATCCTCCATCGCGCGCGATTGATCAGCGGCAAGTGCGTCCATGATGGCCTCCTTTCCTTTGTGCAAAACCCAATCGGGCTTCGCGTCATTCACTTCGCGCGCCGTGCGGATCAAGCGTGCCTCGTCAGGAGCGGAGGAGACAATGAACCATGGGTCAACCGCGATACAATGCCCGCCAACGCCTGCCCCCGGTTGCAAAATGTTCACCCGGGGATGCCGATTGGCCAATGCAATCAGTTCCCACACGTCGATAGAAAAACGGTCGCAAATGATGCTGAGTTCATTGGCAAAGGCGATCTGGACATCGCGCGAGCTGTTTTCGGTCAGCTTGCACATTTCTGCCGTGCGCGCATCGGTTATGACGCAATCGCCGCGCACTACCTTTTTGTACAAAGCCACCGCCAGTTCACTCGCGCGCTGCGACATGCCGCCGATAATCCGGTCATTGTGCACCAGCTCGGTCAACACCTGTCCCGGCAGCACGCGTTCGGGGCAGTGCGCGATGTGGATGTCCGCATCGTCACCTGCATCTTGCGGAAAGATCAGGTCAGGGCGCGCCTCGGCCAGCCACGCGGCCATCTGTTCGGTCGCGCCAACCGGAGATGTGCTTTCCAGAATGACCAGATTTCCGGGTTCCAATACCGGAGCGATCATTCGCGCTGCGCTGGCAATATAGCTCAGATCAGGCTCGTGCGCGTCCTTGAATGGCGTTGGCACAGCGATGATGAAGGCCTCAGCCGGTTCTGGCACCAGCGTCGCGTGCAGCAGGCCCTTGTTGACGACGTTGTGCACCACTCCGTCGAGGTCGGGCTCAACCAGATGGATTTTACCGGCATTGATTGTGTCAACGACACGCTGTGAGACATCGACCCCGATCACCCTGACGCCATGGGCCGCAAACAAGGCCGCCGTCGGCAGGCCAATATAGCCCAGCCCAACCATGGAAATACGATCAAACATCGATTGTTCCTTTACTTGGCCCGTGCCCGCGCAACGAGAGCCGCGGCAATCCGCTCTGCCGCCTTGCCATCACCATAAGGATTAATGGAGTGGGCCATCAGCGCGTAGGCTTCGGGATCGTGCAACAAGGTAAGCGCAGATTCCCGGATGCGGTCGGGATCGGTTCCCACCAACCGCACTGTGCCGGCATCCACGGCTTCGGGTCGCTCGGTCGTGTCGCGCATCACCAGAACCGGTTTGCCGAGCGAGGGGGCCTCTTCCTGCACCCCACCCGAATCGGTGATGATGAAATGGGAGCGGCGCATCAGCCAGACGAAGGGCAGGTATTCTTGCGGTTGGATCAGGTGAACGCCGGGCGTGCTGCCGAGGATCCGCTGAACTGGCGCCTGCACATTGGGATTGAGATGCACAGGATAGACGATCTGCGCATCACCCTGTTCGCTGATATCGCGCAAAGCGCGGCAGATGTTTTCGAAACCCGAACCGAAATTTTCCCGCCGGTGCCCGGTTACCAGAATCATCCGGCGGCCGTCTTCCAGAAACGGGAATTGCCCCTGCAATTGCGCTTCCAGCGCTTCGTCGCCGTCCAGCTTTGCCACCACATCGTGCAGCGCATCGATCACGGTATTCCCGGTCACGATGATGTTCCGGTAGGCGACGTTCTCCGCCAAAAGGTTTTGACGCGAGGTTTCCGTCGGTGAGAAATGCAGGTCGGCAAGGCGGCCCACGATCATGCGGTTCGCCTCTTCAGGCCAAGGCGCATAAAGATTGCCAGTGCGAAGGCCAGCCTCGACATGGGCGACCGGCACCTGCGCATAAAAAGCGGCCAGCGCGCCGGCCATCGTCGTCGTGGTATCGCCGTGGACGATCAGCCGATCATAGCGTTTTTCCTTCAGCACATTGCGCAGCGCGAGAATGATGTTGGCGGTAATATCGGTGAGATCCTGCCCCGGCTTCATCACATTCAGATCGAAATCCGGCACGATATCAAACAGCGACAAGACCTGATCCAGCATCTCGCGGTGCTGGGCAGTGACGCAAACGTCAACGTCAAGCCCCGGCGCAGCCTTGAGGCGGCGCACCACGGGTGCCATCTTGATCGCTTCCGGACGCGTGCCAAACACGACGAGTATGTTCATGACTGGTCCCATGATTTCGCTGGTGGGTCGGAAGGGCGCTATGCGGATATTGTCTCGACTTACAACCCCCGTTTAGCATAAAGCATGCTAATCGCGCGATATCTTGAGGCGGTTGGGCATTCTTCATAGAAGTTTCGGCTGCGCATAGCGACCGGCATCGCAATCAAAGTGGGCCGCCTTTTAGCCCGGTTCAGGAACAGCACCAGCGACATGAGGGGTCAGCACGAACGAAGCCTGAAAACCGCGCGTGGTTTGGCCCTGGCCGCGCTGCATCTTTCTGCCAGTGGCAAGACTTCAGCACTGAATCTCGCGCGCCAGGCAGTCGCCATGAATGCGGAGCCCGAAACCTTGGTCGCCTATTGCCGCGTTGCAACCGCGCTTTACGATATTGGCGCCCTCGAAGATGCTGTCGCGCTGGCCGAGCCCTATGCCGCTTCCAGCGCTGAATTGGCTGCGCTGATAAATGAGCTGCGCGTCGGCCCGCTTGCCGTGATCGCGCTTGCCCGTCGCCTGCCTGCGCGAGAGCCGCTCGCGATTACGCCCACCCCGGGGCGCATCCTCTACATCCTGCACAAATCACTTCCCCATGCGACCGATGGCTATGCAACGCGCAGTCACGGTCTTGCGCGGGCGATGCTGGCCCGGGGGGCTGATCTTGTCTGCCTCACCCGGCCCGGATTTCCCCACGATCTGGATGTGGACAGCGGCGGCGCGCTGGCAGACAACGCAATCGAAACGGTTGGCGGGGTGCCCTATCACCGGCTGGCCTCACCCAAGCGCAGCGCCTTTCCACCGCCGCCTTTCGAGTGCATGGCACACGCCTCAATCGAATATCTGACCCGGTCGGCGGCGCGGCTGGTCGAAGCTATCCGGCATCATCGGCCAGCCTGCGTAGTGGCCGCATCAAACAGCACGACGGCGCTGCCTGCGTGTCTGGCCGCGCATCAATTGGGCATCCCCTTTGTCTACGAAGTGCGCGGGTTCTGGGAAATCAGCCGCATGGCGGGCGATCCGGATTACCTGCGCACGACCATAGGCCGTCAGGAACGCTATCTGGAAATCGCCACTGCGCAAGCGGCGCAGGCGGTCATCACCTTGACCAGCCCGATGCGCGATGAGCTGATCGCGCGGGGTGTGGAGCCTGCGCGCATTACCGTGGTGCCCAATGGCTGCGATCCCGAAAGCTTCGCGCCCAAGCCGCGCAACCGCGCGCTGGCAGAGCGGCTGGCACTGGCGGCGGAAACGCCGGTGATTGGCTATGTCGGTTCGTTCAATGCCTATGAAGGCCTCGACATTCTGGTGCGGGCCTGCTCCATATTGAGGCGTGAAAGCCTGCAGTTTCGATTGCTGCTGGTGGGGAGCGAGCCACCTGACAGCGCAGGCAACCAACCGGTCACGGACGAAATCAACCGCATGGCGACCGAGCAAGGGCTGGGAGACTGGCTCATCATGCCGGGCCGTGTTCCGCATGACACAGTGGCCGATTGGTATTCGCTGATCGACATCGCGCCATTTCCGCGCAAGTCACTGCCGGTGACGCAACTGGTTTCCCCGCTCAAACCGCTTGAAGCGATGGCGATGGCCAAGGCGGTGGTGGCATCCAGCGTGGGGGGAATGCAGGAGATCGTGGCGGATGGCCACACCGGACTTGTCGTTCCGAGTGACAGCGCCCCTGCCCTTGCGAAAGCGCTGCGCGCATTGCTACAAAATGAAAACCAGAGGCATCAGCTTGGCGCGGCGGCGCGTGAGTGGGTGCGGGATGAGCGGGGTTGGGAGCATTCTGCGATCAAAGTGATGAATGTGTTAATCGAAACAAACGCAAATATGTCCGATCAAAACCTGAAAATACTAAATTCAAAATATCACAGGATTTCCATGAATAAATCTCTGACCTTACGGACAAATATATCTATATCATAATTTCGCCGTACGTGCGCGATGCCTTTCTTACGTTTATCGTCAAATTCGCTTCTACTCTGGGAAATAGACTTTATTGCTTCAACAATCTCGTGCGACTCCTCGAAAATACATTCTTCTCCCCAAATGTATTCTGCGCCCGGCCACCGCTTGACCAACGAAATGCACCCGCCTGCAAAGCCATCAGCAATTGCCAAATGGAAACTTTCAAAACCAGGGAAACCCAAATCTGGTTCGCTTAAGGATAGAACATATCCAACCTTCTGCCGAGCTAATTCAACCTTCACGTCAACATGGCCAACAAATTCTACAGCATCCCCTAATTTATTTTTAAGAATATAATTTTCACATTCCGAATAATATTTCATCTCTACCGTATTATTTGCTATCCAATGCAAATCTTCAGGGCGTTTCCCAAAAATCTTTATTTTAAACCTATCATTAAATTTTTTAAGATCTGCCAATATTTCTAAAGCCGCTCTATAGCCTTTCTGGGATGGTAAGATCCCTATCATAGCGAGTGTGCAAAGCCGGTCTTCATAAAAAGTGGCGTCGTAAGCATCGGTACGGATAAAATTATCAATTATATGAACTTTATTTCGTGGAATAGACGGGAATCTCTCAATAAGGCGCTCAAAAAAGAATACAGATACTATAATAAATGCATCTACGTTATTTATTGCAATCTTATCACCATAATCGCGCCCAAGCTCCATTCTATGAACCCGTATTATCAATCGTTGATGCGGCATCTTACGTTTAGAATACCATTCAGCATTACCCAAAAGCCATTCGCACCATATAAAATCCGCCCACTGTAAGTGCTCGTAGCTATCCTCTTCATGATGAGTTTCATGACCTCTCCATTCATCATATTCAATATTGAAATATTTAGAAAGTTCATCGCGAGCTTCTTTGATAAATTTTAAGTCGTAGCCAGCTATCAAGAGTCTTGGCTTTATGAGATTGATGAATTCATTGAATGACGCACTTCTTATAGCTTCAACTATATCTTTGATGCGTGCCGTATAATTAAATTGGTTAATATTTGACCAGTAGCGATTGACGAAATCTGAAAATGTCTGAAATATTATCGTATCGATATCGCCCCTGTTTCGATATATGAGGCTTTCGATTACGACCCTTAGCCCAACCTTCAATCGCAATTGAATGTAATTTAATCCGAGCGATGATAGAATACTTTGCGTGCTTTCCCAAACCTCCAGATGATCGCCGAGTTCTTTAGATCCATACCTTTGGGTGCTGGCCGGAGTAAGTGCGGGAATTTTGAAGTAAATATATGTTGGGGCTGCAAGATATTCAATATTTTTAGCATGTGTGAGTATATAAGCGAGGAAAATAGTATCCTCTCCCATCCGAATCAGCTCAGGCCATTCTATATTATGTTTTCGAAGTAACTGCGCTCTCACCAGACTCGTTGGCACCGTACTCTGTTGCCCGATTATCAAAGAGACTTTTTGCTTTTTCGATAGTTGATTGCACCATGCATCAATCTTATTCATCAGCTTATGCTGCCTTCCATCATAAGCTAAGAGCTCAGATCGAACCACACAGGCATCGGTTTTGCTAGCCATCTCCCAAAGCTGCGATAACGCATCGGGAAGAATCTCATCGTCACAATCCAAAAAGTATATGTACTCGCCCTTCGCCTCCTGAATTCCCTTATTCCGAGGGCGGGACGGTGATCCGCTATTTTCCTCAAGGCGGAAAATGCGCCAATTTTCCCTGCGCGCACACGCCTCATGCATAAATCCGTAAGTTCCGTCATCAGAACAATCGTCGATGAATATAACCTCAAAAGCTTCGGCGTCGTAATTCAATTTTGACAATGAAGCTACGCACCGACCAATCTTGTCAATTGCGTTGAAACACGGAATTATAATTGATATATTGATCATATTAGACTCTGTACGCACGAATTGACTGATTATGTACTCGGCAATGTAGCCATTCGAAAAATTGACCGGCACTGCCTATAATGGCTGAATCTGCTTCGGTTGATGCAACTAAGTAGCGCTGATCGTGCTGGTCTTCTAACGTCAGCAGATCATCTTCAACATATTGTAGGTGGAGGATGGCATGAATGATGCGATCCACATCAACTGCACCGTCAGTGCTCAAAGCAATGAAATGAGAAGTTTCTATTGGCTGAAAACGGTCGAGCATTGCATATTTTTCAAAGTGCGACGCAGACGTAACCGAAACCCCAAATCGATTAAATTCCCGATAAATCTGCGCCACATCGAGAGGCTTCATTTCAATATGGCAAACCAGAAGAAGGCGCGCGCCTGGAAACTGGCTGCCATATTGCTGATACCACGAAATTGCCGATAGAGCATTTTCTCGTCCCTCGACGACAAATACAAAAGTCGGAATGACTGGATCTTCGAGGTACGAAAAACCGATAGAATCTAAGATTGTACGCCAACGATGCTTATAAGTGTGATTAGACAACACCTCGTGCAGTGCATCATAGCGCATCTGGTTTACATTTTCTTGGGTTAGAGATTGAAGCCTCTCAGGGTTTTTGTCAGCGAAAATAACAAGATCGCCGAACATAAGATTCACGCCTGTCGAGAAATTTGACACCACAAGCGTGTTACTTGATATCAATTCGAATACGCGCCTAGCGAACATCGTTTCTGATTCAGTGACAGTATTAAAGTTAAGACCAATTTTGCTCAACGTATAAACCAGAGGCATTTCATCATGGGGTCGCGCTGGATTTAGAAATTTTCGGTATTTTTGTGGCCACTCGTGAAGTAGATCATTAGAATTATGGTACCTGTCAAATATCTTCAAATTAAAATTATTCGAAATAATCTGATCTAAAATATTTTCCATAGCAATAGTTCGATCATGATGATTTTTATACCAGCTTCCCGCAAAAACAATTTCATCCCTTCGGCCAATGTCAGGCGTAGGCTTGAAAAGGCGAGGATTTGTAGCAAATGGAAGAGAAAAAACATTTTTTGAGCCATGTTTAGATTTATAACTTTCGATGCACTCGACTGCGGTTGTAAAAACATTATCAAAAAGCTTGGCTGTTTCTACAAAGTTATGAATTTTATCGTCATGGTGAGTTGGATCTTCTTTATTCCAAAAAATCGTCGGGATGTTTTTATTTTTACAATGATTTAATATTGCTATAATTTCATTCCGATTTTCGCGCGCAAAATTTTTGCTCGCATATACTTTGCCCTTCCACGGTCGACTCTTCGAGTCGATTCCAGACCAGGCAGACTCGCAAAGAAAAATATCGGGCTGATGCTTTTCAAAGGTTTCCAACCAATTCTCGGGTGTTACTGGTAACGCCAGAAATTCATGTCGGAAGCTGTTGAATGTGAATTCGTCAGCAATTATCGCAACCCTGATGTCTGATATTTTTTTCGGTATCATTTTTTCGATGTCAGCGGCCGAGCGATTGTGTTCCGAGGCCTCCTCCTGAAGACCCTTCGCCCAAGTGCCGCCAAAAACCGATGCTTGATCGTTGCTCGCAGATTTGAACGTCCGAAGCGCATCACTAACCGCCTTCATATGCGCTTGCGTTGTTAGTTCTGCTGATTGCGAAGGCTGTGCGGATTTCAGGGCATCGCGAAGAGCCGCCGCAAGACTTTCGGGTGAGGCGGGTGTAAACGGGAAGACGAGGCGATTTTTTGCTTGCCCCACGCGCGCACTGAACTGATCCGGAATCACAACAGGCTTGCCAAGCGCGTGTGCCATTTCCTGCCTGAAATGGTGGATCGGAAACGGGCCGTTGTTATTGCCCGCCATCAACACCGCGGCATCCATGCAATCAACCAGCGCCGCAGTTTCGCCGAAACCGTCCAGCAGCGTTTCGTGTATCCACTCGCGGCCAGCTGTTAGTGAACTGGTTGACGCAGGCTCATGAGTCGCGCTGAGGATCAGGAGATGAATCGGCACACCCGCATCGCGTAGCATCGTGCAAGCCGCGATTAAATGCTCCCTGTCTTGCGGGGACGCCGAGCCCGCCCAAAAGCCAATGACTTTTGAATGGTGATCTATTTGCAGTCTTTTTTTGATTAGATCACCGCTTCTGCGGCTCTCCGATAGAGTGTTCCTGGTGTCCCTGGTGTCCCTGAGGGGCTTTTCCATCGTTTGTCGCAAGTCATCATATTCTTCGCGATTGTTCAGGGCCTTTTCAATCCACGCCCAACGCTCTGAATCCGTGCCCGCGATGGTTTCTAGCAGCGCTTCACATTCCGCAGCTATGGCGATATTCTTCCGCCGCATAGCTGCCCAGAAATAAGCTCCCGATGTCTCTTCCGACAAATGCGCTTCAAATGCGGCGTGCGCTAATGCGTATTCCGACTCACTTCGCCCAGCCTGATGGAGGCAACGAGCCGCGAAAATAAGGGATTCTGCCTGTTGAGAGGATGAGAGGCGATGGGGAGACGAAACCAAAGAGCAATTCTTTTCCATACCGTTAGCCAGTATCGCGGGCACAGCTTCTGATCAATTGCTATCAGGGGGGTACTTGCCAAAAAGAATTTCTAATGGTTTTGCCGGGTTGGCAGCGTGGCTTGCCCTTCGACCCGCTAACGAAAAACTTGCTTCGCCTCTAATATCATCCATAGCCCAACTGGGACCCGACCAGTGACCAACAAACCCTTCATGCCCGAAGCCGAGACTGCCCATCTCACGCAGGTCTACGCCGATGCGCGCGTTATTCTTGAGTATGGCTCTGGTGGATCGACGCGCGTTGCTGCGGCCATGCCGGGCAAATTCATCATGAGTGTGGAATCCGATCTCGATTGGACCCGCGGCTTGCGGCGCGATCTGGCGGGTGCGGCGTCTCCGGTGATCTTGCACCATGTCGACATCGGGCCGACGGGGCCGTGGGGCCGTCCGTTGAGTGATGATAAGTGGCGGGCGTACCATCGCTATCCCAACACGGTGTGGGATCAAACCTGGTTTCGCCAGCCAGATGTCGTCCTGATCGACGGGCGCTTTCGGACGGCTTGCCTTGCTGCAGTGATGCTGCGCACCAGCCGCCCGGTGAAAGTGCTGTTCGATGATTACGGTGTGCGTGAGAAATATCGTCTGGTCGAAAAGGTCATCAAGCCATCGCAAACCATCGGCCGGATGGCTGAATTCACGGTTTTGCCGGGTGCCACATCGCAAGCAGATTTGGGCTTTCTGATTGAGCAATTTTTCGAGATGACGGTCCATGGCGAAGGCGAAGCGGCCTATCGGCTTCCCGAGTCTGCGTCATAACCACGAGGGGAAATGCGGCCGTTATTGGGCCGCGCGCTGGCCGGTTGTAATCGTTCTGCAATTCAAGGATAGCCGCCACGGTCGGCCCGTTTGACCCGATGGCCGTAAAAGGATAAAGCATGTCGCAGTCTCCAGAGCCGAAATTGCCCGCGGGAAAAGGCGGCTACACCAGCCAAGCGCTCGATATTCTCGGGCGAGAAATCCTCAACCCGGCAGCCAGTTGGACGCCGTTCTGGAAACCGCGCTTTGTCGCGGCTTCGCCTGCGCTTGTCCACCTGCCGTTCCTGTTCTGGCTGATGGAAAACCACGCGCCGCAGCGCGTGGTGCAGCTTGGTGTCGGCGATGGCGTTGCCTATCTGGCACTGTGTCAGGCGGTCGATAAGCTTGGCCTCAATGCTGCCTGTCGCGGCATTTCATTGTTCGGCGGGCAGGAGGCCAACCCCGAAGCTGCCGCTCATAATGCTAAAATGTATGAAGATTTCTCAGTCCTTTCGACCGAAGAGCTGGCGACCGCCAATCGGCATTACCGCAAAGGGGGCATCGACCTGTTGGTCATAAACACGCCGCTTGGTGCCGACATTGCTGGCGTATTAGCTGACAAGTGGAACAGATTGATGTCGGATCGCGGCCTTATCGTGGTGCTCGACAGCACGGCGAAGATGACGGAGGAGGGCGCTAAAGTTTGGCTCACTCCCTTGCTCGATACCTGCCCGGCAATCGAGCTTGAACAGGGAGAAGGTCTGCTTGCGCTGACGGTCGGGCCCGATCAGGATGGCCGGATCAGTCGGCTTGCCGATCTTGAACTGGGCATGGCCGGCTATCGTGAAGCGCGTCAGGTCTTTCAAACTCTGGGTGACAGGATTGTTGCGGGTCACTCTGCTGAAGAGCTGCAAGCTGCGCTTGAGGTCAAAAGCTCTTCCCTCACCGATTCGCAAAATCAACTGTCACATATCCAGCAGGAATTAGCCAAGGCACGCGCTGCGGAAGACAATGCGAACGAAGAATTGGCGCGGGTTCAGGCGCGAAGCTTCGATCTGGAGAATGAACGGTCTGAACTGGCGGCGAAACTAGCCGAGGCGGCTCGTGCGCGGCGCGAGCTGGATGAGCAGCTATCCGCAGAACGGGAACGTCACAGCGCCGAACTCGCCGCGAAGATCGCTGAGACGCAGACGGTGGAGGCTGATCTCCAGAAGTCCCAAACCGCGCGCGCCGAGCTCGAGACGAAGCTAGCCGAGGCGGAGGCTGCGGCGAGCAACCTTGAGGAAAGCCTCGCAAAGGCGCGGGAGGCTGAGGAACAGACCGCGATCCTTGCAGCGCAGCAAGCAGATGCGGCCCGCATCGAACACGAAAAGATTATTGCCCTTGTCGAGCATCGCCTTGCCGAAAGCGAGGCTGCTCTGGCCAAGGCGGATCGTGCGCGGCGCGAGTTGGAGGAGCAGCTATCCGCCGAACAGGAACGTCACAGCATCGAACTGGTGGCGAAACTGGCCGAGGCGGAGGCTGCGGCGAGCAACCTTGAGGAAAGCCTCGCAAAGGCGCGGGAGGCTGAGGAACAGACCGCGATCCTTGCAGCGCAGCAAGCAGATGCGGCCCGCATCGAACACGAAAAGATTATTGCCCTTGTCGAGCATCGCCTTGCCGAAAGCGAGGCTGCTCTGGCCAGAATGGATCGTGCGCACCGCGAGTTGGAGGCGCAGCTATCCGCCGAACAGGAACGTCACAGTATCGAACTGGTGGCGAAGAATGACGCGTTGTCTAATTCATCGGAAAAATACCGCGCGCGCCTCGCCGATATCGCGGAACTGGGGCGGATCATTCGCGCCAAGGACGAAGAAGTTGCGCGGCTCCGGTCACAAAATGAGGAAAGCGATCGCGAGCGCATCGAACTGCAGCAAAAATTATCCACTGAGCAGGACCATCACAGCGCCGAACTGGCAGCGAAATTGAAAGAGCTCGAGCGCTCAAAGACTGAATACCGCGAGCGTCTCGCCGATATCGCGGAACTGGGTCATATCCTTTCTTCCAAGGACAAAGAGCTTACGCAGCTTCGGGCACAGCATGAAGAGGATGAAATTCGTTACCGCGTCCTTGCGCAACTGGCGAAAACGAAGGCCGAACTGAAGCAAGCCGAAAAGCCGAAATTGCGGCTTCGTCCTGATCGACGCGCGAACAATGCAATTGCCGAGGACATTCGTCTGGTGGAGGCATCCGACCACTTCGATGCCGATTGGTACCTCGCCTTCTACCCCGATGTCGCCGCAGCGGGAGCCGACCCCGCTCACCATTTCGTTACCGAGGGCGCCTACGAGTTACGCAATCCCGGACCGGGTTTTGACTCTCTGAAATATCACAAAGCGTATCCCGACGTGACCGCCGAAGGGCTTGCCGGGTTCATTCACTATATTCGTCACGGGCGCGCGGAAAACCGCGAGACGTTCCCGGTTGGTGAGCGGCGCTGAGACGCACGAAGGGGGCATCGCCCCTCCTTCCAAGCACTCTCACTTCAGACCAAAGCCTGATCCTGAATCTCACGCGCGCACGCGCGCGCCGCGCGGCTCATCCGTTCCAGTTGCAACCGCGCCGCGTCCAGCGCCAGCACGGCATCGGCGACGCTCTTGGGCGAATCCGCCGGAACGACGAAACCCGTCTTTCCGCTAATAATCAAAGATGGTGGCGCACCGCGATCATAACAGATCACCGGCCGTCCCGCAGCCATGGCTTCGACCACGGTGCGCCCGAAGCTTTCAGCGAAATGTGACAGGCTAAGCACAATGTCAGCCTGCCCGATCGCCTCTGCCGGGGTCGCAACGTAGCTGCGCATGATTACGTTTGGTGGAAGCGGATACAGCAGATCTAGATCGCCAGTCTTCGGCCCGATCAACAGGAAATGCACAGGCCATCCGGTGGCGGCAACGATGCGCGCGGCCTCGACCACATCGTTGATCCCTTTCTTCGCGATGTTGCTGCTAATCAACGCCACTTTGAGAACTGGCCCAGGTGCAAAAGGCAAGTCGAACAGTTTTTCGTCAATCGCATTGGGCCGAACGGTGCAACGATCCGGGCTTGCTAGCCAATCGGCCACAACCTGCGATGGCATGATAAAGCGGTCCGCCTGTTCCAGCAATTGCCCGCGCAAAGCTTCGGCGGCCATCCCCAGCGCTCGGCACAAGTCCGGATCCTCTGTGGGCATTTCTCGCACATAGACGACGCTGGGCGCACCCTCTGCCCGCGCAGCAATCAATGGGGCTTCAAGAGCGACGGTGTTTACGTGAACCTCCGCCGGCCGATGCTTGCGGATCAACGCGCGCGCAGCTTCCACAGTTTGGGGCGACGGCGGGTAAAGCGCATTGCGCCATGTTTGCGGCAGGGTTTCCACGGCGACGCTGATTTCCAGCAGTGCGTTCAGATACGCAATGTTTCGAATAGTCGGAAGCACCACGACCGGGCACAAACCATCGCGCACGAGGCGCTTGACGACATCGAGCAAGCTGCGCTCTGCGCCGAACAGAGTTTCTCCCGAAGTATGGGCGAATACCAGAGCGCGCCGGGCGTCGGGCGCTGTTGGCTGCAGTTTACCCTTGAAGGTGGGCAGGCACGCTGCTCCTTGCGCCTGCCCCACCCGCAAAAAGTGCAACAGAGGGTTTTCATCAGCGTTCAGCCCCTGGGCATGCCGATAACCACTGGTGCTGAAGCATGGGCTTGGATCGCGATTTTCGCCTGCGCCTGCGGCGAGGTAGTGCCGCGCCGCACCAAGATCGGACTGCATAATGTCCGGATGGGCCAGCAGGTACCAATCTTCGTCCAGCAGGTCCGATGCGACCAGCGCATCGTGATCGTCAGGTTCGGCATCACTGCCATCAAGGGCGACACCGGCAGGCGCGCGAAAGGGGCGCTGTGTCGGGTGTTGCGGCAGGTAAAGGTCTACTGGTTGCGTAGCGCGCGCGTGCCACGCGAGGGCGGCCTCCATATAATCATGGCGAATGCCCGAATACTGCGTGCGCATGTGCGTCAGGCTGCGATTGGTGAGCGATCCCGGTTGGGTTCGACCAAAGGCCAACGGCACTCCGGGACACACTTCAGCGATGGCTCCGCCGCCATAGGCATTGAGCAGGCGATAATAATATTCGGTATCGGCATTAACACGGGTGCGATCCCAATAACCGATCTCGTCGCGCAGGCTTGCCCGGATCATAAGCGAAGAGACATTGCGGTAAACCCAGCCCTCTTCGATCCGCCAGCGGGTCATTGCCAATTCATCATCCACCCGGGCCCAGTGGGAAACCGAGGCTTGCCGAGCAGGATCGTCGATTAGCGCGAGCGCCTGACGCTCAACTTTATGCGGGTGCGACCAGTCATCGGCGTCGTGCACTGTCACGAACGCCCCGCGCGCTTGCGCAAAGCCTTCATTGCGGGCGGCATAAGCGCCCTGGTTCGCACCCAGAGCAATGACCTTGATGCGCGGGTCTTGCGCGGCGGCCGCTCGGGCAAGCTCAAGTGTCTGATCGGTCGATCCATCATCAACAATCAGGATTTCGAGGTTCGGCCAGCTTTGTGATCTCAAGCCACGCAATGCTGTGGGCAGCACTTTGGCTCCGTTGAATATCGGCACGATGATGCTGACCAGCGGTTGGCTTGCGAGCCGCTCTTCCGCATCTGCTATTGGTTCGCCCTGCAGCCTGTCAAACAGCCCGTTATCGCCGCCCGACAATAATATCGCCGCCAACCCTGAACCTGCATAAATCCGGTTCAGGATTGTTGAAAGATCGCGATCTGATGCACCATGCGCCTTTGCCAGCGAGAGGTGGGTGAGGGTGAAATCTGGCGATTCACCGAACCGTTCGATCCCGGTTTGCAGAATCTCAACGGCACGCCGGGCGTCATCGCACACAACGCCAAGCTGCACAGCGAGCAGGTAAGGGCCAGGATGCGGCACGGCCCATCCGCCTTCGGGGTGAGCATGGAAGGCAAGAATGGCCTGATAGGCGCGCTGCAGGTTGTGCTGATCAACCTCCCAGCGCGCCAGCACCCAGCCAGCAGCAGCCTTTTCTGCTGGCGGGCCGCGCTCCAGCAGCGCCCGAAGCCGGGGTAGCGCGAGATCGTGGAAGCCACGCCAAAGCATCCGATCCAGCTCCAGCGCGTGAACCGGTGCCTGTCGTGCATGCGGAACGGCCGGAACGGATTGAAGCCAGTCAAAAAATTTAGCCGAATCCGCATCGAAGCGTGGCGATTGTGATTGCGGCCTCACGCGGAATCTCCATCAGGCCAGAGGCCTGCCTTCGGCTTTTCCGCAATGCAGGTAATGGACCAACGCCGGCCAGCCAGCATCGATAACATCGGGATTGGCGAGATAGTAGTTCATGGTGTCGAAATCAGGCCCCGGATTGCGCCGCTCGAACGCCCCGGCGCGAACATAATGTTCGGCGGCATCAATGCCGCTTGCGGCAACATCGCGATACGTATGGGCATACCACTGCGGGTCGAATTGCGGCGCTTGCATCAGAAGCCCAATCTGCTGCTGCACCGATGGCAGTCCCTCAGCAGGGCCGTTGAGCACCATCTCATAGGTCGCGTGCAGAAGGGCGATTTCCACCTTGTGCCTGAATTGCAGCTCTCTGATTTCCGCACGTAAAACGGCCTGAATTTCGAGATCACTTTGCCCTGCGCTCATCTTCGCGATCGCTTTCCCGTCGATGATCGACCACCGGCGCAGATCACGCAAGTGCCAGCTAGGATCACTGTTTCCGCCCCAAGCGGCCAACCCACTTATGCCACCGCGTATCTTGCGGCAAAGCACCAAATGCCTCGCCAAGATACTGGTTCGGCCGCCGTTGGCCATCATGGATGGCCACGACCTCGCGCGTTTGCAACTGCCCGGTCACCTCGTCGGAAAAAGCAGGAGTATAATAGACGCAGTCCTCAAAATAGTAATGCGTAACCTGCGACCAGCGAGTGAGCGTTGGGTTTGTTTGGTGACTGCCGCCATGCAGCAGATTCGCGCCCCAAATCAGCGCTTGCCCCTTGCGAGCGGTGAAAACTTCTTCCGAAGCGCCATGAACATCGCACAGTGCTTGCCAGGCTCGAGCAAATGGCAATTGAGCAGACGCCTCCTCGCTGCCGAAACCTCGCCTTCCGATCATCGCATTCGATATGATCGGCCAGCGGTGTGAGCCACGCACGTAAAACAATGGCCCTGCATCGAGCTTTACATCCTCCATCGCTAGCCACACACCGCACATGAAGCGTTCAGGCAAGGACGAGAAATGGACTGAGTCGGAATGAACTTTCTGCTGGGTGCCAACAGGAAAATTAAGCGTCTGAAACGGAAAAGCTGGGCGGCCATAAAGCTTGCCAAGCAGATCTAGCACATCCGAATTGGCGGCAATCGCGCGCACGTCATCGTCGAACTGCCAGGCATCCTGAATGCGGCGCTCGCCCCTGGTCTTGTCGGCCTGCGGGTCATCAAACGCGATATTGAAGTGCGGCCCAAGGCGCACCTTTATTCGTTCGATCCGAGCATCAATTTCGGGATCCGGAAAGTCGATAACAGCAAAGCCATGGGTATTGAGATCTCTGGCAATGGACTGCTCCGCCTCAGTCAAGTCGGAAAGGCTATCGCTGGCAAAGATCGGCGATTCGAACCGCGGAACACCTGGGAAAATAGGATCGTTCATAATATCCTTTACCTGAAAGCAATCACTAAAACCTTAAAGTGTTTTATAAATTTCAACAGCTTCTGCCACGTTTTCATAAACAGTTGCTTTCCCATCATTCAACAATATTGCGCGATTGCAATATTGATTTATCATTTCGAGACTGTGAGAGGCAAGCAATAGTGCGCGGTCAGTGCGCTTTTCGAAAAACTCGGCCTTTGATTTGTTCTGAAAATTCCTGTCGCCGACCATGATCACTTCATCGATTAGGTAGCAATCAAATTCGATGGCTAACGAAAGAGCGAATGCGAGGCGCGCACGCATGCCAGAAGAGTAAATCTTTACCGGCATTTTCAGATTGCTGCCGAGCTCGGTAAACTCCTCCACATATTCGCGAATTTCTGCATAAGGCTTGTCATAAATCCGGGCAATAAAGCGGGCATTATCATATCCGGTCAAACTGCCCTGAAAGCCGCCCGTAAAGCCCAGCGGCCATGAACAGGTCATGCGGCGGGTTACCTTTCCCGCAGTCGGCATTTCAACGCCGCCAATCAGGCGGATCAAGGTTGATTTGCCCGCCCCATTGCGGCCAAGAAGGCCAATGCGATCACACGGATTGATTACAAAATCGACGCCCTTAAGGACATTTTTCGTCACATGCCCGCTACGGTAGTCCATGTGGAGGTTGCAGCATTCAATCATGTAATCGTCATCGTTCTGCGGACCCTACGAGACAGGATCAGTCCGATTAAAAGGCAGACAAGCGAAAGGCCCAAAGCCTTAGGGATATCGTAATAAGGCGTGACAGCTGCTCCGAAGACACCAAAGCGCATGAGCTCCATCCCACTGACCAGCGGAGACCACATGAGAGCGTCTCTGACGTTAGGCGGCAACCAAGCTGCCATGTTGAACACGCCTGAGAACGGAAGCGCGATGTAGACACTAATAGGGACGAGTTTTTCGACCGCTTCCGACATTTCCGAAATAGGCGCGAGAATTGTGCAAAGCGAAAATATGAAGAATACGTAGATCGCCCAACCCAGAACGAGAACTCCAATATCAGCGGGGAAAGGGAAGAGGCCAAAAAATGCCAGCACAATACCAGCAAATATATACGCCATCATCGCACCAACCGACTCGATCAGCACGCGCACGATAATAAAATCGAGAATTTTGACTTGCCGGTGATAAAGTAATGAAGAATTGGCTACAAATATTTTTGCAGACTGGCCGAAAGAATGGCGCAAGAAAGTCAGTGGGATGTAACCAGTCGCCACGAACGCGAATACACTCATACCGTGATTAGTGGGGGCTTTAAGAAATGACCACACTAATCCAACCAAGCTTGCAAACAGCAGTGGCTCTACCATGATCCATAGAAAGCCGATATTTTCTCGGCCAAAGCGAGTCATCAACTCACGGCTCGTCAAAGCCCGAATCACCTTGATCTGGATGCGCCACCCTTCGCTAAAACGCGCCATCGCCCGTCAGTCAATCTTCTGATGCGTGCTCGCGCACCCCGACAGCCAGCATCCAGCCAACGAAATAGAGGCAAAGCGTCCCGAACAAAACGGCCAGAATGGCGCGCAATCGTGCAGGCTTGATGGCTTCATCAGGTCGATTGGGTTCGACCACGCGTTCGAGATAATATTGTTGCTGCACCGCCTCAGCCCGCGCTTGTTCAAGGGCGGCGTTGGCTGCAGTCAACATCTGTTCGGCAAATTCCTGCTCAACCAGCAGATTTTCGTATTGTGAGATCTTGGCGGCAATCCCGTCCGGCGTGCCAACCGCACGCCCGGTCTGCTCGGCCACCTGCTGCGAAATACCTGCGATGCGATCCTGCAGCGCGGGTATCGATGGATGGTTGGGTGCGTTACGTTGAATTTCTGACAGTTGCGCGCGCAGCGCAGATTCTTGTATGATTAATGCGTTCGAAACTTCCAGCACGCCGATGCCTTGCTGCTGGGGGTCGAGGATTTCTGCAGAATTGCGGTAAGCGCCCAACTGAACGCGCGCGCCGCGCAATCTGTCCTGCGCTTCGTCGACGCGCGCCTGCGCTTCCTCAATCGCCTGCGAATTGATCCGCTTGTTAAGCTTATTGACCAAATCCTCACCCAAATTCAGCAATCCGGCATTGAGTTCCCGCGCTTCTTCGGGGGTGAAGGCACTCACACTCAGCACAGTGAGCCCCGTTTCTGCATCCGGGTTGGCCTCAATCATCGCAGTGTAGTATTTATACAGGCCTTCGAACGTATCGCTCTGATAGACCAGCGGGAACCGGCTAAGAAAATCGGCTTCGGGCGAGGCAAATGCACCGCGAACATCCACCTGCTTTGACAGGTCTGACAGCGCGTTGCGCGAACGTAAATATCCAATTATTTCACTGGCTTGCTCAGCGCCATTGCCCAAGCCAGTGGATTGCAACAGCCCCTGCAGCGCCGAACCGCTTGATTGTTTACGATCAGGGGCCTTGATGACGAAACGTGATTCAGAAACGTAAATATCAGAGGCGATTACCCCGTAATAGAGGGTGGCCAGCAGCGTCGGAAGGACCACCGAAAAAATGAACCAGCGACGGCGCCGGATCACCGAAGCGAATTTGTGACGCCCACCAATCGCCGCGACATGGCGTTGCAATTCAGGATCGTGTTGCATGATGTGTGTTTTGAACTCAGCGTCTTTTGATGAGGATTTCATCCATAGCATGCAATTTGTCCGTCGCGGCTATGATCTGCCCCATAGCACCCGTTTTGCAAAATTTCCAAATTCTTTAAGGCCGAACGCGGTCACGCGTAATAAGGCCGAACGCGGTCACGCGTAATGGGGCCTGCCACCCCAATGACACGTATTATCGCGCCCTAGCGGCTTCGCCCCCAGCGCCGCGCATCCGCAAGGCGCCGAGCGATCATTTTACAGGCGCGTGACACACCATTTTCCCCTGCCAAGACCAGCAGCAACAGATCTTTGAAATCGTGCCGCAAGGTCGCTGTGTCATCAAGCGTCTGGTAAATGTTCCAGAATTGCTCGGTGCCAAGAACGCGGGGCATCAGGAATACGCCGTGATAGCCGAAGGCGGCGGCAGGGTCTCCCGAGCGCTCGACGGCAAAGATATCCGCAAGCGCGGCTGGCGCAAAGCGCAGCCCAAGACTTTCCAGAAATATGCGATTGGTGCGGCAAATGGCGACATCCTCTGGGTGATGCGCAGCGAATTGCGGATGGCGGCAGGCTTCCATCAAGCGCCGGCTGCGCAGCGAAAAGCCGCCATTGCCAACAACATGACCATCATCGAATTGCGGCCAGCTTGCCCCGATGTAATCATAATCGAGGAACTCCGGGCGCCAGCGCGATGCATCCAGAACGTGCCCATCCCATTGCACAATCAGACAGTGGCTGGTGGTGCAATGGTCGACCAACTTCGCAAGGATGAAATGGGAATAGGCCACGGCGGAATTGATCCGTTCCACTCGGACGACACGGATTTTCTCCGAAATGGTCGCGCCAAATTCAGCCGGATCAGCATCGGTGAACAGCAACGCTTCGGCGACCTCGATCTGGGCGAGACTTGCCTCAAGTGCGCGAATGGTTGCTGTCACATTTGTTGAACTGACGGCGCACATTGTCACGTCGTCCAGAACCAGACGCGGGGGCGCAGGATCAGAGCGCGGGGACAAAGTGTTCGCTCAACCGGCTAAGGTGCGGGTGGTGGAAGGGGTCATACGTTGCCCCCTTCGTGACGAGGCGCATGTTCCACAGATCATTCAGGAATGCCACCTCGCGCGCCTGACGCGCTGCACCTGTTTGATCGCGGTCCAGCCTGCGTGACACGGATTCGTGGTGCACCAACCGCGCGCGCGGTTCGTAGAGGCTGCACCATCCACGCGCACCCAGCCGCAGGCACAGATCGACATCGTTGAACGAAACCGCAAAGCGTTCGGCATCAAACCCGCCAACAGCATCAAATTTCGTGCGCTCCACCACCATGCAGGCCGCTGTTACCGCCGATACGAATTGGGGCAAGGCATGGCGATGGAAGTAACCCTCCTCGTCGGGTTTAAGCAATCGGTGCGCATGCGCCGCTGCGCCGCCAATTCCGATCACCACCCCGGCGTGCTGAATGCGGCCATCCGGATAAAGCAGCTGCGCGCCCACCGCCCCGACATCTGGCCGAACGGCTTGGCGTGCCATTGCAACCAGCCAGCCCGTCTCTTCAATCTCGATGTCGTTGTTGAGAAAGCATAGCACCGCGCCCCTGGCCTCTTGAACAGCGCGGTTGTTGATCGCCGCGAAATTGAACGGACCATCATCGCGAAGGACACGCACGGCCGCCGGGTCAAGCTGCGCAAGATAATGGAGCGTTGCCGGGTCGTCGCTGCCATTGTCGATCACAAGTATCTCTAACGGTTGCGGATATTCGGTGCGCGACAGCCCTTCAAGGCAGTTTGCGAGCAAATCGACACGATTGCGCGTGGGCACCAGCACGCTCACGCGCGGCAAGGTTTCCTGCGCGCGCGCTGGCTGGCGTTGCGCAAGCGGCAGGCGTGGTGCTGGCCGTGATCGGCGGTGATGCAGGATGTGGTGGAGGTGAATGATGGCACCGTTTTCACGCTCGCTGTCCTCCACAGCCTCGGCAACAAGCCGGGCGGCCCAGTACGGTTCACGGCCCTTGATCGATGGCGCGCGCGCCGCTCTGACAAGTGCAGCACCAGTCACGTAATCGAAGTGGCGGAAAAGCTCACTGTTCCAGTCGGGTTTGAAATGGGGCTTATGACGCCGTCCTTTGCGGTCGATCAGATCATCATCGGCATAAATGACGCGGCAATTCTCCGGTGCCTTGGCGGCGGCTGCGCGGTAGTAATCCCCCGCCCCGCTGGCAATAATATCGCCATTGGCAACCGGCATGACCCAGCCTTCGCTATCAGATATCGCCCATTGGACGTCGGAAACTGCGCTTACCACCCGCGCTTCGATTGACTCGGCGAGGAGGCTGGCAAGTGTCGCCTCGCTTCCTTCGCCATCCTGGATCAAAGCGACAATCCTTGGTGGCTTTGCGGACTGTTCGATGTGCGGCAACGCTCCGTTGCGGGCCAGCCACAATGCGAAGGCGTGCGGCGTTTGCCCCAGCAGCGGGGCAAGATGAAGGCCGGCACGCATCCGCTTGCCGATCAAATACCACCACAGACTGCGCCCATAAAGCACAGGGTGCGCAAGCATGGCCTCGATATGCACAACGAGCAGCAAGAATGCAGCAGCCATTCCGGACGATCGGGGTGGCACAGGGGAACGCGTCATAGGCGTGCGTTAAGCTACCACGCTTTCGAAGCAAGCCCCCGTTAATCTGAAATGTGGCTTTAGCACTGCCGCTGTTTCAGTGAGAGGCTTGAGAACGCACACGAAAATCTTGCCAAAGGATCGACAGGTTACAGGCATAGCGACTAGGGTCGATTGTAACTTCGGTTGCAATTATGGAATTATCCAAGTTCATCTTATGACCTCAACAACCATTCCGCTTTCCGCGCCTGACGCCGCGCCCGCCAAGTCACCGCGCCGTGTCATGCTGCTCCAAGGCTTGATGGGCCCGTTCTTCCGTCAGCTTGGGCAAGGTCTGCGCAAGGCCGGGCACACGGTGTTCAAGGTCAATTTCAACGGCGGTGATCGGGCTTACTGGCGGCTGCCGAACGGGATCGACTATCGCGGAACCCTGTCCGAATGGCCGGATGCTTTCGCCGATCTGCTGCAACACCACCAGATCACCGATGTCATGCTGTTTGGCGACTGCCGCGATCACCATATTGCCGCGCTCAAGGTCTGCCGGGAACGCGGTGTTTCCGCCTGGGTATTCGAGGAAGGCTATGTCCGGCCTGACTGGGTGACGATGGAGATCGGCGGCGTCAACGGCCACAGTTCGCTCCCGCGCGACCCGCAATTTTACCGTGACCGCGCCGCTGCATTGCCGCCCGTGCCCGATCACCGCAAAGTGCCGTCTTCGTTCCGCAGACGCGCCAGTGAGGGGTTTTTTTACAACGCTGCCGATGTGCTGACCCGCTGGCGTTATCCGGGCTGGCACACCCATCGTCCGTGGCATCCGCTGGTCGAAGGCATGGGCTGGGCGCGCAAGCTCAGCCGCAGCAAAGAGCGGCGCGAACAGGCCGCAGCCTTGATTGCGCGCTTGCTGGATCGGGATGAGGCCTATTTCCTGTTTCCATTGCAGCTCGATTCAGACGCACAGATCCGCCTTCATTCCCCATTCGCCGGGGTCAAGGAGGCGCTGAAAGTCGTGCTTGAATCCTTTGCCAAACACGCGCCAGCCCATACCCGGCTGGTGGTGAAGGAGCACCCACTCGATAACGGGGTCCGCAACTGGGAGCTTGAAACCAGCGACCTTGCCGAGCGATTCGGGGTTGCCGGGCGGGTAGATTACTTGGCGTGGGGGGATATCGAGGCGATTTCCGAACGCGCGCTGGGGATGGTCACAATCAACAGCACCAGCGGAACCTTGGCACTTGCCATGGGCGTTCCGGTGGTAGTGCTGGGCACAGCGATCTACGACTTGCCTGATCTCACCTGCCAGAACGGGCTCGACCATTTCTGGACCGAAGCTACCCCGCCCGATCGCGAAACCTTTGCAGCCTTTCGCCGGGTGTTGATTGATCACTGCCTGATCCCGGGGGGCTTTTTCTCCGGCGAGGCGCTGGACAAGGTGGTTGCGCACGCCGTTGCCCGGTTTGATGGGCGCGGGCTGCCGCCGGACTGATTCCGACGTCCTTGCGGCGCAAACCAATTCTGTCGAATGTGCGTCGACATGGGTCAAAAGGGCAATTTTTTTTAGCTTTTGCTTGTGGGCACAACGGATACGGTGTTGCTTCCCGCTGCTACTGCCCACGCCACTCGGTAAATCCGGTTGAAGGATAATTCATGCGCACCATTCTCGTCACCGGTTCGGCCGGTTTCATCGGCTACCACCTGTCGCAGTTGCTGCTCGATGAAGGTTTCCGCGTGGTCGGCTTTGACGGGATGACCGATTATTACGATGTGCGGATCAAGCAGCGGCGCCACCAGATGCTGCTGCAACACCCGCATTTCAGCGCGACCGAAGCCATGCTCGAAGATTTCGACGCGTTGCACGCGCTGGCACTAGCGGAAAAGCCCGATGTGATCGTCCACCTCGCAGCCCAAGCGGGGGTGCGTTACAGCCTCGAAAACCCGCGCGCCTATATTGAGGCGAACCTGATCGGCACCTTCAACGTGATGGAATGCGCGCGCGAACTGGCGGTCGATCACCTGCTGATGGCCTCGACCAGTTCGGCTTATGGCGCGAATACCGAAATGCCGTTCACCGAAATGCAGAAATGCGACACGCCGTTGACGCTCTATGCCGCGACCAAGAAGGCGAACGAGGCGATGGCGCATTCCTATGCCCATCTGTGGAACCTGCCGACCACGATGTTCCGGTTTTTCACCGTCTATGGCCCGTGGGGGCGGCCCGATATGGCGCTGTTCAAATTCACCAAGGGGATCCTCGAAGGCACGCCGATCGATATCTACAATAACGGCGATATGTTCCGCGATTTCACCTATGTCAGCGATCTGGTGCGCGGCATAAGGCTGCTGGTGGATACGCCCCCGGTGCGCCCCGAAACGCCCGAGGATATCGCGCCGGGTGACAGCCTTTCCCCCGCAGCCCCGTTCCGGGTGGTGAATATCGGCAATGGCGACAAGGTGCGGCTGATGGATTTCATCACCGCGATCGAGGCGGAATGCGGGCGCGCAGCGGTGCGCAATTATCTGCCGATGCAGCAAGGCGATGTGCCCGCGACCTGGGCCGATGCGAGCTTGCTGAAATCGCTTACCGGCTATGCGCCGCAAACGCCGTTCCGCGAAGGGATCAGGCAGTTCGTGGCGTGGTACCGCGATTATTACCAGGTCTGAATGGGCGCGTTAAAATGGGCGCGTTATAGCGGCTGATCGCTCTCGGCCTCGGGCGGCGGCAGCGCGCCTTCGGTCGGCACCTCCGCATCACGTTCGCGCTCAAGCCGCTCCATATATTCGCGCTCGATCATTTCGACCCGCTCCTGCTCGGCAGCAGCATCGGTGTCGATGTTTGACAGGCGCTCGGCCCGCGCTTCTTCGATCAGTTGGCTGAAACGCACGTTTTCGCTCTCAGCGCGATCTTTGTAAGCGGCTTCGATGAATTTCTGGGTGCAGCCGGTGAACCCGCCTGCGCCTGCCGGACTGCAACTCATTGTCCCGAAATCGCCGACATACTTGAATGATTCCACCCGCCGCGCCCAGGCAACATTCTCGGGTGAGTCGCTTTGGCGCAGGTTGGGTGGGATGCGGTAGCGATCAGCCTCCACCAGAATTTCGCAAATGACCACCTCGCCCGGCTGCGCGACCGGACATTCATCTTCGCTATAGGCGATCACCATGTTGATTTTTTCATCGGCGCTCTGCGCCGCAGCCGGAACACCGGTGACCGTCAGAGCAGCCATTGCAAACAAAGCGGGGGTCAACACGAACTTCATTCGGCCGGTTCTTTCGTTTCTAATGCGTTTTTGCAGGTCGCCAAGTGGTGTTACAGTGATCGAAGTCTAGCGATGAACCATCCAATGCCTGCGTTCCAAAGCACTTGTCCAGCCCGCTTTCTCTATCACATGATTTTATCGGAGCCTAACCGGCGAAAGCTGAACTGACGCTGTCCCCCTCCCAAAAACCGGCAAGGTCTGACACGCAAATGCCCGGAGGATCCACAAGAATGCAACAGGTTCTGTGCGAATCCGGCAGTTTGAAACAGGTTCAATTCGCTGACATATCTGCTAAACGTTCCAAAGCAGCCCGCAAGCAAAGGGCTAAGGAAAATCGTCGCATGGCCAGCAGTTTTGTCAAAATCCTGATGGCTCCGGTCTGGCTTTTACAGCTTGCGACGGGGGCCAAGAGCTTCCTCGACAATCCATTGATCGGCTCCCAAGCCCTGAACCGGCGCGGCCTGCATGTGGCCCGCGTCAGGTTTGCCAATGCGATGTGCCTGTGGCGTCGAAGGCGGCTGGCAAAGGCGGTTCGGGCTGACTGGCGTGAAGCGTTTGACCGCGATGGCTTCGTCGCGATCCCCAACATCATCCCGGATGAAGAATTTGCCGCCCTGCGCGACGCAATTCTGGGTTACGTGGGCGATGCGCGCGAAATGCAGCAGGGGGATGCGATAACCCGGCGCATGGCGATTGATCCGGCCATGCTGCAGGCGATCCCGGCGCTGCGACGGCTGCTTGATCGCCGCGATATCATGGCGTTGCAGCATTACGTGGCCAGCTATCGCACCGCTCCGCTCCACTACATCCAGACCATTGTAAGCAAGATCGGTGACGGGGGAGATGACCCCCAGGAAACCATGCATGCCGATAGCTTTCACGCATCACTGAAATCGTGGTTGTTTCTCAATCCTGTGGCCATCGAGGATGGGCCGTTTGCCTATGTTCGCGGATCGCACCGCTTCACGCCAGAACGGCTGGACTGGGAATATAACCGCAGCCTTGCCGATCCACGCGCGATTGACCGGCTGTCCGCACGCGGATCGCCGCGCACCACCGCGCATGAGCTTGAGGCGATGCATTTGCCGCCACTGGAAAAGATGGCGGTTGCCGCGAACACTCTGGTGGTTGCCGATACGGTCGGGTTTCATGCGCGGGCACCATCAACGGTGGGCGGGGAACGCGTGGAAATCTGGTCCTATGCGCGCCGCAACCCGTTTCTGCCGTGGATCGGCGGTGACTTGTTGAGCCTGCCGGGCCTTGCCGAGCGGCGGATTGGGTGGGTTTGGTCGCTGCGCGACAGATTCGAGAGCCTGATCGGCCAGCCATGGAAGCCGGTTGGGCGGCGGCGGCCAGCCGATTTTGATTGAGCGGGGCTGACGGTTAAACCCGCTCGCTCACCTTGATGGCGATGCGGCAGCCCAGCCGGATCGCGCCTGCCAGCAGCGGATAGGCGGGTGCGCGTTCGGCGCCGCTCGCCAGCGCGGCGTCGCGGTGTTCGCGTTCATCGTCGCGGAAGGCGGTGATCATGTCTGCCAGTTCAGGGTCGGCCCCGCTCGCCTCCAGCTTGTCAATCTGTTCGCTGTAATGCTTGTCGATCTCGGTTTCGATCGCCGCCGTGCAGGCCATCGCCGCTTCGGGGCCGAGCAGCGCCGTGCCAGCGCCCAGCGCATAGCCCGCCGCCGACCAGAACGGATGCAGCGCCGTCGGCCGCACACCGCGCCCGGCCAGCAGCGCATCGAATTTGGCGCGGTGTTCGCGTTCCTGTTCGGCCATGTGGCGGATTTGCGCGGAATGCGGCCCGCGATCACCCATCACCGCCAATTGGCCTTCGTAAATCCGGGTCGCGCCGAATTCACCGGCCTGATCGACCCGGATCATGCGGTGGAGTTCTTGCCTGTCCATCATCCGTTCCCTTCGCCTGCGCCTGCCTTAGAATACGCAGCCAGCGCCACAATAGCCGCACCGCCGATGCAGGAAATCAGAAAATTATACCCTGCCAGTGAAATGCCCCATAGCGTCCACGGCGCAACATCGCAGCGGATCAGCGGCGCTGCGGCGGGGTTCATCACGTCGATCCCCGAAGGCAGGGTTGAGCACCCGGTAATCCCGGCCCACCAGCCATATTCGACCCCGGCGTGGAAGCCCCCGATCACCCCGGACGTGATGATCGCCAGCCCCGCCAGCGCAGCCCAAACCTGCGGCGGCTTCAAAAAGAAGGCGAGCGCGCCAATGCCAAGCGCCGCGAAATGCGGGTAGCGCTGCCACCAGCACATCTCGCACGGCGGCAGGCCGAACCCATATTGCGCGATATAGGCCCCGCCCAGCAATGCAGCGGGCAACGCCAAGGCGAGCAACCTTGCCCTGTCCAGATTGTTCATACCGTTGGCCTTAAGGCTTGGCCGCGCGCGGTGCCGGGCGCAGCGCCACCGTGCTCTGCGTGGTGCGGCGCAGAGTTTTCAGCGCATAATCGAGCTGGAAGTCCTTAACTCCCTGCTCCTCCAGCTCGGCAGCGGTCAATTTGAAGCGCGGATCGGTGATCTTGTCCGCCTCCATCTCTTCATCCTTGATGCCGAGTTCGTTGATCAGATGCCCGCGCAGGTCGCTTTCGCGGGTCTGGTATTTGGCCCGCAAGGCCATGTCGGGATCGGACAGCTGCGGCACCGCGATATCGGGCTTGATCCCGCCTTCCTGCACCGATTTGCCCGCCGGGGTGAAATAGCGCGCGGTGGTCAGCTTTAAAGCCGCATTCTTGCCGAGCGGCAGCAGCGATTGCACCGATCCCTTGCCAAAGCTGCGTTCGCCCATGATCAGCGCGCGGCGGTGATCCTGCAATGCGCCTGCGACAATTTCCGATGCCGATGCCGACCCGGCATTGATCAGCACGATCATCGGCACGCCTTCGGCCATATCGCCGGGATAGACGGTTTCGGCATCATACAGCATCGTTTCACCGCGCGCGCGCCCGCGCTGGCTGACGATCCGGCCCGAGGTGAGAAACAGGTCGGACAGCGCCACCGATTCATCCAGACTGCCGCCCGGGTTGTTGCGCAGATCAAGCACCAGACCATTGACCCGCCCACCGGGGGCCTTTTTCAGAATTTCCTGCCACGCCGCGAACACATCCGCGCCGACATTGGCAGAAAATTCGTTGACGCTGATGACGCCGATATTCCCGGCGGCGACTTCATGCGTGACCGGTTCGAGCGCGATCACGCCGCGCGTTACATCCACCTCCAGCGGCTCATCACGGCCGGGGCGGAAAATCGTCAACCGGATTGCCGAGCCCGCAGGGCCGCGCATCTGCGCCACCGCATCATCCAGATTTCCGCCGTAAATCAGCCTGCCGTCCAGATGGGTGATGAAATCGCCCGCCTTGACCCCGGCGCTGTCCGCCGGACTGCCACGGAACGGCGAGATCACCTTGACCGCGCCATCCTCCATCACCACCGACAGGCCAAGGCCCGAATATTGCCCGTCAATCATCGTCTCCAGCCGCTGGAGATCGCTGCCATCGAGATAGGCCGAATGGGGATCGAGCGCGGCCAGCATTCCGTCAATCGCGCCGCGGATCAGCACCTCGTCCTCAACCGGCTCGACATAGCTGGCCTTGACCCGCTGAAACACCGCGAACAGCTTGGCGAATTCAGGCCCGGCGCGGCCATCGACCTGCGCCATGGTGGCGGTGGTGGCGGGGATCAGCGCAACAGCGGTGACAAGTGCGGCGCTGCGCAGGAGGGCGGCGATTTTCATATGGGGTGCAAGGCTCCTTTATGGCGGTAATGTATAGGTTTGCCGAGCTTAACGCCAGATGAGAGCTGTGCGGACGATTGCAACCTGTCCCGGCGGTGCACAAAATCGCGGCGTGAGGTTGAGCCTTGGATGATTAGCGCAGTAATTGCAATGGGTTAACGGGCTCTCCGTCCCGCCGCAATTCGATCGTCACCGCTTGCGCTGCGCCATCGGCCATGCCCAGCGGGCTGCCGCCGATGACATTATCGCCCACCGCCACGTTCACCCGCTGAAGCCCGGTGACAAGGCTGGTCCAGCCGCCAGCATGTTCGATAATCACGATTCGTCCGAACCCGCGATATTCGCCGGCAAAGGCCACCCGCCCGCGTCCCGGCGCGACCACTTGCGCCCCCGAGGCCGGGGCGAGCGTTAATCCGGTGCTGGCGATGCCACTGTCGCGCTTGGCGCCGAACCCGATCAGCGTGCGCCCCTGCACCGGAAGCTGGAAATCCGCAGGCGGCGGGGCGCTGGCGGCAGAGGGGGGCGCATTATTGGGCGCAGCCAAGGCTTCCGGGGCGAGCGGCGCGGCGAGATCAGCCGGACGCAGCACCGGCCCCGGCAGCGCGGCGAGTTCACGCCGCAATGCCGCCACTTCGTCAAGCTTGTCGACCAATCCATCCAGATCGCGCGCTTCTTCGGCCAGCGCCAGCGCGCGCTCAGCCTCACGCATGGCCGCGCCGCGTGCACTGCGTGAGGCGATGCGTTGCTGGTTTTCAACCGCGGCGAGGCTTTGGCGGCGTTCCCGCAGCATCCCTTCGCTGCTGCGCAACTGATCGAGCGAGCGCGCCGCCTGCGCTTCCAATGCGCGCCCGCGATCAAGCTCACTACGCAGCGCGGCGGTGCGGGCGCGGATCTGCGGCACCGCGCTATCGAGCACCGCGCGCACATAGACCACGTCTTTGAGCGACCCCGGTTGCAGCGCCGACAGCGCCAGCGGGCGGCGCGCTGCGGTTTGCAAGGCAGCGGTGAGGCGCGCGGTCGGTTCTTGTTTTGCAGCCAGCCTTGCGGTCAAATCGGCGCGCTCGGCCCGCGCGATCGAATAGCGCGCGCGTGCGGCTTCGATATCGGCTTCGGCCTGCTGAATCCGCGCGGCGAGCGCGGCGGCTTCGTTGGCGGTGCGCTGCACGGCTTCGGTGGCGGCTTCGGCCTCACGCGAAAGGCGGGCGGCGCGGGCTTCGGCAAGGCGGCTTTCGCGGGTGGCGCGGGTCAGCGCGGCCTCGGCCTCATCGGGCGCGATCAGCTGCACGGCGGTTTGCGCGCGGGTGGCTGGCAGCATCGCAAGCAGCGCGGCGCAAGTGGCGGCGGTGCACAGGGCAAGCAGCGCAGAGCGGTTCATTGTCCTATCCTGCCCGATGATAGGGGTGTCCGGCAAGGATGGTGGTGGCGCGGTAAAGCTGCTCCATCAGCATCGCGCGCGCCAGCATATGCGGCCAGGTGGCAGGGCCGAAGGCGAGCAGCAGATCGGCAGAAGCGCGCTCATCGTCCGAATGGCCATCCGCCGCGCCCAGCATAAACCGGGTTTCGCGCACACCATCATCGCGCCAGCGGCCCAGCAAGGCGGCAAAATCCTCTGACGTCATCGCCTTGCCCCGTTCGTCGAGCAGCACCGTGCGGCAGGGATTAAGCGGATCGGCCAGCTTGCCCGCGCCGGTATCGGGCCATTCGGTCAGCTTGACCGGCCACGTCAGGCGTTTGGCATAACGATCAACCAGATCGCCCTCGGGCGACCGACCAATTTTCCCGCGCGCGATGATGTGGAGGAGCATTTTTTGTTTGGCCTCAAGCGCCGGCGCGCGCGTCCGCGCGCTTGGCTATCCTCGCTCACGCGACCTGAAGGTCGCATCGCTGCGGGCGGCCGGTCGGCCTTGCGGCTTGCTGCGCAAGCCGAACCAGCACTCAATCACTCTGGTCAGACGCGCCCGGTCGCCGCCGTGTCCGATCCCTCGAACGACCACATCCGTTCAAGATTGTAAAAGCTGCGCACTTCGGGGCGGAACAGGTGCACCACCACGTCGCCCGCATCGATCAGCACCCAGTCGGCGGCGGGCAGACCTTCGATCCGCGCATGGCCGAACCCGGCTTTCTTGATCTCTTCAGCCAGTTTCTGCGCCATCGCAGCAACCTGCCGGGTCGACCGCCCGCTGGCGATCACCATGTGATCGGCAATCGAGCTTTTCCCCGCGAGCGGGATCGAAACGATTTCCTGCGCTTGATCATCATCAAGCTGGGTCAGAACCAATTGGTGCAGCGCATCGGCGTCCATGTCAGAACGCGCCAGCGTTTGGGCTGCCGTGGCAGCGGCTTGAACCGCACCGGGCGGCACGGACGCGACAAAGGCTTCGGTAATCGGCAATCGGGTATCTCCAGATATCAGGGCGATGGGAACGAACGGCACGCAGACGAACAAACGATGGAGCCGAAACGCTTAAGCAGCGTCTCATGCCTCCTCCTCTGACCGGATGCTGCGAAATGTCAGCCGATCACGCACCGGGGCTCTGCGTTTCCCATTTTCCGAATCCGTGCCGAGAATATCCTCAGCCCATCCCGCATTGGCGCGGCGAAAAGCCGTGGCCGAGCGGTGATCCGGATCAAAACGCAATAACACCAGAACCGGTGCGCTCCATTGCCCCCGTTTCCGAATACTGGCAGCGGGCACACGATAGCGCCTGAGCCAGGCCATGGCGGGGCTCGTCATGGCGGCTGCATCATAGCCGGGCCGGGCGACCACCGCAATCGGCATTGTCCGCGCGATCCTCCGCCAGTCTTTCCAGCGGTGCAACTGGGCGAGATTATCCGCCCCCATCAACCAGATGAACCGCCGTTTGGGGTAACGCCGGACGAGCTTTGCCAGCGTGTCGGCAGTGTAGCGGGTGCCCAATTCACGTTCGATCGCGGTCGGCACAATCGGTGCGCGGCGCGCCTGATGGTTGGCTGATCGCAGCCGCGCGGCGAGCGGGGCCATGCCTGCTTTCGGCTTCAACGGATTGCCGGGGGACACCAGCCACCACACCGCGTCCAGCCCCAGCGCCTCAGCCGCGAACAGGCTGACCCGGCGATGCCCGCCATGCGCGGGGTTGAAGCTGCCGCCGAGCAGCCCGGTCAGGATCGGGATCGAACGCAATGAAGTCAGGGCCGAAAGCTCATGGCCGCGCCTGGCCTTGCCCGCGCACCTGCCATTTGTAGGTCGTCAGCCCTTCCAGCGCGACCGGCCCGCGCGCGTGCAGCCGCCCTGTGGCAATTCCGATCTCTGCGCCGAGGCCAAATTCGCCCCCATCGGCGAATTGGGATGAGGCGTTGTGCATCACGATCGCGCTGTCGACTTCGGCAAGGAAGCGTTCGGCGGCGGCATCATCGGCCGTCACGATAACATCGGTATGGCCCGAAGAATGGCGCGCGATGTGCGCTAGCGCCGCGTCCAGCCCATCTACCATCGCAACTGACAGGATCGCATCGAGATATTCGGTGTCCCAATCATTCGCGCTGGCCGGGATCACACGGCTGTCGAGCGCGCGGATACGCTCATCACCGCGCACTTCGCAGCCCGCCGCGATCAACGCGGCGACCAGCGCGGCGGCATGGGGAAAGGCCGAATCGATCAGCAGCGTCTCCATCGCCCCGCAAATGCCGGTGCGGCGCAATTTGGCATTGAGCGCGAGCGCGCTCGCCATGTCCGGATCAGCGGCGGCGTGGACATAGGTGTGGCAGATGCCATCCAAATGCGCGAGCACCGGGACACGCGCATCGGCCTGCACCCGTGCGACCAGGCTTTTGCCCCCGCGCGGCACGATCATGTCGATCAGTCCCGCAGCGGCCAGCATCGCGCCCACGGCGGCGCGGTCTTGCGTCGGGATCAGTTGCACCGCTTCGGTCGGAACGCCGCCTTCGACCAGCCCTTCAACCAGTGCGGCGTGGATCGCGCGGTTGGAATGCACCGCCTCGCTCCCCCCGCGCAGCAGCGCCGCATTGCCCGCGCGCACGCACAGCGCGGCGGCATCGGCGGTGACATTGGGGCGGCTTTCATAGATGATCCCGATGGTGCCGATCGGCACCCGGATGCGCTGGAGACGCAGGCCATTGGGCCGTTCAGCCGAATCAATCACCTCGCCGACCGGATCGGGCAGATCGGCCACAGCGCGCACCGCCTGCGCGATGCCCGCCAGCCGCGTTTCGTCCAGCGCCAGCCGGTCAAGCATCGCTTGCGCCAGCCCGTTCGCCTGTCCTGCCGCAAGGTCACTTGCGTTTGCAGCAAGAATGGCGGGCGCCGAAGCCTCAAGCCGTTCAGCCGCGCGGTGGAGTGCAGCGGCGCGGGCCGCGCTGGTCATCATCGCCAGCTGGCGCTGGGCTTTGCGCGCCGCACGGGCCATCGCGGTGACGAGTATTTCATGATCGGTGTCGTTCGAGTGAGTCGATTGGGTTGCTGTCTGGGTCATGTCGCTGAGTCTAGCAGCCGCATCGCCGATTGTCAGGCCCGACATCGGCAAGAGGGCGGGCAAATCGGGGCTTTCATTGCAAGGTTGGCACGAATCAGGAACAACGGCAGTGATGATGCGAAATTTGCAACCTGTTCAGGCAGCCTTCACGCAAGATGACTCCGACTTGAACCATTCACCGCGATTCCGCTTCGCTTCAACCTCCTTGTCGCCAGCGGGATTCGACCGCGTGCGAGGGTGCTGTTAGCGCGCTGACACCGGGGCGTTCAAAACAAAATCGGGGTCGGAGTGTCAGACAGGATTACCGCGCAGAAGTGGGGCGAGCGGCTGCGACAGTGGTTCCCCGACCGTGAGTTTTTCATGCGCGCCGACGGGCAGGTGCGCTTCATCAAGCTATCATCGAAATTGCAGATCCGCGTCGCGGCGGGCGCAGTGGCGCTGGCGCTGGGATGGTTGATCGCGCTCGCCGTGATGGGCTGGGGCCAATACCGCGCCGAATCCGATCTCGCGTCCTTCGCTGAAGAAAAGGCCCGCGTCGCCACCGCCAGCGAACGGCTGGACGCCTATGGCGGCGATCTTGGCCGGGTGGTGAGCGAGCTGGAGCAACGCCAGCAATTCCTCGAAGAAATGGCGCAGATGCTGCCTGAGGACATGATCGCCCAGGGCGATGCCACCGGCACCGTCACCGATTCTTCCGACGAATCCGCCAAGACCATCGAAAAAGTCGGCGCACTGATCCCGCAAGCGCGCGGCCTCGCCGAGGTTGAAGCCCGCCAGCTCGCCTTTGTCGAACGCCTGACCCGCTTCGCCGATGCCCGCGCCCGCCGCGCCGAAGCAGCGATGCGCAAACTCAATCTCGACCCGCGCGCGATGAGCCGCCAGACCCAAACACTGCAAGCAATGGGTGGCCCGTTCGAAGCTTTGAGCGGCGCTGACGGCGCTATCGACCCGCGCTTTGAACGGCTCGGCCTCAGCCTTACGCGCATGGCGGTGCTGGAACGCGCGTTGAACGGCATCCCGCAGGTCGTGCCTGCCACGGTCGAGAACATCACCTCAGGTTTTGGCTATCGCCGCGATCCGTTCAATGGCCGCAGCGCGATGCATTCCGGAATCGATTTCAAGGGCGTAACAGGATCGCCGATCTTTGCCGCTGCCGATGGCCGCGTGACCCATGCCGGGTGGAAATCAGGCTATGGCAAGGCGGTGGAAATCACCCACGGCAATGGCATGATGACCCGCTATGCGCACTTGTCGCGTATCGATGCGCGGGTTGGCCAGCAGGTCGATGCCGGGGCCACCATCGGCGGGCTGGGCAGCACCGGCCGTTCAACCGGCCCGCATCTGCATTTCGAAGTCCGCATCAATAACCGCGCGGTCAATCCGCGCCCGTTTCTGGAGGCCGCCCCCGATGTTCTCAAAGAAGCCCGCAGCGCCGGACCGGACCGTCTCGCCGCCGCCACGGCCCGCAAATAGGAGCAGCATGATGGCTTCGGGTTCAACCTTTTCGGTGATCGGCGCGGATGTGGTGATCAAGGGCGATATCAACGCCACCGCCGATCTGCACGTCGACGGCACGATCGAAGGCGACATCAAATGCGCCTCGCTGGTGCAGGGCGAATCGAGCAGCATCAGCGGCGCAGTGACCGCAGAAAGCGCGCGGATGGCAGGCAAGCTCAACGGATCGATCACCGCGCGTGAGCTGGTGATCCTCAAAAGCGCGCAGATCGAAGGCGATGTGCATTACGATGCGCTGACGATCGAACAGGGCGCGCAGGTCGATGGCCGCTTCGCCCCCAATGCGCGCCAGCCGGTGAAGGCCGTGCCATCGGTGCGTGTCGAAGCGGCGGAATAAACCGCCCGCCTACAATACCTCGGCGCGCAGGGTTTTGCGGTCGAGCTTGCCGATAATGGTTTTGGGCAGGCTGTCGCGAATCACAACCTGATCGACCCGTTCGTGCTTGCCGATTTTGGCGTTGAGCCAAGCGCGCAGTTCCTCCCCCGTCGCGCCGCCAGCCTCGTGTAGCGTGACATAGGCGCGGGGCACTTCGCCGTGATATTCTTCGGGAACGCCGATCACCAGCGCCTCTTTCACCGCCGGATGTTCGACAATCACGTCCTCGACCACGCTGGGAAATACCTTGAACCCGCCAACCGCGATCATATCCTTGATCCGGTCAACGATGGCGAGGAACCCGTCCGCGTCGATCTGCGCGACATCGCCGGTGCGCAGATAGCGTTTGCCATCACGTTCAACAAAGGTGTCACCGTCGCTTTCAGGGCGGTTCCAATAACCGCGCATCACCTGCGGGCCGCACACGGCGAGCTCGCCCGGCTCGCCATCGGGGGCGAGGCGGGTCGGGTCTCCCTTGTCGAGCAGGATCACTTGCGTGCCGGGCACCAACTGCCCGATGGTGCCGCGTTTGCGCGTGCCTTCATAAGGATTGGCCGACACCACGCCCGAACTTTCGGTAAGGCCATAGCCTTCGACCAGCCGCACCCCGGTGACTTCTTCAAACTGCACATGCACCGGCGCAGGCATCGGCGCGCCGCCGGAAATGCAGATTTTGAGGCTGGAAAGATCGGTTTTCGCCAGATCGGGATGATCGAGCATCGCCTGAAACATCGTTGGCACACCGGGAAAACCGGTGCAGCGATAGCGCGCAATCGTCTCCAGCACCTGCTTCGTTTCAAACCGCGGCACCATTGCGATCGAAGCGCCGGTGGCGACGGCGTGGTTGAGCAGCGCAGTGTTGGCGAACACATGAAAGAACGGCAGCGCCCCCATGAACACCTCCGCGCGGGCATTGCCAAACGGGTTGATCGCGGCGACCTGCTGCGCGTTGATGCTGAGCTGATCGTGCCCCAGCATTGCGCCCTTGGGCCGCCCGGTGGTGCCGCCGGTATATTGCAGCAGCGCCAGATCGGTGTGCGGATCTAGCGAAACGGGGGTGAAAGGCGTGTCGGGCGCGCAATCCTTCCAGCGGCGAATGGTCGGCCCATAGGTGACATCGGCGATTTGTTTACGTTTGAGCAGTTTGAACGCGATGCCCTTCGCCCAGGGCAGCATATCGGCAAGGCTGCCGACCACCAGCATTTCCAGCCCGGATGCGGCCTGCACCTTGGCTGCGGTGCCATAAAGTTCGGGCACATCCAGCGTCACCAGCACCCGCGTGCCGCTGTCTTCGACCTGCCAGCTCAGCTCCTCAACCGAATAGAGCGGCGAGAAATTGACGACAATCGCACCCGCCATCATCGCCCCGTAATAGGCGGCGGCGTAGATCGGGACATTGGGCAGGAACAGGCCGACCCGGTCGCCCTTGGCAATCCCCATCGCCTGAAGCCCCGCAGCAAAGCACTGCGCCTCTGCGCGAATTTCTCGATAGGAATAGGTGCGCCCGAGGAAATGCAGGAACGGCGCGTCGGGGGCCTCCCCGGTGGTGCGTTCAAACAGCGCTGGCAGGCTGATCGCCGCAAACTGTGTGTCGGGCGGGGTCGGGTGGTGATAGGCAGCGTTATTGACAGTCATGGCAGCGATGGTGACTGACATCACGCTGGCGCACAAGCGAAACTCGCTGATGCAATGTCGCTTTCATGCAAATTCGCGCGTGGCTTTGCCGAGGTGCTGGTGCAGCACCTCGGCACGCCCGATCAGTTCTGGATGAACCCGCTTTCGGGGTCGATCTTTTCTTCGGCGGCTTCGGCAGCGCGGCGGGCGGCGAGCCAGCTTTGCGCCTCGGCTTCCTGCGCGGCGGCACCGGCAGCCTTGACGTTGGCATCGCGTTCGGCGCGCAATTCTTCGATCAGCTTTTCGCGATCATTGCGCTCGGACCTGACCGGAGCATCGGCGTCTTCGGTGATCCCGGCGCGCTTGGCGGCCTTGGCCACCATCGCATCAAGCTCACGCTGTGAACACAGGCCCAGCGTCACCGGGTCTTTCGGCGTGATGTTCTGGATGTTCCAGTGGCTGCGGTCGCGAATCGCGCCGATGGTGTTGCGGGTGGTGCCGATCAGCTTGCCGATCTGCGCATCCGACACTTCGGGATGGCTGCGCAGGATCCACGCGATGCCATCGGGCTTGTCCTGCCGCCGGGACACCGGGGTATAACGCGGGCCCTTGGTGCGGGTCGCTTCGGCCGGGGCCTTGTGCATCTTGAGCGAATAGGTCGGGTCAGCCTGACCCAGCTCAATCTCGCCCTGCGTAAGCTCGCCCGAGTGCAGCGGATCGCGACCGGTATATTTGCTGCCCGCCAGATCATCGGCCATCGCCTGGACTTCTAGGATGTGTATCCCGCAGAATTCGGCGATCTGTTCGAATGACAGCGCGGTGTTGTCCACCAGCCAGGTTGCGGTGGCGTGCGGCATCAGCGGCTTGGGCTGATCCTTGATGGCCATGGGGGAATCTCCGTTGAAAATAGAAGGGCCGCCCCTTTCGGAGCGGCCACATTGCTAGCCCTTATAGGCCAAGCCTCCGCCGACGGCAAGCAAACCTTGATTCAGAACGCAGGTGCGGCTGCAAGCGAGACGGTGTGTTCTTCCTTCAACGCCGCCAGTCCCGCCAAAAACTGGCGTGTCGCCGCCTCCCAGCTGAAGCCCGCCGCATAGGCAGCGCATTCGGTTCCGTCGCAATAGCGCGCCGCGTCAATCGCGCGGGTCAGGTCTTCGGAAAGCGCACCAACCGCGTCGGTGACGATATCAATCGGGCCGGGCACCGGGAAAGCCGCAACCGGGGTTCCGCAGGCCAGCGCCTCGATCATCACGAGGCCGAATGTATCGGTGCGGCTGGGGAACACGAACACGTCGGCCCCGGCATAACAACCCGCGAGCTCCGCGCCCATGCGCTTGCCCAGAAACAGCGCATCGGGAAACTTCGCCGCCAACGCGCCGCGCGCCGGACCATCGCCGACCACCACCTTGGTGCCGGGGTAATCGCAGGCGAGGAAGGCTTCGATGTTCTTTTCCACCGCGACCCGCCCGACATAGAGCAGGATCGGGCCTTCCAGACCGGCATATTCAGGCGGCGGCGGCGCGGTGGGGGAAAAGCAGGCGAGATCAACCCCCCGGCTCCAATGGGTAAGCTGGGTCAACCCCTGTTCGCGCAGCTGCGCGCGGATCGTCTCGGTCGCCACCATGATCGTTTCCGCCGGACGGTGGAACCAGCGGATATAGGGCCAGAAAAAGCGCGCGGGCAGGCCAGTGCGGCGTGCAAGGTAATCGGGAAACTGGGTGTGGTAAGCGGTGGTGAACGGCACCTTGCGGCGGACGCAATATCGCCGCGCGGCAAAGCCCAATGGCCCTTCGGTGGCGATATGCACCGCATCAGGCGCGATTTTCGCCAATTGCCGCCCCACCGCGCCGGGCGCGGTCAGCGCCAGCCGGATTTCGGGATAGGTCGGCGCAGGCATCGAAGGGTAGCCTTCGGGCGAGATCACCGTCACCTGATGCCCCCAGCGGCGCAGCACATCGCAAGTGGTCGACAAGGTGCGCACCACCCCGTTGGTCTGCGGGTGCCACGCATCAGTGATAATCGCGATCGAAGCGGGTGTGGCCGGGGCCGGGGCGAGGGCCGCGGTATCAGGGGTGATGGTGGTCAACCGGTTCACGCCGCCTCGCGCGTCGCACGGGCCGGATCGGCGGGCGCGGCCGGAACCTGCTCGGCCTCGCGGCGTTTGATCTCATCAGGCCAGTGGAGGATTTCCATCCGTCCATCGTGATGTTCGACCAGCGCGTTGCAGCCTTCCACCCAATCGCCATCATTCCAGTATTCGATCTGGCGGCCATCGTGATCGAACGTGCGAAATTCGGCGGTGTGGATATGGCCGCACACGACCCCGTCAACCCCGCGTTCCCCGGCGGCGCGGGCGACGACTTCTTCGTATTTGCCGATGAACTCGACCGCGTTCTTGACCTTGTGCTTGGCCGCTTTGGACAGCGACCAATAGGGCTTGCCCAGCCAGCGCCGCACCGCGTTGACCGCGACATTCAGCCTCATCATCAGGTGGTAGGCATTATCACCAACGAACGCGAGCCAGCGGTGCGATAGCATCACCGCATCGAATTCATCGCCGTGCAGCACCATCAGCCGCCGCCCATCGGCGGTATCGTGAAAGGCGGCGCGGCGAATTTCGATCCCGCCAAAGTTCAACCCGGTGAACTGCCGGAACATTTCGTCATGATTGCCGGGGATGTAGATGATGCGGGTATCGCGCTTGGCCCGTTTCAGAATGCGCCAGACGATGTCATTATGCGCAGCGGGCCAGTAGAATTTTTTCTTCAGCCGCCAGCCATCGATGATGTCGCCGACCAGATACATCAGATCGCTGTCGGTATTGTCGAGGAAGTCGATCAGCATATCGGCATTGCAGCCCTTGGTGCCGAGATGCACGTCGCTGATCCAGATGGTGCGGAAGCTGCGCCGCTCGCCATTGGCGGGTTCCGGCGTGCGCGGAGCGGACAGCGGCAGGCTGGTAATGTTGTCGCTGATCAGATCGGACAGATCGGCACCGGTCATGGTAATTCCCTGCGTGTCACGTCGTGTTCAGACGCGGACATAACAGCGGAATGTTACAAGCGTCGCGCAGACGCGTGACGGTTTGGAGTCAAACCCCAGTCAATCCATCGCGATAAAGCCAGGCAGCGCCTCGATCCGCGCAATCCAGGCGAGGATATGCGGATAATCGCCAAGACCGAAACCGCCTTCTTCCGCGACATGGGTATAAGCGAACAGCGCAATATCGGCGAGCGTCACCGTGGGGCCGCAGAAGAAGGTGTGATCCGTCAGATGGCGGTTCATCAGATCGAGCGCAGCACAGCCCGCCATCCGCTTCGCCATCACCTGCGCGCGCTGTTCGGCGGTAAGGTTCTTCTCGCCCACAAAGCGCAGCCAGAACCGCAGCGTCGCGATGTTGGGTTCGTGATTATACTGTTCAAAGAACATCCAGCGCAGCACGTCAGCCTGCGCAAAGCGGTCTGCCGGGATCAGGGCACTGCCATGCGCAAGATACCAGCAGGCGGCGTTGCTTTCGGGCAGGAAACGCGCCTGCGCACCCGCGCCGATCTCAAGCACCGGGATGCGCCCATTGGCGTTGACGCGGGCAAGAAATTCGGGCGTCCGGGTTTCGCCCTTCATGATATCATAGGCGCGCGTTTCCAGCGGCAGGCCGAGCAGCGCGGCGGTCAGCTTGATCTTGTAGCAGTTCCCGCTGCGCGGGTCTTCGTGGAGGGTCAGCGCCTCAGCCATTGTCCGTGCCCTTGGCCACTTCCAGCACGATCTTGCCGATATGCGCGCCTGCTTCCATCCGCGCATGGGCGGCGGCGGCTTCGGCGAGGGGGAAGGTCATGTCCATTACCGGAGAAAGCTCTCCGCTCGCGAACAGCGGCCAGGCATTGTCGGCGATTTCATCCGCCAGCGCGGCTTTGAAAGCGTCGGAACGCGGGCGCAGCGTCGATCCGGTCAGCGTCAGCCGCCGCATCATCACCGTCGCCATATTGAGATCGGCCTTGGCCCCGCCCAGCAGCGCGATGGTAACGTGGCGGCCGTCTTCGGTGAGGCATTTGAGGTTGCGCGCGACATAATCGCCCGACACCATGTCGAGCACGATGTTGACGCCCTTGCCCCCCGTATGCGCGGCGATGGCCTCGACAAAATCCGTCTCGCGGTAATTGATCGCGAGGTCGGCCCCGATCCGGCGGGCGGCGGCGCATTTGGCTTCATCGCCGCAGGTCACGATCACCTCCATGCCGAACGCCTTGGCCAGCATGATCGCCATTGTCCCGATGCCCGAAGTGCCGCCATGCACCAGCACCCGCTCACCATCGCGCGCCAGCCCGCGTTCAAACAGGTTGTGCCACACGGTGAACAGCGTTTCGGGCAGCGCCGCGGCTTCGGCCAGCAGCATCCCTTCAGGCACGGGCAGGCAGTGCTGCCAATGCGCGGCGCAATATTCGGCGTAGCCCCCGCCCGGCGTCAACGCGGCGACATATTGCCCGATCATTTCGCGCGGAGCTTCGGAGCCGACCGCCACCACTTCGCCCGCGACCTCAAGCCCCAGCAGCGGCGATGCCCCCGGCGGCGGCGGATAGGCACCGGCGCGTTGCAGGCAATCGGGGCGGTTGACCCCGGCATAGGCGACCCGGATCAGCACATCATTGGGGCGCAGGCGCGGCAGGGGGGCGGTTTCGATCCGCAGCACATCCGGCCCGCCGGGCGCATCGAACCCGATCGCAGCCATGTTTTCGGGCAGTTCCGCGCCATTGCCTGCGATCATTACCAAAATCCCCCTGATCCAGCTTCGTTAACCACTTGATGCGCGCCAATAACCGTGTCTCGGATTGACAGCAACCCGCTTGGCTTGCGATGCTGCATCCTGATGGAAGAACCCGATCTGCCAAGACCCAAAGGAGACGCGGCCGCCCGCCTCGCGGCGGAGGATCTTGCGCCCTATTCCCAGGCTGAATTGGCGACCCGTATCGCGCAGCTCGAAGCGGAAATAGCGCGCGTGATCGCCCACCGCGACAAAGCCGCCGCGCACCGCGCCGCCGCCGATGCGCTGTTCGCAAAGGGCGGCGGATGATCTGCCGCGCGCCCTCCCTCGCCTTGATGGTAACGGATTCGCAATTTTATCGCGCGATCCCATATGATGCGCAAATGGCTTTCCCCGCTCGTTCGCCACGAGCACTTACCGCCCGCTGAAAAAGGCCGCTCCCATGCCCAGCTTCGCCCAGAACCTTGAACGCACGCTGCACAACGCGCTCGGCAATGCGTCTGACCGGCGGCACGAATATGCCACGCTCGAACACCTGCTGCTGGCGTTGATCGATGATGAGGATGCCGCCCAGGTGATGGCCGCCTGCGGGGTCGATCTGGCCGAGCTGGGTGAAGTGGTGAAGCAGTATCTTGATCAGGAATATCAGTCGCTTAAAACAGAAGATGGGGCCGATCCGCAGCCCACTGCCGGGTTCCAGCGGGTGATCCAGCGCGCGATCCTGCACGTGCAATCTTCGGGCAAGGATACCGTCACGGGTGCCAACGTGCTGGTCGCGCTATTTTCCGAACGCGATAGCTATGCGGTCTATTTCCTCCAGCAGCAGGATATGAGCCGGCTGGATGCGGTCAGCTATATCAGCCACGGCATCGGCAAGGGTGGCCGCCAGATCGAACCCAAGACCGCGCAGGGCACTGACAAGCCCGACGAACCGGCGCAGACAAAAGAAGGCGGCAACAAGAAAGAAACCGCGCTCGACCAGTTCACCGTCAACCTCAACGCGCGGGCTGAGGCCGGCAAGATCGATCCGCTGATCGGGCGCGGGCCGGAGGTTGACCGCACGATCCAGATTCTCTGCCGCCGGTCAAAGAACAACCCGCTCTATGTCGGCGATCCCGGCGTCGGCAAAACCGCGATTGCCGAAGGGCTGGCGCGCAAGATCGTTGAAGGCGACGTGCCCGAAGTGCTGAACGAAGCGGTGATCTACTCGCTCGACATGGGCGCATTGCTGGCGGGCACGCGTTATCGCGGCGATTTCGAGGAACGGCTGAAACAGGTCGTCAACGAACTGGAAGCGATGCCGCACGCGGTGTTGTTCATTGACGAGATTCACACCGTGATCGGCGCAGGGGCGACCAGCGGCGGGGCGATGGATGCGTCCAACCTGTTGAAGCCTGCATTGTCGAGCGGCGCAATCCGCTGCATCGGATCGACCACCTACAAGGAGTTTCGCAACCACTTCGAAAAGGATCGCGCGCTGCTGCGCCGGTTCCAGAAGATCGACGTGAACGAGCCGACGGTTGAGGATACGATCAAGATTCTGAAAGGCCTTCGCAGCGCCTTCGAAGAACACCACAAGGTGAAATACACCCCCGACGCGATCAAGACCGCGGTGGAACTGTCAGCACGCTACATCAATGACCGCAAATTGCCCGACAAGGCGATCGACGTGATCGATGAAGTCGGCGCGATGCAGATGCTGGTGCCCCCCAGCCGCCGCAAGAAGACCATCACCGCCAAGGAAATCGAAGCGGTGATCGCGACCATGGCGCGCATCCCGCCCAAATCGGTGAGCAAGGACGACAAGAAAGCGCTCGAAAACCTCGAACGCGATCTGAAACACGTGGTGTTCGGGCAGGACGAAGCGATCAAGCGGCTGTCGACCGCGATGAAGCTGAGCCGCGCAGGGCTGCGCGATCCGGACAAGCCGATTGGCAGCTTCCTGTTTTCCGGCCCCACCGGGGTGGGCAAGACCGAAGTTGCGCGTCAGCTTGCCAGCATCATGGGGATCGAGCTGAAACGCTTCGATATGTCCGAATATATGGAACGCCATAGCGTTTCCCGCCTGATCGGCGCGCCTCCGGGCTATGTCGGTTATGATCAGGGCGGCCTTTTGACCGATGCGATCGACCAGAACCCGCATTGCGTGCTGCTGCTCGACGAAATCGAAAAAGCGCACCCCGATCTGTTCAACATCCTGTTGCAGGTGATGGATAATGGCCGCCTGACCGATCATCACGGCAAGACCGTGGATTTCCGCAATGTCGTGCTGATCATGACCACCAACGCCGGCGCGTCCGACATGGCGCGCAGCGGGATCGGGTTCGGCGACGTGTCGAAAGAAGACGCCGGAACCGAGGCGGTGAACAAGATGTTCACGCCTGAATTCCGCAACCGGCTTGATGCGATTGTGCCGTTTGCCTACCTTGGCCGGTCAACCGTGGCGCGAGTGGTGGACAAGTTCATCCTCGAGCTGGAATTGCAGCTGGCCGAACAGAACGTCCACATCCAGTTTGATAGCGAAGCGCGCAGCTGGCTGGGCGACAAGGGCTATGACAAGCTGTACGGCGCCCGCCCGATGAGCCGGTTGATCCAGGACAAGATCAAACAACCGCTCGCCGAAGAACTGCTGTTCGGCAAGCTGTCAGACGGCGGTGAGGTGCAGGTCAGCGTCAAGGACGGCAAGCCGACCTTTGAAATCACCCCGGCCCCGCCGAAGGTGAAAGCAGTCAGAAAGCCCGCTGAGAAGAAAAAGGCCCCCGCGAAAAAGCCCGCGTCTGAGGCGGGAGAGGGCTGAGGCCCGACCGCACAACCGCCTCCCTTCTTTGAAAAAGAAAAGGGGGGGGCAGCAGTCGGCTTACTGAATGGCGGCGAGGTCAGCGGCGATTTTCGCCAGCACTTCCTCGGTAATCATCCCTTGCGAGAACGGCGCGACCGCGGTCAGGCTCATCGCCTTGAACTGTTCATAGGCCGGATGCTGATCGAGATCGGGCAAGGTCGTGAGCACCGCCGCCTTGGCGCGCTCATCAGCCATCAGCGCTTCGATCGGCATATCGACCGTGAACGCAGCAGCAGCAGCAGTGGTGGTGGCCGCATCATCTTCAGCGGCGAAGGCCGGGGCGGTCAGGGCAGCGGCAGCAAGGCCGAGCGCGGCCAGCGGAATGAACTTCATAAAAGCGGTTCCTTGTTGGCGCGACTGATAACCAGCGCGCCGTGCGGTGGATTTACCGCAAACATATGGCATTGCAATGAATATGGCGCAGGCTGGTGTTCGGCGCACAAGTCGCGCCGCGCAACTTCTGGGCGCAGCGCCATTTCCCCACCTCTTGGATTGCGTCGTCGCCAATCACGGCGTAGCGGCTGCGTTCATGCAACCGAAAATTCTGACCACAATGAAGGAATACAGCCCTTCGTTGTTCCTCGCCGATCTGATCGCGGGCGTGACTGTCGCGATGGTCGCGCTGCCGCTCAGCATCGCCATCGCGATCGCATCGGGCGCTGATCCGGCCAAGGGGCTGATTACCGCTGTCATCGGCGGGCTGCTGATTTCGCTGCTGGGCGGCAGCCGGGTGCAGATTGGCGGGCCGACCGGCGCGTTCATCGTGGTGGTGTTCGGGGTGATTGCCGAACATGGGTATGATGGGCTGGTGCTGGCCACGATGATGGCGGGCATTATCCTGATCGCGGCGGGCTGGCTGCGGATTGGCAATCTGATCGCCTATGTGCCCGAAGCGGTGATCAACGGCTTCACCATCGGTATCGCGATCATCATCGCCGCCAGCCAGATCAACGATTTCTTTGGCCTTGGCCTGACTGCGATACCCGCCGATTTCCTCGAAAAAATTCCTGCCCTGTGGGCGGCGCGCGGACTGTTGAACCCCTATGCGCTGGCCGCCGGTGCGGGGGCGTTGGGGTTGATTATTGTGCTGCGCTGGAAGTTCCCGCGCCTGCCCGGCCTGATCGTCGCCATCGCGGCGATTTCTGCAATCGCGGCGCTGGCGCAGTGGCCGGTCGATAGCATCGGATCGCGTTATGGTGCATTACCCAGCGGCCTGCCGTTCCCCAGCCTGCCCGATATCAGTGCGGCGCGGCTGATCGAGCTACTGCCATCGGCAATGGTGATCGCGTTCCTCGCCGCGATTGAATCGCTGCTTTCGGCGACGGTGGCGGATCGCATGATGGGCGGGCGGCATCGCCCCAATGCCGAGGTTTCCGCGCAAGGCTGGGCCAATCTGGGTTCCGGCCTGTTCGGCGGGATGCCCGCCACCGGAGCGATTGCGCGCACCGCCACCAACGTGCGCGCCGGGGGCAAGACCCCGGTTGCGGGCGTGCTGCACGCCATCATCATCCTGATCATCATGGTGGTGGCCGCCCCGCTGGCGGGTTATCTGGTGATGCCCGCGCTGGCCGCGCTGCTGCTGATCACCGCGTGGAACATGAGCGAGCCGCACAAGTGGCGCGGATATTGGGCAACGCCGCTGGCCGAACGCGGGTTGCTGGTGCTGACCATGGTGCTGACCGTGGTGGCTGATCTTACCATTGCCATCGGGGTCGGGGTGGTGCTGGGGCTTGCGCTGCGGCTGCGCGATGCGGGTGCAAAACCGGGCGCGTGGAGCGGGCCAGAGCGTTAATACCAGCGCGCTGATATCAAGCGTCGATCTGCACTAGCTTATCGCGCCCGGTCGCGCCGCGCAGCAGGTGCAGTTTTGACGGGGGGATGCCCAGCGCACGCGCCAACATCGCCAGCACCGCAGCGTTGGCCTCACCATCATGCGCCTTGGCCCGAACCTTGATCAGCACCGCGCCATCGCCCAGCGCAATCTGTTCGCTGCGCGCGCCCGGCGTAACCCTCAACGCCAATCGCCGCCGATCATCGGCCAGCGCCAACAGCGCCGCGGCGGGCGGGAAATCGGGCTTGGGCCGCGCCATGATCCCCGCTTACGTCAGCGCCGCCGCCACCGCTTTGGCGTGGTGTTTTGCATTTTCGGCGTAATGAGCGGTGCCGATCCGCATTCCCATGATCGCCGCTTCATCCAGATCGCGCATCTTGCGCGCCGGGCGGCCGCCCCACAGCTCACGCGGGGCCATCACCTTGCCTTCGGTCAGCATCGCGCCCGCTGCCAGCATCGCGTCCGCACCGATCACCGCCTTGTTCATCGCAATCGCGCCAAGGCCAACGAACCCGCGGCTTTCGATCGTGCAGCCGTGCACCATCGCCATGTGGCCGATCAGCACATCGTCACCGATGATCAACGGTGATCCCTCCGGATCGCCCGGGCGCGGCGGGTCGCAGTGGAGCACCGATCCATCCTGCACATTGCTGCGTTCACCAATCACGATCCGGCTGACATCGGCGCGCAGCACGCAATTATACCAGATCGACGATCCCGCCCCGATTTCGACATCGCCGATGATCGTGCAACCGGGCGCGATAAAAGCGGTATCGTGGATGCGCGGGGTCTTGCCGTGGATCGGGATGATGGTGACGCCCGGTCGTTCGGGGGGCCGATAAGTCATAGTCTGTGCGCCTCCCATTGCGCTCGCGTGATTGCATACTGGATAATCGGTTCAGGCTCACCCGGATCGGCAAAATCGAGGTCTTCGCGCCGTTCCATCCCAAGCTTTTCCATCAATCGCCAGCTTCCCACATTGGCCGCGCAGGTCAAGGCGACGATCTGCGGCGCACCAATAACGCCAAAGCCCCAATCGACCACCGCGTGCATCGCTTCCAGAGCATAGCCGCGCCGCCAGCGATCTTCACGCACCAGCCAGCCGATTTCGAAGTCGTGCGGGTTGGGGGCGAGCGGGTGGGCGACGCGGCGCAACCCGCAATGGCCGACAATGTCGCCGGTCGCCCGCTCCTCCATCATCATGAAGCCGAACCCTTCGGCGGCAAAACTGGCCCGCGATGCGGCGTGCTTGGCCGCGATAACCTCGCGCGTCTGCACGCCGCCCAGATACTGCATCACCGCAGGCGTGTTGAGCAACGCCATGTGCGGGTCGAGGTCGTCAACAGCGATTGCGCGCAGCGCCAGCCGGGGAGTCGTCAGCACCGCAGCCATCATCCCGCTTGCCAGACCGCGCGGGTGATTGAATGGACAATAATGACCGGATTTTCGGGATCGAAATCGCCGCTGTCAAAATCGAGATCCGCGCGCCGTTCCATCCCCAGACGCAGCATCAGACCCCAACTGGCGGTATTGCCCTGCACCGTCAGCGCGATCACCTCATCCGCAGCGAAGCGATCAAACGCAAGGGCCAGCGCGGCGGCGGCAGCCTCTTTGGCGTAGCCTTGCCCCCAGGCATCCTCACGCAGCCGCCAGCCGACTTCCATCATCCCCTGCGGCCCGCCAGCCTGATTGGAACGCTTCAACCCGCAAAAGCCGAGCAGCGCGGCGTCGCTCTTGCGTTCCACCACCCAGAAGGTGTGGCGATGATCGCGCTGATAGCCGAGCAGGCGTTCTTGCGCAGCGGCCCGCGCCGCATCATCCGCCACCCCGCCCAGCCAGCGCATCACCGCCGGGGTGTTGGTCGCCTGCCAGAACGTGGGCCAATCCGCCTCGCGCCAGTCGCGCAGGATCAGCCGTTCGGTTTCGCAGCGGAACCCGGCCATGTCAGCCATTCAGCAGGCGGGCGGCGTGGGCGGCGTGGTAGGTCAGGATGCCGCTTGCACCGGCGCGTTTGAACGCGATCAGGGTTTCCAGCACCAGCGCATCGCGATTCCCCGCTCCGGCCCGTGCCGCAGCCTCAATCATCGCGTATTCGCCGCTCACCTGATAGGCGAACACCGGCACATCGAATCGCTCCTTCACTCGGCGCACGATGTCGAGATAGGCGAGGCCGGGCTTGACCATCACCGAATCCGCGCCCTCGGCAATGTCCATCGCCACCTCGCGCAGCGCCTCGTCGCCGTTGGCCGGGTCCATCTGGTAGGTTTTCTTGTCACCTTTGAGCAATCCGCCGCTGCCCACCGCATCGCGGAACGGGCCGTAGAACGCGCTGGCATATTTGGCGGCGTAGGACATGATCTGCACGTTGGCGTGCCCGTTCATTTCCAGCGCCATGCGGATCGCACGGATGCGGCCGTCCATCATGTCGGACGGGGCGATGATGTCCGCGCCCGCATTGGCCTGATTGATCGCCTGATCGACCAGCGCGGCCACCGTATCGTCGTTCACGACATAGCCCGCCGCATCGACCAGCCCATCCTGCCCGTGGGCGGTATAGGGATCGAGCGCCACGTCGGTCAGCACGCCGATATCATCCCCGCAGGCATCCTTGATCGCGCGGATCGCCTGGCACATCAGGTTATCGGGATTATGCGCTTCGGCCCCGTCATCGCTGCGCAGATCATGCGGCGTATTGGGAAACAGCGCCACCACCGGAATGCCGAGCGCCGCCGCCTCTTTCGCGCGCGCCACGATCCCATCGACCGACCAGCGCGATACGCCGGGCAGGCTGGCAACCGGCTCCTCCACCCCTGTTCCCGAAGTCACGAACAGCGGCCAGATCAGGTCGGCGGGGGTGAGGATCGATTCGCGGTGAAGCGCGCGGCTCCATGCGTGGGCGCGGGTGCGGCGCAATCGAGTGTTGGGATAGCTGGCGGTCATGCGCGCGGGTTTAGGCGCAATCCGGGCGTTGGGACAAGTCGTTCAGCGCACCGGCTGCGCGATCTCGACCTTCTCGATCTCGCGCAGCGGTTCCTTGACCTCGCTCGGCAGCGGTTCGAGATCCTGCAGCGCAGCGCCGACCTCGATATCTTTCATCTGAATCAGTTGGCGGCGGAAATCGATCAGTTCGGTGCCCGAAAGTTCGGCGCGGTTGACGAATTGCACGCTCGCCGGATTGATCACCCGCCCGCTGCGATACATTTCGTAATGCAGGTGCGGGCCGGTCGATAGCCCGGTCGATCCGACATAGCCGATCACCTGCCCGCGCCGCACCTGCTGCCCGGAACTCACCGCCATCCGGCTCATATGGCAATAGCGCGTGGCCAGCCCGCTGCCATGATCCAGCCGCACCGCGATGCCGCAGCCGCCCGCGCGGCCCGCAGAACTGACCCGGCCATCGCTGACAGCGACAATCGCGGTGCCATAACGCGCCTTGAAATCCATACCTTCGTGCATCCGCCGATAACCAAGGATCGGGTGGCGCCGCATCCCGAAGCCCGATGAAATCGCGCCCGGCACTGGCGCCAAGAGGCCACGACGCTGCTCACCCACGCCCGACGCTTCGAAGAACCGCCCGTCCTTGCCCCACCGCATCAACTGGGTGCGCGGCTTTCCGGCGCGGTCGACCCCGGCATAGAGCAACTGCCCCGCCTGACGTTCGCCCGTCGCGGCGCGGCGATAGGAGATGATGATGTCGAATTCGTCGGTCGAGCGCACTTCGCGGTCAAGGTCGATCTGCGCATCGAGCGCTTTGAGATATTCCTGCACCGCGCTGGCCGGGACACCGGCCTGCCGCATCGAACGATAAAGGCTCGACCCCACCGGGCCGCGCACCCGCAGCGGCGTATCGTCGACGCGGATGATGTTGCGTTTCAAGGCCAGCGGCCCGTTGGGTATCACCGGCATGCCATCGGCGGTAATCTCACCCACGCCGGGCCGCGTCAGTTGCAGCTCCAGATCGAACCGCGCGCGGAAGGCGAGGCTATCAAGCGGGCGCGGCTGGCCGGGTGCGGGGCGGCGGCCGAGCAGCACGTCCATCTGCGTTCCCGAAGCAATCTCCCCCAAAGGCAGCGCCTGATCGACCAGCGCGGCGGCGCGATCAATATCGTCTGCCGCAACCCCGGCGCGGCGCAGCATCGCGGCAAAGCTGTCCCCCGGCGTCAATGTCACCACCATCTGGATCTGCGGGCGTTCGGGCGCGCTTTTGAGCGGGATGACCGCCTGCGTCGGCCCCATCCGCCGCCCGCTATCCGCGCCCAGCGCCAGCGGCAGGATCATCTGGCTGCGCAATTCGCTGGTCACCGCGTCACCATGCGGCATCGCGGGCCGCGCTTCCAATGGGGTCAGATCGGGCCACAAGGCCAGCGCCACCACGCCAAGGCCGACCATCGTGCCCAGCCCGCGAAACCACCGGCGGCTGCCAATGTTTTCGGCCAGGTCAGGCGCAAGATCGAGGCTGTCGAACCAGCGCGAGGCGGCAAGACGCCATTCGTCGTAACGTTCGGACACACCATTGACCCGCGCCAGCACCGTGCGCCCGGCCTGCTGCGCTGCGGTTGGCGGGGCCAGCGCCTTGGCATTGCGGAAATAGGGCAGCAATTCGCGCGCGGTTTCAGGATCGATCGGGGCAGGCCCGGCTGATGCGGATACGGCGCGCAGATCCGCTTCCGGGCCGTGCTCCGGCTCGGGCGGATCGTTCAGATTGCGCGCATGATCCAACATCTGTGCCCTGAAAGCGGCGCCCTGACGGGGCAAGCTTGCCTCTATCCCAACCGCTCCTTTGTCGCATTTTCCTGCCACAACAAAGTAAATCCCGCATTAACCAGCGACCAGCCGTATCGCAGATGCGACAAGGTGTTGTGCGTAGGCCGAATGGTGATGGGTGCGCGCCCTTGCCCCACCCTGCCAAGCCTGACACAAGCCGTGTCACTGTGACCTTTCCCCTCAGCGATCATTCCGTCGCCTCGCGCGGCGCTGCCTTTCGCGATGACAGCGTGCGCGCGGTGCTCGGCCCGACCAACACCGGCAAGACCCATCTGGCGATTGAACGGATGTGCGGCCATTCGTCCGGGATGATGGGTTTCCCCCTGCGGCTGCTGGCGCGCGAGGTGTATGACCGGGTACGCAGCATCAAGGGCGATAAGCAGGTGGCGCTGATCACCGGCGAGGAACGGATCGAGCCGCCCGACGCACGCTATTTCCTCTGCACCGCCGAAGCCATGCCGCGCACGGCGGGGCAGCACGCCTTTGTCGCCATCGACGAAGCGCAATTGGGCGCTGACCCTGCACGCGGGCATATTTTCACTGACCGGCTGCTGCACGCACGCGGGCGCGAGGAGACGATGATCCTCGGTTCCTCCACCCTGCAACCGATCATCAAGGCGCTGATCCCGCGCGCGGACATCACCACCCGCCCGCGTTTCTCCACGCTGTCGCACGCCGGGGTGTGCAAATTGTCGCGCCTGCCCAAACGCAGCGCCGTGGTCGCGTTTTCGATCGAGCAGGTTTACGCGATGGCCGAAGCATTGCGGCGCTTCAGAGGCGGCGCGGCGGTGGTGATGGGCGCGCTCTCACCCGAAACCCGCAACAAACAAGTGGCGATGTTTCAATCGGGCGAGGTCGATTACATCGTCGCCACCGATGCGATTGGCATGGGGTTGAACCTCGATCTCGATCATGTGGCCTTTGCCGCGCTCAGCAAGTTCGACGGGCAACGCAAACGGCGGCTGACCCCTTCGGAAATGGCGCAGATTGCCGGGCGGGCGGGGCGGCACCAGCGCGATGGGACGTTCGGCACGCTGTCGGGGATGGGAAAGGTGGATAGCGGCGAGCCGCTCGCCTTCACCGATGAAGAAATCTACGCGATTGAAGAACACCGGTTCGCGCCGCTGACCCACCTGTTCTGGCGCGAGGCGGAGCCGCGGTTCGATACGCTCCCCACGCTGATCGCCGATCTGGAAGCGCGGCCCGATGATGCGGTGCTGCGCGCTGCGCCCGAGGCGGTCGACATGGCGGTGCTGCGGCGGCTTTCGGAAGACAGCATCGCCCAATCCGTGCGCGGGGCAGGCAGCGTCCGGCGGTTCTGGGAGGCGTGCTCGCTCCCCGATTTCCGCAACCTTGGAGTGGAACAGCACGCGCGGTTTGTCGCACGGCTGTGGCAGGATCTGGGCCAAGGCTATATCGGCGCGGATTTCGTCGCCGCGCGCATCGCGGAACTTGACCGGATGCAGGGCGACATCGACACGCTGCAAGGGCGGATCGCAGCGATTCGCAGCTGGGCTTACATTTGCCAGCGCCCCGATTGGGTGCTGGCACGAGACGAAATGGCGGCGCGGGCTCGCGCGGTCGAGGCGAAGCTTTCGGATGCGCTGCACGCGCGGCTGACCGAACGCTTCGTCAACCGGAGGACGACACTTTTGATGAAATCGCTGGGGCAGGACGCAGGCGCGCTGCCGGTCACATTGGAACCCGATGGGCATCTGACGGTCGAGGGGGAAACCATCGGGCGGCTTGAAGGATTCCGTTTCCATGTCGATCCTGCGGCGGGCGCGCATGATCGGCGGATGCTGCTGGCGGCGGGGGAAAAGGCGCTGCCCGCGCTGCTCGCCAGCCGCGCCGAATGGCTGCTGGCCGGCGGCATTGGCGAGCTGGAAATCGCTGGCGGCGCGATCCGTTGGCAGGGGCAAGGTGGGGGGCAAGGGCAAGGCCGCGCGCTGGCGGAGATCACCTTTCCGGGTCATGTCGGTGCAGGCAATTTCGGCAACGCCCGCCTCGCGCTGACCCGCGATCTGGGGTTGCTGGCCGAGGCTTCGCGCGCGCAACTGGAGGCAGGGCTTGCCGCATGGCTCGATAAGCAATTGGAGCCGCTGGCCCCGTTGCGCAAACTGGCCGAGGCCGCACGCGATCCCGCAGCCGGGTCGCAGGCGCGCGCGCTGCTGATCACGCTGATCGACGCGCGCGGGGTGATCAGCCGCGAAGACGCCGGGCTGGAACATCTGCCCAAGGAAATGCGCCCGTTCCTGCGCAAGCTGGGGGTGACGTTCGGCGCGCTCGATATTTTCGCGCCCGCCTTGCTCAAACCCGCGCCGCGCCACTTGCTGCACGCGTTGGGCCTCGATCTTCGGCCGCTGGAGCCAGCGATGCTGCCGGTGCTGGCCGAAGGAAGCTGGGCGCAGGGGCGGTTGCCTGCGGGCTATCGTTACGCAGGGTCGCAGGCGATCCGGGTTGATCTGGCGGAGAAAATCCTGCGCGCCGCGTTTGAAGCGCGCGCTGTTGTTACTGCCGCCAAGCCCAAGCAGCGCAACCTCACCTTCCGGATTGATCTGGCACTGCCCGTGTCAATCGGGCTTGAAGCGGAGAACGCCCGCCGCCTGCTGGGCAGCGCGGGTTTCCGCTGTGACCGTGCGCGGCCTCTGCCCGAAGGCGCGTTCGGCCCACCCGCACACGACCGCTGGCACTGGCGCCCGCGCCGCGCCGGTGAACGCGAAGAACGACGGCCTGTGCGCAGTGCCGCGCGCGCCGATTCGGGCCAGCCACGCGCCAAGGGCAAACCCGCCAAGGCCAGACCTGATCGCGATGCCGCCCAGCGCCCCCCTCGCCCCGCCCAGAGCGCATCCAGACCCGCGCCCAAGCTCGCGCCCAAACCCTTTGGCGACACCGGCCCGGCCCGTGCCAGCGGCGCGTTCGACAAGCTGGCAGACCTGCTCAAGCGGTAATGGCGGGCGGTGTGGAAGGTTCAATCCGCTCCCCATCCATCAGGATCGACCGGCTGCTGGTCTATCTCCGCTTCGCCCGCACCCGCTCGGCGGCGGTCGCGCTGATCGAAGCCCACGCTTTACGCCGCAACAGAAAACATGTGCTGCGGCCATCGGAGCAAGCGTATATTGGTGACGTGTTGACCATCGCGCTGGGCGATAGCGTGCGGGTGATCGAACTGCTGACGATCCCCGACCGACGCGGCCCGCCTGCCAGCGCCCGTTCGCATTATCGAGAGGTTGGCCAGTTCCGCGAGGTTGACGAGGCCGAACTTGACCGTAAAGGGCAAATGCCCATAGCAGCGTCGCCGCTTGTGGCGGACAACCCGCCTGACCTACCCGAAAAGCGCTTTTGAAAGACCCTCAATGACTTACGTCGTCACCGAAGACTGCATCAAGTGCAAATACACCGATTGTGTGGAAGTGTGCCCGGTGGATTGCTTCTACGAAGGCGAAAATATGCTGGTGATCAACCCCAGCGAATGCATCGATTGCGGCGTGTGCGAACCCGAATGCCCGGCCGAAGCGATCCTGCCCGATACCGAAGACGGGCTGGAAAAGTGGCTGGAGCTGAACACCAAGTATTCCGCCGAATGGCCCAATATCACCAGCCAGAAATCCCCGCCCGAAGATGCCGACGAGCACAAGGGCGAGCCGGGCAAGTTCGAGAAATATTTCAGCGAAGCGCCCGGCGAAGGCGACTGATTTCGCCAGCAAAGTTGCGCCCGAATCGCGGTGCAGGGGCACAAGCAATCGCCGACTCGCAATTTTGTTGCGGGTGTGCTATATAATGCCTGCACCGCGCAGGGTTGAGGCCAGCGCAGGCGATAAAAAACCAGGAAGGCCCGACACCAGCACCCCCCCTTACCGGATGATCCGCTCACGGCGCTTTACCTTAAACGAGGTTCTCACCTCGGTTGGGTTAGCCGCCGCAGGGATGATTCTCCGCTCTCCTGCTGGCAAGACGGCGCACAGAAAGGAACTTGCATGGCAAGCACCGCAAACGCATTCACGGTCGGCGATTATGTTGTTTACCCCAAGCACGGCGTGGGCCGTGTAATTGAACTGCAGAGCGAGGAAATCGCCGGAATGCAGCTCGAACTTTATGTCCTGCGGTTCGAAAAGGAACGCATGACGCTGCGCGTTCCGGTGGGCAAGGTCGAAGCGATCGGAATGCGCAAGCTGTCCTCCGACAAGACCCTGAAACAGGCGATGGAAACCCTGAAGGGCAAGCCCAAGGTCAAGCGCACCATGTGGTCGCGCCGCGCGCAGGAATACGAAGCCAAGATCAACTCGGGCGACCTCGTATCGATTGCCGAAGTGACCCGCGATCTGTTCCGCCCCGAAGATCAGCCCGAACAGAGCTATTCGGAACGCCAGATTTTCGAAGCCGCATCCAGCCGCCTCGCTCGCGAACTCGCGGCGATGGAGGAAACCGATGAACCGGCTGCGCTGAACAAGATTCTTGACGTGCTGCGCGAACACGCGCCGCAATATTACGAAAGCGCCGAAGAAGCGTAATTCGTTCCTCAGGCAACTGAGCAACCATCAAGGGCTGCCCCCGCCGGGGCGGCCCTTTTTGTTTACGGCTGTGCTTGTGCCGTTGGCCGAGGTGTATTATATAAGTAATACGCCATTCGGCCTGACGGGAGAGCAAAGCATGATCCAACCCCTCATCAAATCTTCGGCGCCGCTTGCGGTGCTGGCGTTCGCCGCCCCCTTGGCGGGGTGTGATGGCGCTGATGTTTCGATCAATGGCAAGGAGGGCGTGCCGCTCGCCGAGGTTGAGATCGCCGGCCCCCCGCCATCCGAACTGGTGCTGTCTTCGGGCGACACCGTGATCCTTACCGAAGGCGATGTCTTCGCGCTCAAGGTCGAAGGGCAGAACACCGATAGCTTGCGGTTTGTGCGCGATTCCGAAGTGATCGGCATCACCCGCACGGATGGGTGGAGCGGCAACCAGAGCGCCACCATCCGCATCACCATGCCCCCGCCCAGCGAAGTGGTGATCGCGGGCAGCGGCACGGTGCAGGCGCAATCGCTTGCCAGCACTGCTGAAATCTCGATCGGCGGATCGGGCACGGTCACTTTCGCCAGCGTCGCGGCAGACAAGCTCGACGTGAACATCGGCGGCAGCGGAACGGTGAGAGGTGCGGGCACGGCCAAGCGGCTTGAGATCAATATCGGCGGCAGCGGCGATGTCGAACTTGCCGGACTGAAAGCCGATCGCGCCGAAGTGTCAATCGGCGGAGCGGGTGACGTTGCCTTTGCCTCAGACGGTGAGGTTGAAGCCAATATAGCAGGTTCCGGCGATGTGACCGTCGCGGGCAGCGCCAAATGCACCGTCAACACCTTCGGATCGGGCACGCTCACCTGCGCATCGAAAAGCACCGCGACCGCCGCTGTCCCGGCAACAGGCGCGGTTCCGGTTACCCCGACCGCTCCAACCACCCCGATTGCGCCCAAGCCTGCCGAATAATATTTGCATTACAGCGCGCGGCGGGTGAAAAGTTGCCCCATGCGCGCCGCTTATCTCGTCGTCCTGATGCTCGCTGCCCTTGCCCTGCAAGGGTGCCTCGCCCGTGCGGCGGTGGATGTTGTCACCCTGCCGGTGAAGGCCGCGAGCGCAGGGGTGGATGCGGCGACCACCAGCCAGTCCGAAGCCGACGAGAAACGCGGGCGGGAAATCCGCAAGCGCGAAGAACGGCTGGGCGCGCTCGAACGTGATTACGACAGGCAGATGGAACGCTGCGGAGACGGCGATGATGCAGCTTGTGACAAGGCGCAGGCAATCCGCGCCGAGATGAACGCGCTGATGCGGGGTGTGCCGGTGGAGCCTGAGCGTTAGTCTGCCGCTGCCCTGCGCAGCCGGTCATTGATTGCGCGGCCCACGCCCATTTCCGACACCGGCGCGATGGCGATGCGCGGGTGAGGGGCGTTGGCGGCTTCGTGAAGGCAGGCGTAGAGCCGCGCCGCTGCTTCGCTGACGTCACCGCCCACTGACAGTGTGCAATCACCCTGCACCGCGCCAAATCCGATCCAGAATTCGTCCGCTTCGGCGTGAGTCGCATTCAATCGCACCGGCTTTCCCGGCGCATAGTGGCTGGCGAGCTGGCCGGGGGCTTCAATCCGCGCTTCGCTCCCCTCTGAGGCAGCCTGCGCGCATATTTGCAGGGGGCCGGGGCGCAGTTCTGCGATGCTGCCATCCGCGCGCACCGCGACAATCGTGGATTCCACCCCCGCGCTGCACGCCCCGCCATCGAGCACCAGATCGATCCGCCCATCAAGCGAGGCGAGCACGTGGGTGGGCGTGGTCGGGCTGATAAACCCGCTGCGATTGGCCGATGGCGCGGCGAGCGGGAATGCCACCACCTCAAGCAGCGCGCGCATCACCGGATGGGCGGGGGCGCGCAGGGCGATGGTGGGCAGGCCTGCGGTCACCGCGTCAGCCAGTCCGGCGTCAACGCGGCGCGGCACCACCAGTGTCAACGGGCCGGGCCAATGTGCAGCGGCCAGCGCCAGTGCAGGGGGTGAGAATTCGCCGAACCGCACCGCCTGCTCCATATCCCGCACATGGACGATCAGCGGGTTGAAATCGGGCCGGCCCTTGGCGGCGTAAATCCGCGCCACCGCCTCGGCGCTGTCAGCCCGCGCGGCGAGGCCATAGACCGTCTCGGTCGGCACCGCGACCAGGCCGCCCGATTCGAGGATCTGCGCCGCGCGGGCGACCCCTGCGGCGTTGGCCAGCACCACTTCCGTAACGTTCTTGCCGCTCATGCCCCGGCGCTATATTCAAACCCTCGCCCTGCCAAGTGCAAGGCCCACTTCCCATGCCAAAGGACGCACCCCGCCGTGACCCCCTATACCCCGCCGACCGCTGACCAATTGCTCGCCATTCGCGTCAATGCCGGGATCGAGGAACTGGCCCAGACCGCCCGCTTCGCCCATGCCGAAGCCGATCTGGTCGAAGCCATCGTCGAAGGCGTGGGGCAGTTCGCCGCCGGGGAATTCGCGCCCTTGAACCGCATTGGCGATCTGGAAGGCGCGCGGCTGGAGAACGGCGTTGTGCGGCTGCCGGACGGGTTTGACGCGGCCTACCGCGCCTATGTCGAACAAGGCTGGAACGCGATTGCCTCTCCGGCCGAGTTCGGCGGGCAGGGGTTGCCGTTCACGCTGTCGTGCAACGTGCTCGAAAACCTCGGCGCGGCGAATATGGCGTTCAATCTGCTCCCCATGCTGTCGGTCGGCGCGATCGAGGCGCTGGAACATCACGGCAGCGCGGATCAGCAGGCCAAATACCTGCCCAATCTCGTCAGCGGAAAGTGGTCGGGCACGATGAACCTGACCGAGCCTGCCGCGGGCAGCGATGTCGGCGCGCTGCGCAGCACCGCGGTTCCGATCACCGATGGGCCGCACGCGGGCAAATACCGCATCACCGGCCAGAAGATCTACATCACCTGGGGTGAACATGATCTGGCGGACAACATCATCCATCTCGTGCTGGCACGCCTGCCGGGTGCGCCTGATGGATCGCGCGGGATCAGCCTGTTCGTGGTGCCCAAATATCATGTCAACCATGATGGGACGCTGGGCGCGCGCAACGATCTGCGCTGCGTCAGCCTTGAACACAAGCTCGGCATCAATGCCTCGCCCACCTGCGTTATGAGCTACGGCGACAACGGGGAATGCATCGGCGAACTGGTCGGGCATGAAAACAAGGGGCTGGCGGCGATGTTCACGATGATGAACAACGCCCGTATCAATGTCGGCAACCAGGGCGCGCAGATCGCCGAACGCGCGACCCAGCAGGCGCTCGCCTATGCGTGTGACCGGGTGCAATCGGCGCGCGCAGGCTCACCCGACAAGACCCCGGTGGCGATTATCGAGCATCCCGATGTGCGCCGCATGATCCTGCGGATGAAGGCGCTGACCGAGGCGGTTCGCGCGCTGCTCTATTACTGCGCCGGTCAGGTCGATCGCGGCAATCTGGGCGATGACGCGGCAAAGAACCGCTCCGAGATCATCGTCCCGCTGATCAAGGCGTGGGGCACGGATATCGGGGTGGAAGTGGCGGGCCTCGGCATCCAGATTCACGGCGGGATGGGCTTTATCGAGGAAACCGGCGCGGCGCAGCACTGGCGCGATGCGCGGATTGCGCCGATTTACGAAGGCACCAACGGGATTCAGGCCGCCGATCTTGTCACCCGCAAACTGGGGCTGGACGGCGGGGAGGCGATGATCGCGCTGTTCGATAGCATCGCGCGCGATACCACCGCCGGGGAAGCGAGCCTTGCAGCGCTGGCGCAGGATTGCGCCGCCATCGCGCGCTGGATGCGTGACGAGGCGAGCCTTGATGATCGGCTCGCAGGCAGTGTCCCGTTTGGCACGATGGCGGCAGTGGCGGTCGCCGGGTGGCAGCTGATGAAGCAGGCGCACGCGGTGGCCGCAGGCGCAGCACCATCGCTCGCCGCGACCAAGCCGGTGACGGTGCGGTTCTTCCTCGACCGGATCGTGCCCGAAGCCGCCGGTCTGCGCGCCGGGGCGACCGCCGGGGCCGCCGGGCTCTACACCCTGCCCGCCGCCGCGCTGGTGGGCTGACATGGATCGGCGCGACCCGCTGGAGCGCATCGCCGCCGCGCTCGAACGGCTTGCCCCGCCGCCCGCGCCGCCGACCGATTGGCTGAGCGCGCCCGCCTATGTGTGGGAGGGCGAACGCGCGCGGGCCGTGCCGGCGCTCGATGCGCTACCGCTCGACAACTTGCACGGGATCGACGCGCAAAAAGCCGCGCTGCGGGCCAACTTCGCCCGGTTGGCTGCGGGCGCTGCGGCGCATGATGCGTTGTTATGGGGCGCGCGCGGGATGGGCAAATCGGCGCTGGTGCGCGCGGCGGTGGCTGATGTGCAGGGGCAAGCGCACGGCGCGCTGGCGCTGGTGCAGCTTGCCCCCGGGACGCTGCCGAGCTTCCCCACGCTGATCGCGCAGCTTGCAGAGCAGCCCCGCGCCTTCGTGCTGTTTATCGATGATCTGGGCTTTGGCGCGGATGGGCGCGCGGCGATGCTGGCGCTCAGGAGCCTGCTCGACGGCGGGGTTGCCCCGCGCCCGCCGCATATCCGCCTGGCCGTGACCGCCAACCGCCGCGCGATTGTGGAACGCGCAGACACCAGCGCCGCCATCCATGAACGTGATGAGCGCGATGATGCGCTGGCGCTGGCAGACCGGTTCGGGCTGAGCCTCGGCTTTCACCCGGCGGACAAGGACACCTACCTGGCCATTCTTGAAGGCTACACCGCCCCGCTCGGCCTCATTTTTGACGCTGAGGAAGCGCTCGCCTTTGCGATCCAGCGCGGCAACCGTTCAGGCCGCACCGCGCTGCAATTCGCGACCGAACTGGCGGGGCGCGCGGGGGTGCGGCTCCAGAGCGGGCTGCGTTAAATCTGACGCACGTCGCCCGCTCTAATCTTTGTTGTCGCATCGTAAAAAGCTGAAAACCGGATCCCACTTTTCAGCACGATGCTCTAATTCGCCTTTTTCCCCGCCTGTTCGCGCAGGTAATCCTCCTCGAACGCGGCGCGCGGGTCGGTCAATTGGCGGGGGGGCAGCTTTTCGCTTTGCAGCGCGGCAATCGCAGGCGCGGGGCTGGCACCGGGCGCACGCACCCGCCAGATGATCCCGGCGGTGTCATCCGATACCAGCAGCGCACCGTCTCCGCCCCATTCGACCCAGGTGGGCCGCCCGCGGGTGGTGCCGTCATCCTTGAGAAACCCGGTCAGCACCGGCACCGGCTTGCCAACCGGATTGCCGCGCGCATCAAACGCAACATAGACCACGTCATAACCCGAAGGCGGCTTGCGGTTCCACGATCCGTGCCGCGCAATAAACGCCCCGCTGGCGAATTTATCGCCCATCACATGGCCTTGCCTGTTGAACACCAGCCCCAGCGCAGCCACGTGCGGGCCGAGCGCATATTCGGGATTGCGGGTATATTCGAGCAGGAAGCGCGGCATCGGCGCTTCGACCCGGCGATCAATATTGGTTTTGTAATAGATCCACGGCCAGCCATATTGTGCGCCGACCGGGACATTGGTGAGGTAATCGGGCACCAGATCCGACCCCAGCATGTCGCGTTCATTCACCGTCGTCCACAACTCGCCGGTCCACGGGCTGAAATCGAGCCCGTTGGGATTGCGCAGACCCACCGCAAACGGGCGCTGGCGTCCGGCGGCCAGATCATATTCCCAGATCATTGCGCGGCCTTCCTCAACCGCCATGCCCGCTTCGCCGATATTGCTGACCGAACCGACCGCAACGTAAAGGCTTTTGCCGTCGGGTGAGAGTTCCATATTGCGCATCCAGTGCCCGCCGCCGCCGGGCAGGTCCATCAGCTTGCGCGGGGAAGCCGTCACCTTGTCGCTGCCCAAGGCATAGGGAAACGCCAGCACCGCGTTGTGGTTGGCGACATAAAGCGTGCCATCCTGCCAGCTCATGCCCGAAGGCGAATCGAGCCCTTCTTCAAGAATCACGGTCTTGGTTTCCGCCGTGCCATTGCCATCGGCATCGCGCAGCAACACGATCTGGTTGGCGGATTCGCCCGTCGCCCCGGCCTTGGTCATCAGCCGGTTGGCAATCCAGCCATAGATCGCATCCATGATCCCGCCGCCGCTCTTGTCGCTGGCAGGCGCACGGGTCAGTGCCACCAGCACATCGCCATTGGGCAGGGTGTAAAGCACACGCGGGTGATCGAGCCCTTCGGCAAACCGCACCACTTCCAGCCCCTCGGCCGGAACTGGCAGTTCATCGGCCTGCCAGCCCACCGGCTCTGCAATCTTCACCGTCGGGAAGGTTTCCGGATCGCCTTCCTGCAACACCGGATCGGTGCCCGCGACATCATCAACCGAAAGATCGGCGGTATCGCCCCGGCTGAGAAACCAGAACGCCGCAGCGAGCAGCAGGACAAGGACACCAAGGGTGATTGCGATTTTGCGAATAATAGCCATGTGACATCCGATAGAGCCGGGCCGCGCGGGCGGCAACTGGCAACAAACGAAAAGGCGCGTCCGATGTATGATTTCAGGCCCGATGCGGCGCAGGCTCCGGCGGAACGCTACCGCGAATTGCTCGGCGCGGCTGACGCCTTGACGGCGGATGAGCCCGATGCGGTCGCCAATATGGCCAATGTTGCCGCGCTATTGTGGGAGTTTCTGCCCGATCTGAACTGGGCCGGGTTCTACCGCATCGCCCCGGCAAAGCGCGAAAACGCAAGTGAACTGGTGTTGGGGCCGTTCGTTGGCCGCCCGGCCTGCATCCGCATCCCGTTGGGCAGCGGCGTCTGCGGCGCGGCGGCGCAGAGCGGAACGACGCAGCTGGTCGCCAATGTCCACGCCTTCCCCGGCCACATCGCCTGCGACGCGGCGAGCCGATCCGAACTGGTGGTGCCGGTGCTGCGCGATGGGCAGGTGATCGCGGTGATCGATTGCGACAGCCCCTCCCCCGCCCGGTTCACGCAGGCCGATGCCGAGGGTATTGAGGCACTCGCCGCGCTGCTGGCAACGCGTATCTGACAGATTTTGCCACCTAATCGGCCCGAAACGGGACAGCGGCCACAGCACGGCTTGGGCGCGCGGGCTGGGCGGTGTTAAGTGGGCGCTAACCATCCGCCGCCGTGCGCGGCCATCCGGGGGATTTTTTGATGCGCCTGCCGCTCCGCAACCCGACCAGCCTTGGTGTAATTCTGCCCGCGCTCGCGCTGCCCGCGATGGCCAGCGCGCAGGATTACAGCGACCTGCCACCGCTTACCCCGGTGGATGAAGCGGCGGTGCGCAGCCTGCCGCCCGAATATCGCACCGCGCCGGTGATGAGCCGAATCACCGAAACCGTGACCGCGAAAGACGGGGTGGAAACCATCATCCGCACCCGCTGGATCGAAGCGCCGCGCCGCCAGCTTGTGTCCAGCGCTGCGCCCCAGAGCTATCCGCAGCAAGCCTATCCCAATCACAGCCATGCGCCGGTGGCCTACACCCCCGCGCCGGTGGTGTTTGAGCGCGAACAGTGGCTCGATGAATGCCGCCGCCGCACGGCGGGTCGCGATAATGACGAAACCGGGCTGATCATCGGCGGGCTGCTCGGCGCGATTGCGGGCGGCGTGGTGGGTCATGAAATCGCCAAGGTCGGCGACCGTACGCTTGGCGCTGTGGTCGGCGCAGGGGGCGGCGGGCTGATCGGCGGGTTGCTCGGCAGCCTGATCGGTGGCGGCAAGAAGAAAGACCGCTACGATTGTGAGGCAGCGCTGGACGGCTACCTGTCGCAATATGGCGCGCCGGGTGCGCGGGTGGCGGCGCGCGAGATCGCCTATGCTCCTTATCAGGCGGCTCCGGCCTATGGTTACGGCTACGGCTACCCCGCGAATACCGGCTATGCCTACGCCCCGCCGCCGCAGATGGTGATGGTGCCGGTGCGCAGCGAGGTGCAGCAACAGGTGGTAGTGCGCGAAACCGTGCGCGAGGAGACTTATACCGTCCCCGGCGCGGTGCGGGTGATCCCGGCTCCGGCGCCCACAGCAAAGATGATCAAGGGCGGCCGCTAAGCCGCGCCCCCGCCGGAGTCGCGCCGCGCAACTCTGGCGGCGGGTATCAGAACTCGCCGCCGGTCAGCCGCTGACACAGCAGATCAAGCTGATCGAGCGTGGTGTAGCGAATGGTGATCGTGCCCTTGCGCGGATCGCCCTCAGGCTTGATCTTCACCGCCAGGCCGAGAAACTCCTCAAGGTGCTGTTGCACCGCGATAATATCGGCGTTTTCAGATGAGTGATTATAGCGCCTGGGCGCAGCAGGGGCTGGTTCTGGCCTGCTCGCCTTGCGCGTGAGCAGTTCCACCTCGCGCACCGAAAGCCCTTCTTGGACCGCGATTTCGGCAATCTGCACCGCATCATCGCGCCCGATCAGTGCGCGGACATGGCCGGTTGAAAGCTTGCCCTGTTCAACCAGCACCAGCACCGGTTCGGGCAGGCTCATCAACCGCTGCATATTGGCGATATGACTGCGCGATTTCTCGACCATCTTGGCGACGTCGACCTGAGTCATGCCCTCTTCAACAGACAGACGGTGATAGGCGCGCGCTTCTTCGACCGGGTTGAGATCCTCGCGCTGCAGGTTCTCGATCAGCGCCAGCGCCATCACTTCGCGGTCGGTCAGCGTGCGCACCAGCGCCGGAATCTCGTGCAGCCGCGCCCTTTGCGCCGCGCGCCAGCGGCGTTCGCCTGCGACGAGTTGATAGCCTTCGCCCTGCGGATGCGGGCGCACGATAATCGGCTGGATCACCCCGCGCGCTGCAATCGACGCGGCGAGTTCATCGAGCGTGGTTTCATCGAAATGCTTCCGCGGGTTGCCGGGCAACGGCTTGATCTGCGCCAGCGACAGCATCCGCAGCGATGTGGAGGTGCCCACCGCCGCCCCGCCCTCTGCCACATCATCGCGCCGCACCAGCGGTTCTTCGCGCCGGGTTTCCCCCAACAGCGCGCCCAACCCCTTGCCCAGCCGCCGCGGTTTTTCCGCGGGGCCGCGCGAAGTCGCAGCAATATCAATGGGTTGGCCTACTTCATCGCTCATGCGGCTTGTCTTTCTGCGGGAAATCGCCCGATCAATTCACGCGCCAACGCCATATAGGCACGGCTGCCAGTGCAGTGCTGATCGTAAATCAGCGCGGGCAGGCCGTGGCTCGGCGCTTCGGACAGGCGCACATTGCGCGGGATCACCGTTTCAAACACCAGCTTGCCCAGGCAATCGCGCACATCATCGGACACCTGATCGGTCAGCCGGTTGCGGCGATCAAACATCGTCAGCGCCACCCCGATGATGCCGAGACTGGGGTTGAACCGTTGCTGCACCTGATCGACCGTTTGAAGCAGCTGGCTCAGCCCCTCCAGCGCGAAAAATTCGCATTGCAGCGGCACCAGCAGCGTATCGGCGGCGCACAGCGCGTTGAGCGTCAGCAGGCCCAGTGACGGCGGGCAATCAATGAAGCAGATGTCGTGCCCGGTGTAATTCGCCAAGGCGCGCTGCAGGCGGTGGGTGCGGCCTTCGACTGCAACCAGCTCCACCTCAGCCCCGCTCAAATCGACCGTGGCAGGGATAATGTCGAGCCGGGGGATGCTGGTCGGCACGATGGCGCTATCCAGCGGCACTTCATCGACGATCAGATCATAGCTCGAAACCTCACGCGCGGCGGCGTGAACGCCCAGCCCGGTCGAAGCATTACCTTGCGGGTCGAGATCGATCAGCAGCGTGCGCCACCCGGTTGCCGCCATCGCGGTGGCGATGTTGATCGCGGTGGTGGTTTTGCCCACGCCGCCTTTCTGATTGGCGATCGCGATTGTCAGCATGATGGGGTCAACATGGTGTTCCCGTCCTTCCAGCGCGCCAATTCGCCTTGAATCGTCGCGGTTTTCGCGTGTCAGGCCTTCACGATGATCCCGGCCTCGGGATCGGTCAAGGAATGTTTCACGTGAAACATTGCTCGAATCGCTGGTTTCAACGCTTCCAATTCCTGCGCCGCTGATCGCCCTTTGGGCAAGACATAGCGGGTGGCGCTTGTGGAGAAGGGTGCGGATAAGGTCAGCAGCTTGGGCAGCGGAGCAAAGGCGCGTGCCGAAATGGCGCGGGCGGGAAATGGTGCAACCCGTTCCAGCCGTTGCGCTTCCACCCGGCATTTGGGCAGATCGAGCGCGGCGATGCAGCGGCTCAGAAACTCCGCCCGTCGGCTACGCGATTCGACCAGTACCACCGGCATATTGGGATGAAGCGCGGCGATCACCAGCCCCGGAAACCCCGGCCCGCTCCCCAGATCGAGCCACGCCCCGCCGGCATTCGCCCCGAATGTTTCACGTGAAACATTTTCGATGAGCTGCGCCGAATCCGCAATGTGGCGCTGCCAGATGTGCGGTTCGGTGGGTTTGGCGATCAGATTCTGGCGCTGGTTTTCCTCAAGCACCAGCGCGGCAAAGGTCTCGATCCGCGCCAATCCCTCGGCATCGGTCAATCCCGCCACATAGGCGCGGGCTTCGGCTTCGTTGCTGATCACGCCGCGCGGCTCCCGTTGGCGATCCGCCGCGCGTGCACCAGCAAGGCTGACAGCGCCGCCGGGGTGACGCCCGCCACCCGCCCCGCCGCCGCCAGCGTTCCCGGCGCGGCCTTGGTCAAGCGCTCGATCATCTCGTTCGACAGGCCGGGAACCGCGCCATAGGGAAAATCCGGGGTCAGCGGCAGCGCCTCGCTCGCGCGCAGGTCGCGCAATTCGCTGTCCTGCCGCGTCAGGTAAGGCGCATAGGCGGCATCCTCGGCCATTTCTGCGGCCAGCAGCGGATCGCGCGCGGTCGCATCGCCGAGCCAGGGGGCCAGCGCATCGAGCGTCACCCCATCGTAGCGCAGCCATTCAGCAATCGGCTTTTCACCGACATCGCGCCGCACCGGCAGGCCCGCATCGGCGAGGTCACGCGCGTGGACGGGATGCGAATGTTTCACGTGAAACATTTTGCGGGTGTCTTCGCGCCGTTCCCACCACGCGCGGCGAGCCTCTCCCACGCAGCCTGCGGCTATCCCCAACCCGGTCAGCCGCGTCGCCGCATTATTGGCGCGCAGACGCAGCCGGTATTCGGCGCGCGCGGTCAGCATCCGATAGGGTTCGGACACCCCCTGCAAGGTCAGATCATCGACCATCACCGCGATATAGGAATTGGCGCGGTCGAGCGCGGGCGCGGCTGTGCCGAGCGCCGCTGCCGCCGCCTCCAGCCCCGCGACCAGCCCCTGCGCGGCGGCTTCCTCGTATCCGGTGGTGCCATTGATCTGCCCGGCGCAATAGAGGCCGGGGATCGCGCGCAGCTGCAAATCAGGGGTCAGCGCGCGCGGATCAATGTGATCATATTCGACCGCATAACCCGGCTGCACAATCTGCGCGCGCGCGCAGCCCGGCATGGTGCGCACCACCACTTCCTGCACATCGGTGGGCAGCGAAGTGCTGATCCCGTTGGGATAGACCAGATGCGTGGTCAGCCCCTCCGGCTCAAGGAACACCTGATGCCCGCCGCGATCACCAAAGCGGTGGATCTTGTCCTCGATTGACGGGCAGTAACGCGGGCCTGCCGCCGCAATCGCGCCCGAAAACAGCGGTGAACGGTGGAGATTGGCACGGATCGCGTCGTGCCCCGCCTGCGTTGTGCGGGTGATCGCGCAGAAAATCTGCGGGTTGAGCCGCCGCAGGGTGAGCGGCGACATCGTCCACGCCTCCCCGTCGGAGGGCTGTTCTTCCAGCGCCGCCCAATCGATGGTGCGCCCGTCGATACGCGGCGGCGTGCCGGTCTTGAGCCGCGCCATCGGCAGTTCAGCACCGCGCAGCTGCCCGGCCAGACGCTTCGCGGCGTTTTCCCCGATGCGCCCGCCCTCAAACCGTTCCTCGCCCCGGAACAGCACCCCGCCGAGGAAGGTGCCGGTGCACAGCACGATACGTTCCACGTGAAACACTGTGCCGTCAGCCAGTTCCAGCCCGGCGACTCTGCCGCCTGTCAGAATGAGCGCCGCCGCCTCGCCCTCGATCAGCGTCAGGTTCTCCTGTGCGCGGACGATCTGCTGCACCGCTGCCTTGAACCGCACCCGGTCAGCCTGCACGCGCGGCCCCCACACCGCGCTGCCTTTCGAGCGGTTGAGCATCCGGTAATGGATCGCGCCTGCGTCCGCCGCGCGGCCAATCACGCCGTCAAGCGCATCGACTTCGCGCACCAGATGGCCCTTGCCCAAGCCGCCGATGGCTGGATTGCAGCTCATCGCGCCGATGGCATCGAGGTCAAAACTCACCAACGCCGCGCGCGCACCCATCCGCGCCGCACCACAGGCAGCCTCAACCCCGGCGTGACCGCCGCCGATGACGATGACATCAAAGGAATGCATGATGCGCGCGATAGGACGCGGGCGGCGAATCGTCAAAGCGGATTTGAGTGAGGCGCTGAGGGGTGAGATAGGTTTCAAATGGGCTACCAATGTTTCACGTGAAACATTTTGCGCGAGTTTGTGGTGTTGCTCTCGATCAAGGACTTGTGGACTCTGGCCCAAATATCAGAATAAGCTCAGCAAGGGCAAACTTTCAACGGTGATCTTCTTTCAATGTCTGACAGCAATCGAGGCTTCAAAGACACGCCTTTAGGCCAAGGGTTTGCTGTAATTGCCGCGATCATTCTGTGCTGTCTGATCGTCGGAATTTTGTCGTTCTCATGGGGGCGCGCGAGCGAACGCGATAGCGAGAGAGCTATTGAATACCAGAAATATGCCGATCATCGGCAGAGCATCTTTTGTGCCGGACTCGAAGGCAACCTTCTCGCTCAATGCCGCATAGAGCAAGAGCAGATTACCAAAAGCGTCTACCAATCCGAGCGCGATCTGGAAGCCCAAAGAGATATGTCACTCTGGGCGCTTGCAGTGTTCATAATAAGCGCGCTCACGGCTTTCCTTACACTTTGGGCGCTCGTTTATGTTCGCGGAACTCTGGTTGCAACTCGGGAGGCACTAGAAGATACTGGTCAAGCCACTCGAGCGATGATTAGACAAAACGAAATTTCTGAGAGATCGCAGCGGCCATGGCTCGCTATTCGCTGTATTCCCGCGAAATTAAGTGTGAAGCGTGTTGGCGGCGCAGCCTCTGTTAGTGTTAAAATAGACATTATAACTGCCAATCTTGGGGTCATGCCTGCTGTTTATTACCAATTAAGGTTTAAACTTATTTGGTCTAAACAAGGCGATTTCGCAGATATTGAGAGGGCGTTAAAGAAATTTGATCCGGGAACATCCAAAACTCGCAAAACCGTGATACCTAAAGATGAGGTGTTATTTTCCTATTGGTCGAATGCATTGTTGTCAGAAAGTGCATTCAACTCACACGGTGAAGTTTATGGTATATTTGTTGTTAGCGCCTTTTATAAAATAGATTCTACTTCGACAGAATGGTGCCGAACCGATAGCGCTTACATCATTGGTTGGCGTTCTAATGGAGAAGTTAATTCTAGGATCCGAGCTATAGACGCCAATTTCAGGGCCGACAATTTGGTTCTTGAGACTATGCTTAGTTCGACGCTCGCTGACTAAGGTCAGGCAACCACTAGGATGATTTAGGTTTCAAATCCAATACCAATGTTTCACGTGAAACATTTTGCGCGGGTTTGTGCTGCCGCCTTACTTCCCGATGCAGAACCGTCCAAACAGCGTGTCGAGCATGTCTTCGGTGGTGGCGCGTCCGATCAGGCGGTCGAAGGCGAGCCGGGCGCGGCGTAGTTCTTCGGCGACCAGCAGCGGGTCGGCCAGGCTGCGCGCCGCCGTCAAAGCCTCCGCCGCCTCGGTCAGCCGCGCGTGCTGGCGGGCATTGAGTGCCGCCTCCCCCGGCTTGGGCAGGCGTGCGCGGGCGGCATCGACCAGTGCCAGCTGGAGATTGCTCAGCCCCGCTCCCGTCACCGCCGACACCGTAAACCGCGCTGCCGGTTTAGGCACAAACCCCTCGCGGTCAGCCTGCGCGGCGATTTCCCATGCGCCCGCTGGCGCTTCGCCTTGCGCGCCGAGCCACAGCACCAGATCAGCCCGCGCCAATTCGCCGCGCGCGCGGCCAATTCCGATCGCCTCGATCTGGTCGGCGCTTGCTGCCTCCTCGACCCCCCGTAGCCCGGCCGTATCGACAAAGGTGAACGCCGCCCCGCCAATCGCGACCGAGCGTTCGATCACGTCGCGGGTGGTCCCGGCAATCGATGAGGTGATCGCCGCCTCGCTCTCGATCAGAGCGTTGAACAGGGTCGATTTGCCCGCATTGGGCGGCCCGGCAAGCACCACGCGGAACCCCTCCCCCAGCCGTTCGGAACGCGGGCGGGTGAGCCAATCGGCCAGTTCCTGCGCCAGCGCGCCGATGTTCCACGTGAAACATTCGGGCAGGCCAGCGGCGTCTTCCTCATCGGAGAAATCGAGCACAGCCTCAACCTCGGCGGACAGCACCAGCACCCGTGACCGCCAATCCTCGACCTGCCGCGACAAAGCGCCCCCGGCATTGGCAAGCGCGGCGGCGCGTTGCCACTCGGTTTCGGCAGAGAGCAGATCGGCCAGCCCTTCCGCCTCGGCCAGGTCGATCCGGCCATTGGCAAAGGCACGGCGGGTAAACTCGCCCGGCTCGGCTCGGCGCAGGCCGGGGAGCGCCGCCAGCGCTGCCTCCACCGCCGCAATCACCGCCCGCCCGCCGTGGCAATGGAGCTCGGCCAGATCCTCACCCGTCGCGGTATTCGGCCCCGGAAACCACAGCACCAGCGCCTGATCAAGCATCGTCCCCGCGCCATCGCGCAGGCGTGCCAGCGAAGCCCGGCGCGGCTGCGGCAGCCGCCCTGCCAGCGCCGTCAGCGCAGCGCCCGCCTGCGGCCCGGACACCCGCACCACGCCGATGGCCGAAGGCGCAGCGCCGCTCGAAAGCGCAAAGATGGTGGAACCAGCGGTCATGCAGGGGGAATTATTCGGAACCCTTCGGCCCATCACTCCCGCGACCACCAGCGCCGCTTGCGGCCTTCATCCCGCTTTCGACAAAGCTTTGAAACAGCTTCAGCCCGACCTGCCCCATCGGTGCCAGAGCGGAGGCATATTCCTGTAATTGTTCAGGATTTGACACGCCTTTCATCGCCTTGGTGATGTTGTCGATATAGACATTATTGGCCGCGCTGACATCGGGCAGGCCCAGGAAGCTGCGCGCTTCTTCGGGGGTGCATTCGATTTCGACATTGATCTTCATGGGGTCGCGTCTCCTGTCCCGCTCGCTCCTCCCTTATTTGGGCTTGGCAAGCGGGCAAGGCAATAGATAGGGTTGCTGCGCCGCATCAACCAGAGAGAGACCCGCAATGACCCTGAATGCCAGAATCCCGACATTGGAAGGTGACGCGCAGTTCGGCGCCTATATCGCCCGCCCCCAAGGCACACCCAAGGCGGCGATTATCGTCATTCAGGAGATTTTCGGGGTGAACCCCGGCATCCGCCAAAAATGCGACAAGCTGGCGGCGGAAGGCTATATCGCGCTCGCCCCCGACCTGTTCTGGCGCTTGCAACCCGAAATCTCGCTCGATCCCGATGTCGAAAGCGAGTTTACGACCGCGCTCGATCTGATGGGCAAGTTCAATCAGGACGCAGGGATCCGCGATATTCAGGCGGCGATTGATTACCTGCGCGGTTCTGAGGGCACCGCCAAAGTCGGCTGCGTTGGATACTGCCTTGGTGGGCGGCTCGCTTACATGACCGCCGCGCGCACCAGCATCGACGCGAGCGTGGGCTATTACGGGGTCGGGATCGATGGCCTGCTGGGCGAGAAGGAGGCGATTGCTAACCCGCTGCTGCTTCACATCCCCACCAATGACGGGTTTGTTCCACGTGAAACACAGGCCGCGATGCACGCCGGGCTGGACGATCATCCGCGCGTGACACTGTTCGATTATGATGGCCTCGACCACGGATTCGCCACCGAACACGGCAAACGCCGCCATGAAGAGGCCGCGACCCTTGCTGATAGCCGCACCGCCGCGTTCTTTGCGGAAGCTCTGGCATGAGCGGCGATAATCTCGCGCGCTGGCACGCCTATATCGACAGCGGGAGCGATCCTGACGCGCTGTCGGCGCTGCTCGCCGATGATGCGGTGTTCCATTCGCCGGTAGTGCACACTCCGCAGGTGGGTAAGCCCGTGGTGATGGCCTATCTCGTCGCGGCCAGCCACGTGCTGGGGAACGCAAGTTTCCGCTATGTCCGCGAGCTGGTCGACGGGGACGAAATGATGCTCGAATTCGTTACCGAATTAAACGGTGTCACGGTCAACGGGGTTGATATCATCCGCTGGAACGCAGACGGGAGGGTCAGCGATTTCAAGGTGATGGTGCGCCCCTTGAAAGCGATCAACGCGGTGTGGGAGATGATGGCCGCGCAGCTTGCAGCGGCGAAGGGTTAGAGCCGGTCCCGCAGAAATGCGAGCCTGTCAGAAACACTGGCAAGCGGCAAGTCTTCGACACCATACCCGTAATGTCGCCACGCAGCCGTAACCGCCCGGTCGCTCTCTGCCGCCTGATCCCAATCCTGCGTTCTTTCGGAATCCGAACGATAAATCTCGCGCCATGCCGGAGCCCTTAATACCGGGCCGTGATAGCGCACCATCCGGCAGACCCTATCAATTTCATTCGGCACTGCGAGGCCGGATACCTCCAGAAAGCCCACCACATCAGGAAAGCCCCGGTCGAATACCACTGGGGCCTGAACCTCCTGAAATCGTTCATATTCAGCAAGATGCGCGGACAGCATCGCATCGGCAAAGCCGAGCGGGTCATTTGCCCGCAGCGCCATTCCACCGGGTTGCTTGAGCAGTGCGCGGGCAACTTCAGGCGAAGTGGTTAAGCCCGCCCGCTCTGCTTCAAGAAGCAGTGCGGTTTTCCCCGCACCCGGCCCGCCCGTCAGAACCACGTGCCGAACCATGGCCCGCCCCCGCCGCAGTTTTACTGGTTCATGGTGTCGAAGAAATCGTCGTTTGTCTTGGAATCCTTCATCTTGTCGAGCAGGAATTCCATCGCGTCGACAGTGCCCATCTGCATCAGGATGCGGCGCAGCACCCACATCTTGGACATCTTGTCCTTGTCCACCAGCAGTTCTTCCTTGCGGGTGCCGGATTTGCCGACATCCAGCGCCGGGAAGATGCGCTTGTCCGAAACCTTGCGGTCGAGCACAATTTCGCTGTTGCCGGTGCCCTTGAACTCTTCGAAGATCACTTCGTCCATGCGGCTGCCGGTATCGATCAGCGCGGTGGCGATGATCGATAGGCTGCCGCCTTCCTCGATATTGCGCGCCGCGCCAAAGAACCGCTTGGGCCGTTGCAATGCATTGGCATCGACACCGCCGGTCAGCACCTTGCCCGATGATGGCACCACGGTGTTGTAAGCACGGCCCAGACGCGTGATCGAATCGAGCAGGATCACCACATCCTTCTTGTGTTCAACCAGTCGCTTGGCCTTTTCGATCACCATTTCAGCCACCTGTACGTGGCGATTGGCGGGTTCATCGAAGGTCGAGGAGATCACCTCACCCTTTACCGAACGCTGCATATCGGTGACTTCTTCGGGCCGTTCATCGACCAGCAGCACGATCAGGAACACTTCGGGGTGATTATCGGTGATCGCCTTGGCGATGTTCTGCAACAGCACGGTTTTCCCGGTGCGCGGCGGGGCGACGATCAGTGCGCGCTGCCCCTTGCCCTGCGGCGCGATGATGTCGATCACCCGCGCGCTCTTGTCCTTGACCGTCGGATCAAGGCTGTCGAGCGTCAACTTCTGTTCGGGGTAAAGCGGGGTGAGATTGTCGAAATTGGTGCGCAGTCGTACCGCGTCAGGATCGTCAAAATTGACCTTGGCAAGGCTGGTGAGCGCAAAATAGCGTTCGCCATCGCGCGGGGCGCGGATTTCGCCTTCGACGGTATCGCCCGTCCGCAGGCCCCATTTGCGCACCTGGTTGGGCGAGACGTAGATATCATCCGGCCCGGCGAGGTAATTCGCCTCGGGCGAGCGCAGGAAGCCGAAACCGTCCTGCAGCACCTCAATCGTGCCGATGCCCATGATCTTGTCGTCATATTCCTCATCCTCGGCCAGTTCGCGCAGGATACTGAACAGCAGATCCTGACGGCGCATGGTCGAGGCGCCTTCAACGCCCAGTTCTTCGGCCATCGCGACCAGTTCGGCCGGGGTCTTTCGCTTGAGGTCTTTGAGATGCATTGTAATTTTCCGAAAGCAGGAGTGGCCGGATGGTCAGTACCTCCGCAGGGCGAAGGCGTCTTGCGTCGTGCCGTGATGGCTTGCAAGACTGGGCTTGGAGAAAGCAGACCTGACGGAGCGGGTATCGCCCCGGTTACCGGTAAGGTGAAAGCGAAATAGGAGCGCCAGCGCGCAAGGTCAATCGCGAAAAATGCGCGCTTTGCAGGGTCAGAACGGTCGCACGTAAACCAGCACCGCGATCAGCACCAGCAGCAACCCTGGCACTTCACCAATCATGCGCAAGCGGGCTTCTGTCAGTGGACGTTGCCCCAGCGCCATCATTTTGGTCTGCCCCACCAGCCAGCCGTGATAGCCGGTCAGCAGCAACACCAGCAGCAGCTTGGCATGGAGCCATCCGAACGCGAAATGGCCGCCTGCATAGGCCATGCTCAACCCCAGCACCCAAACGATGATCAAGCTGGGGGTGAGGATGATTTTGCGCAGCTTGCCCATCCGGGTCGCCCACTTGGCCTCCCCTTCGGATCCCGGCGCGTGATCGAGCATGTAAATGCACTGGCGCGGCAGCATGAACAGCCCCGCCAGCCAGAACACCATGAAAATCACGTGCCCGGCCTTGAGGAAGGGGTAAATCGATAGCAGCACGCTTTGCATGGGTTAGCTCCTCACCTCGCCTCTCAGGGCGGCAAGCAATTGTTCGACGTGGGCGATCGGAGTGAATTGCCCGATCCCGTGGCCAAGGTTGAAGATGTGCGGGCGATCCTCAAATGCCGCGATGATCGTACGCACCCGCTGCGCCACAGCCGGGCCGCCAGCTTCGAGCAGCAACGGGTCAAGATTGCCCTGCACTGGCATGCCCGCAGGCAAGCTGGCGTGCGCCCAAGCGGGATCGAGGGTTTCGTCCAGACCCACAGCGTCCACACCCGTTTCGCGGGCATAGGCTGGCAATTTCGCGCCAGCACCCTTGGGAAATCCGATCACCGGGGTGCCGGGGTGCGATTGCTTGAGCTGCGCGGTGATTGCGGCATTGGGCGCGATCACCCACTTTTCAAACTGATCGGGGGCAAGGCTGCCCGCCCAGCTATCGAACAGCTGCACCGCTTCGGCCCCAGCATCGATCTGGCCGCGCAGATAGGTGACTGACACCGCGATAATCGCATCGATGATCGCCTGCAGATGCGCCGGATCACGGTAAGCCAGCAGCCGTGCGGCGCCTTGATCCTTCGACCCTTCGCCAGCGATCATGTAGGTCGCGACTGTCCACGGGCTGCCCGCAAAGCCAAGCATGGTAACATCCGGCCCGATCATCGCGCGGGTGCGGCGCACGGTTTCATACACCGGATCGAACCGTTCAAACGCCGGAGTGAATGAGTCTAGCCCCGCTTCGAGCAGCGTCGGCGCCAGATGCGGCCCTTCGCCAGCGGCAAAGGTCAGCCCCTGCCCCATGGCGTGCGGCACAATCAGGATATCGGAAAACAGGATCGCGCCATCAAACCCGAACCGCCGGATCGGCTGCACGGTGATTTCAGCCGCCGCTTCGCTGTCGTAAACCAGTTCGAGAAACCCGCCCTTTTCCGCTCGAAGTTCCCGATATTCAGGTAGATAGCGCCCGGCCTGACGCATCAGCCAGACGGGGGCAACGTCCTGACGGACACCTTTGAGCGTATCGAGCAATGGACCAGGCATAGGGTTCCTTTAAACAAAACAAATCAATTTATAAAAGGATTGATGGAGGTTGTTGGCCCTGTGGAAACCGGGAATTACCAGCCCTTTTGTGCTTACCCCCAGCAGGCATCAACCCAATTACCCCTTGCCGAATCCGCAGAGATGAGACGTCAAGCAGCCTTTATCCCCACACTTGCCAGCCTGTTCACAACACTTGTCCCATGTCGACAAACACCCCGACAAAAAGCCTGCTAGTGGGCAGGAAAATTGCTCCCCCGCTTGTTAGCCTTCCCCTCCCGTGGTTTATGCCATGGTCTATCCACAGCCCCTGACTGCCTGCGAGCGCGAATCGTCATGAACCGACTCAATCTGCATCTGGTATCGGATTCAACCGGTGAAACGCTGGAAATGATTGCCAAGGCGGCGCTGGCGCAGTTCGATGATCCGATGGTCAATCGCCATTTCTGGCCAATGGTGCGCTCGCTCCAGCATCTTGACCGGATCGTCCCCGATCTTGCCGCGCATCCCGGTCTGGTGCTGTTTACGCTGGTCAATCCTGAAACCCGCAAGCGGCTGGAGGAGCATTGCCGCCATCTGGGCCTGCCCGCGGTGCCGGTGCTCGATCAGGTGACCGCCGCGCTCGAAGCGCAGTTGGGACAGGAAGCCCATGGCCGTCCGGGCCGCCAGCACATGATGGATGAAACCTATTTCAAGCGGGTTGAGGCGATCCAGTTCACCATCGCGCATGATGATGGCCTGGCGCATGAGGATTGGGAGCAAGCCGATATCCTGCTGGTGGGCGTCTCGCGTTCCTCCAAGACCCCGACCAGCATCTATCTCGCCAATCGCGGGTACAAGGTCGCCAATATCCCGCTGGTGGTGGAAAGCCCGCCGCCTTCAGAACTCTACCGGCTGCGGCACCCCTTGGTGGTGGGGTTGACGACCTCGCCCGAACGGCTGGTGCAGATCCGTCGCAACCGGCTGTTATCGCTGAACGAGGCGACCGAGACGGCTTATGTTGATAATGACCGGGTGAAAGCCGAGCTGCAATTTGCCCGGCGGATGTTTGGCGATAATGGCTGGCCGGTGATCGACGTTACCCGCCGCTCGATCGAGGAAACCGCGGCCGCGATCATCCGGTTGGCGCAGGAACGCGGGCGCAAGCCTGCCAGCGAAGGCGGGGTGGGCCAACCGATATGAGCGATCCGGCACGCCTGATCCTCGCTAGCAAATCCGCCTCGCGCCGGGCGATGCTCGATGCGGCGGGGGTGGCGTATGAGGCAGTCCCTGCCGATCTCGATGAGCGCGGCGTTGAGGCGGGGCTGGCGGGCGCCACCCCCGGCGAAGTGGCAGAGGCGCTGAGTGTTGCCAAGGCGGCGGCTGTCGCTGCGCAGCATCCCGGCACGTTGGTGCTGGGGAGCGATTCGCTGGTGGTGGCAGGGGGCCGCCGGTTTGATAAGCCGCGTTCGGTTGAAGAAGCCGCTGAACATCTGCGGTTCTTTTCGGGGCGGGTGATGGAATTGCACAGCGCGGCTGCCTTGGTGCGCGATGGGGGGTGCGAATGGAGCCATGCGAGCATCGCACGGCTGCATGTGCGCGCATTGTCAGAGGATTTCATCGCGTATTATCTCAGCCTCGAATGGCCCGCGATTCGCCACACCGTCGGAGCCTTTCGGATTGAAGGGCCGGGAGTGCAATTGTTCGACAGCATCGAGGGCGATCAGTTCACCGTGCTCGGCATGCCGCTGCTGCCGCTGCTGGGCGCGCTGCGCGAGGCGGGGGTGCTGCTGGCATGACCCGCGCATATGCAGAGGTGATCGGCGATCCGATTGCGCAGTCGAAATCGCCCGCGATCCACAATTTCTGGCTCGGCAAGCTGGGGATCGATGCTGAATACCGCGCCTGCCACGTGCGGCCTGGGGAGCTGGCGGATTACTTCGCCGCGCGTCAGGGGGATCCGTTGTGGCGCGGGTGCAATGTCACCATGCCGCACAAACAGGCGGTGATGCCGCTGCTTTACAGTGTGGAGCCGCCTGCCGATGCGATTGGCGCGGTCAACACCATTCTACCGCTGGGCAAGAGCGGTCTAACGGGCACCAACACCGATGCAGCAGGGTTTCTCGAACCCCTCGCCGCCGATCTGGCGCAGACGCATTATTTCCGCATGGCGCGGATCATCGGCACCGGCGGCGCGGCGCGGGCGATCATCACCGCGCTGGCGGGCCACGGGTTCACGCTGGTGGTGGCCGGGCGCGATCCGGATAAGGCGCGCGCGCTGCTCGATGAACTCGCGCCCAAGGGGGAGCATCACGCCATCGACATCGCCCACTTTACCGACCCGACCGATTTCGCCTTTGACGATCGTGAGGCCTGCCTTGATCTGGTGATCAATGCCTCATCCTTGGGAATGCAGGGGCAACCCCCGCTCGCCTTCGACTGGAGCCATGCCCCGCCGGGCAGCATTGCCTATGACATCGTCACCGCGCCGCTCGATACCGCGTTACTGCAAGGCGCGCGGGCGAAGGGCCATCGCACCATTGACGGGCTGTCGATGCTGATTGGTCAGGCGGCGGCCGCGTTCGAACGCTTCTTCGGCGAAGCGCCCCCGCGTGAACACGACGCCGAATTGCGCCGGATCCTTACCCAATGAACCGCCCGAAAATCATCGGCCTCACCGGATCAATCGGGATGGGCAAATCGACCGTCGCCGCGATGTTTGCAGACGCAGGAATCCCCGTGTTTGACGCCGATGCCGAAGTGCGCGCGATGCAGGGGCGCGGCGGCGAACTGGTCCCCGCCATCGAAGCCGCCTTCCCCGGATCGACCGGGCCGGACGGGGTCGATCGTGACCGGCTTGGCCATCAGGTGTTTGCTGACAAGGATGCGCTCGCGCGATTGGAAGCCATCGTCCACCCGGCGGTGGCGGAGCGGCGCGCAGCGTTTCTCGAACAGCATCACGATAAGCCCGCCGTGGTGTTTGACATCCCGCTCTTGTTCGAACGCGGCGGGCATGAGGCGGTGGACATCATCGTCGTCGTGTCCGCGCCGGAGGATGTGCAGCGCGCCCGCGTGCTTGCCCGCCCCGGCATGACCAAGCAGAAATTCGATCACATTTTCAACCTGCAACTGCATGATACGCACAAGCGCACGCGCGCCGATCACGTAATCGATACCGGCACCACGCCCGAAAACACCCGCGCGCAGGTGACGGCTCTGATTGCGTCACTTTGATTGCAAGCACCCCTTGCAACCGGCGCGGCATGGGAGGATAGTGCCGCCAATGCGGGAAATCATTTTCGACACCGAAACCACCGGACTCGACCCCAAGACCGGGGATCGCATGGTGGAAATCGGCTGCATCGAAATGGTTGGCCGGGTCGAAACCGGCAGCACCTTTCACGCCTTCTTTAACCCTGATCGCGATATGCCGCCGGAGGCAGAGCGGGTTCACGGCCTCAGCGCCGCATTCCTCGCAACCAAGCCGCGCTTTGCCGAAGTAGCGGACGAATTGCTTGCCTTTCTGGGTGATGCGCCGCTGGTGGCGCATAATGCCGGGTTCGATTTCGGGTTCCTCAACAACGAGCTTGAAATCACTGGTCGCGCCCCGATCAGCCTTGAACGCATGATCGACACCGTGGCGATCGCGCGCAAGCGGCACCCGGGTGCTAAATTGTCACTCGATGCGCTGTGCACGCGTTACGGGATTGATCGCAGCCACCGGGTCAAACACGGCGCGCTGCTCGATGCCGAATTGCTCGCGCAGGTCTATGTTGAATTGAATGGCGGGCGGCAGATCGGGCTGGGCCTGACGGGCAGCGAAAACCGCGCGGGGCCTGCCGCCACCAATACCCCCAATGCGCCCCCCAATGCATCATGGCATCGCCCGACCAGCGACCGCCCTCGGCGCGAACCTCGCCCCCATGTTGCCAGCCCGGAGGAGCTGGAACGCCACCGCGCCTTCATTGCCGGAATCGACAAGGCGATCTGGACGCGCTGATCGGCGCGTGCGGGCCGCGATAGTTTACAGTAACCGCATCACAAACGGGAGGTCTACACGACCATGGATATTCGGATTTCAGGCCACCAGATGGAAACCGGCACCGCGTTGCAGGAACACGCGGCTGAACGGTTGGGCGCAATCGTCGAGAAATATTTCGACCGCGCGCTATCCTCCCACATCACCTTTGGCAAAGCCCCCGCCGGAGCCTTTACCTGCGATATCGTCACCCATGTGATGCAGGGCCTGATCCTGAAAGCACAAGGATCAGCGCCCGATGCGCATATCGCGCTGGATGATGCCGTGGCCAAGATCGACAAGCAGCTGCGCCGCTACAAGCGCCGCCTGACCGATCGCCACGAACAGACCAGCTATTCGCGCGCCGAAGATGACGCCGCCTATACCATCTTCGCGGTTGAGGAGGATGTCGAGGATGAGGTTACTGCCGATGCCCCGCTGGTGATTGCTGAAACCCGGGTCGACATCCCCACCGCCAGCGTTGCCGACGCGGTGATGATGATGGATTTGCGCCATACCCCCGCGCTGTTTTTCAAAAATGCTGGCACCGGGCGGCATAATATGGTTTACCGCCGCGCCGATGGCTCGATCGGATGGGTTGAGCCGAAATAGCAGTGCGATACGCGCTTGCCGTAAGGGAAAAGGCGATTTTCCAACTGCGCAGGCGGCGGTAGCAGGAGCGCCTGCGCTGCGGCGGATATTCGCTACTTGCAGGCACTTTCAATCGGGATTCGCAACAACATGGACGTCAATCTGGCTCTTTCACCGCAAGCGATTGCGTTTGCTCGGCTTGATAGCAAGCCCAAGGTGCTTTCGAAGATCGCGCATCTGCTCGCCGACGCCTACGGGCTCGATGTGGGCGAAGTGCTCGAAGGCCTCGAAGCGCGTGAGGCACTTGGCAGCACCGGCTTCGGGCGCGGTGTGGCGATCCCGCATTGCCGCAGCAAGACTATCCGCCGCCCGTCACTGGCGCTGATCCGGCTGGAGGCGCCGATCGATTACGCTGCTGCCGATGCGCTTCCGGTTGCCCTGGTGTGCGGCCTTGTCTCGCCCGAGAATGCCGGGGCTACGCATCTGCACGCGCTGGCGGCGATTTCGCGGCTGACACGCGATGAAACGATGCTGCAGATGATGGCCGATGCGCCCACGACCGAAGCGGTCTATGCGCTGCTGACCAACCAATTCCTGCGCGATGCCGCCTGATCCGATAGAACACGTGATGCCCGAACGTCCCGACCAACCTCTCACGACTGGGCCGGACACGGGGGCTCAGCAGCATTACCGGGCGCTTGAACGGCTTTATGCCTCGGCCCCGATCAACCGCAAGTTTGCTTCATCACTGCACATTCCGGGTGAGGGATTGTCGCAGTTGCGCTTTACCGTGACGCCTGAAGATTACCACGCGGCGGGGGCGGCGCACGGGACGATCTATTTCAAGATGCTCGATGATGCGGCCTTCTATGCCGCAAACACGCTGGCGACCGACCGATTTTTGCTGACCACCAGCTTCAACCTCCACTTTACCAAGCCGGTGCGCGTCGGGACGGTGATCGCCGAAGGGCGCTGGGTTACGGGCAAGCGGCGGGTATTCGTGGCCGAAGCGCGGCTGGTGGACGGGGAGGGCGATGAAATCGGGCGCGGCACGGGCACCTTCATGCGTTCGCGCATGGCCTTGTCGAGCCTGCCCGGCTACGCGGCGGATGGGGCTGCCGGGGCCATGGAATGAGCGCCCGGCTGCCCGCCCATCTTGAGGCCAGTGCGATTATCCGGCTTGCCGAATCGCAAGGCGGCTATGCCACGGTGCTCGCCAAGGGTGAACGTGATGCCGGCACGATCCTGATTGTAACCCTGTGTCGCGGTGCTGGGGCAGTGCTTTACGAAAGAATGCCGGGGCTGGACGATTCACGTTCTTTTGTTGCGACGAAACGAGAAAACGCTGAAAACAAGCGAGAATTTTCCGACTATCTTGATCGCAGGCGACAACAAGATGACGATTTGTGGTTAATCGAGGTTAATATCGCTGATCCTGAACGCTTCATCGCGAATTTGCCCGATTAACTTGACCCCTGACCCTTTGAGCCTATTTGCCGCCGCACTTCCCAGCGCAGGCTGATGGGGCGGCATTTCGGCTGTCCGGTCAGCACGCAGACGGGGGGCGGCCGGCAGGCTTTTTCGAACCCACCACAATCAGCGATGATTGAAGCAAGGTTCCCGCCTGCGTCGGAGCGCGCTCACCGCCCAATTTGTAGTTTGCATGACTCGCAAGAGTGTTTCAATTATCGCGATTGCCGCTGTGGCGGTTGCAACCTCGATGTTTCCGAGCGGCAATGACGCCCTCGCGCTGGCCCAGTCGGCCAATAACCAGTTCACACCAACCCCAGTGGTTGACGCTGTCGAGCTGGTGCCAGACCAACCCATCACCTTTGTTTCGCAGGAAGTGGTCCAGCCACTTTCCGCCGCGCCTGCCCAGGCCGTGCTGACCGAAGCCGGTTCGCTCGCTGATCTGGTTGGCATGGTTGATGCCGACACCGCTTTGACCGAAGAGATGCGCTGCCTCGCCGGCGCGGTCTATTTCGAAGCGCGCGGTGAACCCCTGGCCGGGCAATTGGCGGTGGCGCAGGTGATCATCAACCGTTCCGAAGACAACCGCTTCCCGCGCAGCTATTGCGGCGTGGTGGCGCAGCCGGGGCAGTTTTCCTTCATGCGCGGTAGCCGGATGCCTGCGATCCGCACCGGAACCACGGCATGGTCACGCGCGGTGGCGATTGCTGAAATCGCCGACAAGGGCCTGTGGGAATCCGAAGCGGGCGACGCGGTGTTCTTCCACGCCAAATATGTCCGCCCCAGCTGGAGCCACCGCAAGACGCGGTTGGCGCAGATCGACACGCATATTTTCTATCGGTGAGATAGTAGGTTGCGGGGCTTAATCCCCCCGCAACTTTACCCAAACAGGCGCATGATCGCTGGCTTTTTCGCGGCCGCGGTGATCCTTGTCGACGCCGACGGCCTCCAGCCGGTCGGCGCATTCGGGTGACAGCAGGATGTGATCGATGCGGAAGCCGTGGTCGCGTTGCCACGCGCCCGCCTGATAATCCCAATAGGTCCACACCCCGCCGCGCGGGTTCAGTGTGCGCACCGCATCGCACCAGCCATCGCCAAGCATCCGCGCATAGGCAGCACGCGATTCAGGCTGCATCAACGCATCGTCCTGCATCGCCTTGACCGACCAAGTGTCATTGTCTTCCGGAATGACGTTGAAATCGCCCGTCACCACGGCGGGCACTTCCTCGGCCCAGATCGCGGCCATGCGCGCGCGCAGGGCTTCCATCCATGCCAGCTTGTAATCGAATTTCGGCCCCGGATGCGGGTTGCCGTTGGGCAGATAGAGACAGGCGATGCGCACTCCGCTGACATCGGCTTCAAGATAGCGCGCCTGTTCGCCCTCGCCGTCTTTGGGGCCATCAACTCCCAGACCGCGTTGCACTTCGGTGATTGTGTATCCGGCCTGCGCATCCACCAGAATCGCGACCCCGTTGAAGGCTTTCTGCCCGTGCCAGATCGCTGTGTAACCCAGCGCCTCGATCTCGGCGGCGGGGACGCCTTCGTCCTGCGATTTGATTTCCTGCAGGCAGGCAACGCTGGGGCGCGTTTCGGCGAGCCATTCGGTAAGACGCGGCAGCCGCGCCTTGATCCCGTTGATGTTGTAGGTGGCGATTTTCATGCGGGCCGTGATGCCCCAAAGCTGCGCGCGGGTCTAACTCAAATCCCGAAACTCGAACCGCACCCGCACCCGGCAGCGGCCTGCGGGTTTTCAACCTTGAATGCTGCGCCGCCGAGCGATTCGACGAAATCGACCACGCTGCCAGCGATCAAATCAAGGCTCATGGGGTCAACCACCAGCTGCACCCCGTCGGTTTCGCTCACGCTGTCGTCGCTGTCGGGCGCATCGGCGAGGTCGAATTTGTATTGAAAGCCCGAACACCCCCCGCCTTCGACCGATAGCCGCAGGATCGCCGGGCGTGATTGCTTGTCAGCGATCCACGCGATCCGCTTGGCGGCGGCGGGGGTGAGGGTTAGCGGCTGTGCGGTCATGACAGTGATCTAAGGTGCGCAGGCTGGTTCCTCAAGCCTTCACGCCGATTGAATATAGGTGCGCAGCGCCTCGGCTTCGTGTTGCACTTCGTCGATCTTGTGCTTCACAAGGTCGCCGATCGAGATGAAGCCAACCAGTGCGCCAGCTTCGACCACCGGGAAATGCCTAAACCGGCGACGGGTCATCATCGCCAGCGCATCGTCTATAGTCGTCGCAGGTTCGACCGTGATAGCGGGCGAGGTCATGATTTTTTCAACCGGCAGCCCAAGGCACGCGTCGCCGTGTTCGGCGAGGCGATAGATCACGTCGCGTTCGGACACGATGCCCGCCACCTTGCCATCGCGCAGCACCGGCAGTGCGCCGATCCGCCGGGTGGCAAGGATTTCGACTGCTTCGGCCACCAAGGTGGACACGTCGCAGGCAATAATGTCGGAAGATGCGCGTTGGGCAATGATTCTGGCGATAGTCATGGACCGATTCCCTCCCTCTCACCTGTGAAAGTGCCATGTTTGCCGCGAAAAGGCGAATCTGCGCAGGCGGGGCGTTGCACGACATGAACCGCCGGTTGCGTGCTTTCGCGTTGCATTGCGGCAAAGTGCGCGCCATGTCGCAGGCCATGACCCGCAAATCTCCGCTTGATGACCCTGTGAACGCCGCCCATGCTTGGGCACGTTATCGCCAGATCATGAAGTGGCTGATGGCCGCCACCACGTTAACCGTGGGGATCGCGATAGCCATTCTGTTTGCGTATAACGGAATGATTTCCGTGCATTTTTACATTGCTGTGGCGATGGGGATCAGCCTGACGATGCTGCTGGGCGGCGCATTGATGGGGCTGGTGTTCCTGTCCAACGGCACCGGGCATGACGAATCGGTCGATAATAAGCTGCCTTCGTCCGACGAATTCTGGTCGCCCAAGGATGATTAGGAAGGCGGCAGCAGCCTAAACTCTTCCACCGGCACGCCGCCGACAAGATGTTCCTCGATGATCCGGTCGAGCGCTGCCGGGCTGCATGAATGATACCACACCCCGTCAGGCCACACGACCGCAACCGGGCCCGCGGCGCAGATTTGCAGGCAATCGACCTTGCTGCGCTGCACCCCACCGCCCGGCCCGCGCGGGCTGTCATCGCCCCGTTTCGGGCCGACGAGGCCGCGCTCCTTCAGCCGAGCTTTCAGGAACTGCCAGCTTTCCTCGCCTGCTTCGCGCGAACAGCAGTTCTGCTTGTCCGATAGCGCGCACAGCATGATGTGGCGGGTGATGGCGGTGCCCTTGGCCGGGTCGCCGTAATGCTTGGCCAGCGATGTCTGGGCGGACAGCAGTTCCTTGCGGTTCATTCGTCCGCCTCAGGCTCCGTCTGCAACCAGCGATTCAACCACGCGAATACGGTATTGTGCCATTGCAGCGAGTTTTTGGGGCTGAGCACCCAGTGGTTTTCATCCGGGAACACCAGCAATTGCGACGGAATCCCGCGCTCCTGCAAGGCGGTGAAGCTTTGCAGCCCTTGAGTGTAAGGCACACGGAAATCCTGCTCACCCGTCACCACCAGCATCGGGGTTTGCCACTTGTCGACGTGGTTTGCCGGGTTCCACTTTTCGTAAACATCGCGCGCCTGTTCATAGGAGCCGCCGAAATCCCAGCGCGGGAACCACAATTCCTCGGTGGAATAGTAGAAACTGCGCATATCGAACAGGCCATCATGCTGGACGAGGCACTTGAACCGCTCGGGCCATTGACCGGCGATCCAGTTGACCATGTATCCGCCGTAACTCGCCCCCATGGCGCAGGCGCGGGTGCCGTCGATCTGCGGGTCGAGCGCCAATGCGGCGCCAAGGCCTTTTTGCAGGTCTTCCAGCGGTTTGCCGCCCCAATCGCGGTTGATCGCATCGGTAAAGGCCTGCCCGTATCCGGTGCTGCCGTGAAAATCGACCGAGATCACCGCATAGCCTTGGCTGGCGACCACGCGCGGGTTCCAGCGGGTTGACCAGCCATCGTTGAAGCTGCCCTGCGGCCCGCCGTGGATATAAAGAATCACCGGGATCGGCCCGTCCTGATCGGCCAGCCGCGTGATCTGCCCCCACACCGTATCGCCGCCAGCGCCCGCAAAGCTGAACCGGCGGGTGACGATACTGGCCATCCCGCCCATCCGGGTGGTGGCCACATCGGTCAGCGGGCGGGCCTGCGCCATTCCGTCCGACAGGTAGAGTTCCGCCGGATTGCCCAGCGAATCACGGGTGAACAATATCCGCCCGCCGGGCAGCGGGGTGAGGTTGGCGATATGCGCCTCGTTCCCCGCCATCAGATTAAGCTCGGTCACCGAGCCTGTGTTTGGATCAATGCGGAAGGCCGGGGTATCAAGCACCTTTTGCGCGGTGGCGATCAGCGTCTTGCCATCCGCGCTCCACGTCAGTGAGCCAAAGCTGAGGTCGGTCTTCGCGGTCAGATTGCGCAGCTTTCCGGTCTTGAGATCGAGCAACTGCACCGCCAGCTTGTCCGCCTCATAGGTCGGGCGTTCCATTGCCAGCCATGCGAGGTAGCGACCATCGGGCGATGGGGCGGGGGTGGTGTCGGTTGCGGCATTGCCTGCGGTGAGCAGGATCGGGGCGGCACCCGACAGGTCGGATATGTAGATATCGAGATTGGTCGACGTCGGTTCGGCCCCATCAGCCACCCGCGCGGTGAAATAGAGCGCGCTGCCATCGGGCGCAAAGGCGATTTCTTCGCCGCCGCCGAACGGCATGGTCGGGGTGTCGGCAGTGAGGCCGGTGGCGGGATCGCGCCCGTCAACCGGCGCGCCGTCACCCACCGCTTTGCCGCCTTCGATCGGGAAGACGAACACGCGGTTGTGGACGCCGGGAGTCTCCCACTGATCCCAGTGGCGCACAAATCCATCTGCGCCATCATACAGGCGTCCGGTTCCGGGGCCGGGCAGGTGTTTTGGCTTGGCATCCGGGCAGCCGAACTGCGGACAATCGCGCGGGATTGCGGCCCACATCGCGATGGCCTTGCCGTTGGGGGCGAGTTTGAACCCGGCGATGTCAGCGCCGGGGAAATCCGCCACCACTTGCGCCGCGCTGCTGCGGCCATCCTTGCCAATGGCGATGCGCCACACGCGGCTGCGCGCTTCGGCCCCATCTTGCGGGGCTGCGCTGCTGAGGAAATAGAGCTGCCCGTCCGGCCCAAACGCGGGGGACGAGGCTTTCAGCCCGAAATCGAGCGCGACCGGTGCAGCCCCCGGTGTGCCGAGATCCAGAAGAAAAAACGCAGTGCTGCGCGCCAGGCTTTCCGGATCGGTGGTGGTCACGCCATAAACCGCCAGCGTGCCCGCCGCGTTCACCGTGGGCGCGCCCAGACGCGGCATGGTGACAAGGTCATGCGCGCTCATCGGAGCGGCAGGCTGCCCGTCTTGTGCAGCAAGCGGCGAGGCGATCAGCGCGGCGGCGATCAACGCGCCGGCTACAGTAAAATGTCTCATGAGCGCGGGATTAGCCCGCCACGCCGCGCGGCGCCAGAACTTACGGACGTTTGCCGACGATCCGGGCGATTTCCGCCTGCACCAGCTTTTCTACCATCGCGGGCAGGTTCGCCTCCAGCCATTCGGCCAGCATCGGGCGCAGCAATTCGCGGGTCAACCCTTCCAAGGAGGTTTCGCCCGACCGGACGATCTGCGGCCGCGCGCCCGGTTCGGCCAGCATCGCCAGCGCGGCAAGGTTTTCCTGCATCGCGTCACGCACTGTTGACGCGATCAGAGGTGCATCTTCGGTTTCGCCAGTGGTTTTCGCCGCTGCTTCGGGCAGGCACTCCATCTCCGCCAGATCGAGCACTTCGTCCTCGTCGCGCACGATGTGTGGGCGCTCCGATTCGGTGCTTTCAGCCGCAGCCTGATCAGATTCATGTTCAAGCCGGCGGCGTGCTTCGATCGCTCCGGTGCGATTGTCGCGTGCGATCACTTTCTTGATCGATTCGAGGATTTCCTCGACCGAAGCTTCGCCATCTTGCGCCATCATATGCCCCATTTCCACGCGCCCGACCTGTCCCGAATCGGGAAAGCAATCACTCGCCGGGCAGCAATTGCGGCCCGATCATTGCGTCAGCGGCAGGAATGTCAACGGTGCTGGTCGATTTCGCTCTCGGTTCGGGGTCACGATCCCAATCCCAGTACTTGGTATTCACCCGCTTGGCGTTGATCGTGGGGTCATACATCACGCCGCTGGTATCAAGGTTGAGATCGCGCGCTTCGGCGCGGCCCATCAGCGCCAGCAGATTGAACCCGGCGACATAGGCATTGCGCCGCGCGGTCACCAATTGCGCGCGCGCGTTGAGCAATTCCTGTTCGGCATTGAGCACATCAAGGATAGTGCGATTGCCAATCGAATTTTCCGCGCGCACGCCTTCGAGGCTGAGTTCAGCGGCGTCGACCGCGGCCTGAGAGCTGCGGATCACGGCGTTGGCCGCCTGCCAGTTGGAAAAGGTGGAACGGGCTTCGGCAATGACCTGCCGTTCTGATGCGATCACGTCTTCCAGCGCGGCGGATTCGCGTGCTCCGGCCTGGCGTTGGCGCGCGGCGGGCAGCCCGCCCTGAAACACCGGGATGGTCAGCCGCACCCCGGCATTGGCGGTTGTTTCATTTTGCAGAAAATTGGCAGCGACTGGCCCGCCCAAGGTTCCGAAAAAATTGGTGTAATCGACGTTTGCGAACATGCTGATGGTGGGCAGGCGGCCAGCGCCAGCCACCTTGGTATCGAACCCGGCGGCTTCGGCGCGCTGTTTGGCGGCGATCAGGTTGGGGTTGTTTTCGAGCGCGGTGACGATTGCCTCACCCACCGCGTCGGGCAGGCCGGGCAGTGGCGGCGGGGCCTCCAGCTCGCCCGGCGCGCGGCCAACCAGCCGCGCATAGGTTTCGCGCGCGGAAATCAGGTTGGCTTCGGCTTGTTGAAAATCGCCTTCGGCCACCGCCAACCGCGAACGCGACTGTGCGACATCGGTGATGGTGACGTCACCAATCTGGAACCGATCACTTGTGGCTTCAAGATTGGTGCGCAGCACCGCAACATTATTGGCGGAGAGCGCGGCCAGCGCCTCGGTCCGCAGTACATCCATATAGGCCGCGACCACCTGGCTGAAGACGGTCGCCTCGGTATTGCGCAGATCGGCCTGCCCGGCGTCGATCCGCTGTTTGGCGGCGTTGATGCCGTTGCGGATTGCGCCGCCAGAATAGACCGGAACCAAAAGCTGGGCATTGACACCAAGGTTCCGTTCGGGCGCGGTAAAGGAGTTGGCTGATCGGCGGACAAACTCAATATGGGTGGCCGTGAGGTCGGCAGATGGCAGCCCCTGCGCACGCTGGATTGGCACACCTTCATCGGTAGCGCGTAGATTGGCGCGGGCGCTTTCGAGTGTCGGGTTGTTATCATAGGCCGCCGCCAGCGCATCGCGCAAAGTATCGGCCTGCGCGGGCGCGGCCAGACCGGTTAGTGCCAGCAGGCTTGCCGACCCGGTCAGCCGCAGCAGAACGGCAGTCATTTCGGTCACGCGAAGGTCCAACCCTTGGGCGCAGCAAAGGCGCGCAGCACCGGAATGCCGAGATCCTCGATCGGTTGAAGGTTGACCCGCCCCCCGACCTTGCGGCCCGACGCCAGCCGCGTAACCTGCCGCAGCACAAGGCCGGTGACGATGCGGCCATTTTCGGCCAGCAGCGCCGCCAGCGTATCGGGCAATTGTTCAATTGCGCCATCGATCACGATCAGCGAATAGGTGCCCCCAACCCCGGTGGCAGCCGCGTTGGTCGCGGCGTCGGCGGCGCTGATGGCGGTCAATTCCGCTACCAACGGGCGCAGCAGCGTGGGCAGGTAGTCGGTGCCGCCGTCCACCACCAGCACCCGGTCATCGCGCGCAGGCGCGGCTTCGACCAGCAGTTTGCCATAAAACAGCGGCGCAGCAAGGTGCCCGCCTTCGCCAAGCGCCACGGCCCGGTCAATATAGGCTACCGATGCCTTGTCGGCTGGCAGGAAGTCTTCACGCGGGACAGCCAGCATCCGCGCCAGCACATATTCCTCGTTGACGCCGCTGGTGCGCAGCTGGCTGTCAATCATCGCCCGACGCGCGGTCGCGCTTGGCGCATGGTGTAAGGTGGTGGTCATGTCGCTCATCTTTACTCCGGCAAGCTGTATTATACGCACAACACAGTCCGTCAAGCCTTGCTGCGGCCGATTATATTCTGACGCGCCTTTAGACTTGCCGCGCCAGTGTTCCAAGGCCTTTGACCTCGCAAGCGGACAGTGCTTAGGGGAGCGCGCAGACCTTCGGGACTGTATTCGACTTAAGCAGGGATGGCTTCGATGAGTGACATGACGAGCAGAGACGACAATGTGCGGATCGAAACCGATTCGCTGGGCGAAGTAGCGGTCCCGGCGCATGTTCACTGGGGCGCGCAGACCCAGCGCAGTATCGTCAACTTCCCCATCGGCGGCGAACGGATGCCGCCGGCCTTGGTCCGCGCGCTCGGCCTGCAAAAACTCTCGGCGGCCAAGGCCAATATGGCGCTTGGCGTGCTCGATACCCGGCTTGGCGAAGCGATTGTCGCCGCAGCGCGCGAAGTGATTGATGGGACGCTGGCTGATCAGTTCCCGCTGGTGGTGTGGCAGACCGGATCGGGCACCCAGTCGAACATGAACGCCAACGAAGTGATCGCCAGCCGCGCCAATCAGATACTTACCGGCAAAATGGGGGGCAAGGATCCGGTGCACCCCAATGATCACTGCAACATGGGCCAGTCGTCGAACGACACCTTTCCCACCGCGATGCATATCGCTGCGGCGAGCGAGGCGATCGAACACCTGATCCCGGCGCTAAAGAAGCTGCACGGTGCGCTTGACGCCAAGGCCAAGGCCTTCGCCGATATCGTCAAGATCGGCCGCACGCACTTGCAGGATGCCACTCCGATGACGCTGGGGCAGGAATTTTCCGGTTATGCCAAGCAGATCGAATACGGCATCGCCCGCGTCGAAGCGACATTGCCGCGCGTGCTCGAACTGGCGCAGGGCGGAACGGCGGTGGGCACCGGGATCAACGCCAAGGTTGGCTTTGCCGAAGAGTTTGCCGCTCAGGTCGCGGCTGAAACCGGCCATCCGTTCGTCACCGCCCCCAACAAGTTTGAAGCCTTGGCCGCGCATGATGCGATGGTGGAGATTTCGGGCGCGCTCAATGTGCTTGCGGTCAGCCTGATGAAAATTGCCAATGACATCCGCCTGCTCGGCTCCGGCCCGCGTTCGGGCCTTGGCGAACTCAGCCTGCCCGCCAATGAACCGGGGTCGTCAATCATGCCGGGCAAGGTCAACCCGACCCAGTGCGAAGCGATGACGATGGTGGCTGCGCAGGTGATCGGCAACCATATGACGGTGACGGTGGCGGGCACGCACGGGCACCTGGAACTCAACGTGTTCAAGCCGGTGATGATCTACAACGTGCTGCAATCGATCAAGCTGCTGGGCGATGCGAGCCACGCCTTCACCGATAATTGCGTTGTCGGGATCGAAGCGAACGAGGATCGGATCAACCAGTTGCTCAATGAAAGCCTGATGCTGGTGACCGCGCTCAACCCGCATATCGGTTATGACAACGCAGCCAAAATCGCCAAGAAAGCCCACGCCGAAGGCACCACACTGAAGGCGGCGGCGCTGGCGCTGGGGCTGCTGACCGAAGAACAATTCGCGCAATGGGTGGTGCCGGCGGAGATGATTCGCCCTCGGGCGTGACCGGCGCGCATCCATTCGACCAAGGCCTGACCCCGCCCGACGACAAGCGCCGCGCATAGTGGCGCTTGCCGTTCGGGGGCGTTATCGCTCTTTGGCATAATGTTGATGTCCCGACACAGCGAAGCGAGCCTCGCCCCGCCATCGGCCACCGTGCCATTCCGCACGGTGCTGTTTTCGATGGTGGTGCTGTGGGTGACCTATTTCGTCCTCACCACTTTCCGCGCGATGGTGATGGATTTTGGCCTCCAGTTCGAACTCGGCTGGCGGCGGATGCTGGTTACGGCGATCGGAGTGGCGTTCACCCTCGTGCTGTGGCTGTTGCTGCGCCTGTTCGACAGCAAACCGCTGTGGATCAAGATTTCCGCCGCGATCGCGCTGGCGCTGCCGGTCGCAATCGGGATCGGGCAGGTCAATTACTTCGTGTTCAAGGACATGGAGGCCGCGCAGGAACAGGCCTATGCGCAGAAATACAACATCAACCTGCGGCGCGATGAAAGCGGAAATTTGCTGGTCGACGTGCCGGTTCGCCGGGTTGGCCCGGCTGGGCCTGACTCAGAGGGCGCGCAGCAGGACGACAAGGATGTGGTCGATTCCGAAGCAGTGATCATCGCGCGAGCGGAAACCTATGCCGATTTCTGGCGCAAGCTGCTCGACATTGCATTGGGGCGGTACTTCCTGCTGCTGGCCTGGGCGGCGACTTATTTCGCGCTGCTTGCAGGGGTGCAAGCGCGTGCTTCGCAGTGGCGCGAAGAACAGTTCCGCACCGCCGCCAAGGCGGCTGAACTGCGATCGCTGCGCTATCAGGTCAATCCACATTTCCTGTTCAACACGTTGAATTCACTGTCGGCATTGGTGATGACCGGCAAGGCGGAACGGGCCGAGCGGATGATCCAGACGATCAGCCGTTTCTATCGCCACAGCCTTGCCACGGAACCCACCGCCGATGTTGCGTTGAAGGACGAATTCGACCTGCAGAAGCTCTATCTCGATATCGAGGCAGTGCGCTTCCCGACGCGTCTGGTGACGGTGTTCGATCTGCCCGCCGATCTTGAAGAAGCGCGCGTGCCGGGAATGATCCTTCAACCGCTGGTCGAAAATTCGGTCAAATATGCAGTGTCGCCGGTTTCGCGACGGGTAACGATCACGCTGGCCGCGCGCGCGGAGCTTGATCAGCTGGTGATCACCGTCAGCGACGATGGCCCCGGCGTGCCGCAAGGCGGCAGCCATGGGCTCGGCATTGGCCTTGTCAATGTCCGTGATCGGCTGGAGGCGCGGTTTGGCCCTGATATCGGCTTTACATCGGGCCCGGTGCCAGGTGGCTACCGCACCGAAATCCGCATTCCCCTTTCGCAACCGCTGAACCGCCCGATGGACCACCATGCCTGATACTGACAGCGACGATTCCCCTCTGCGCACGCTGATAGTCGATGATGAACCGCTCGCGGTGGAGCGGGTGCAGGTGATATGCGCCGAAATTCCCGCAGTGCGCGTGGTTGGCACCGCCAGCGATGGCGCGGCAGCGTTGCGACTGGCGGAGAAACTCAGCCCTGATCTGGTGCTGCTCGACATGACCATGCCCGAACTCGATGGGCTGGGGGTTGCCAAATGCCTTGCCGAACAGGATCAGGCCCCGGTAGTGATCTTCGTTACAGCGCATGATCACTTTGCGGTGGAAGCCTTCGATCTGGAGGCGGTGGATTACGTGCTCAAGCCGGTTTCCGCCGACCGGCTTGAACGTGCGATCGAACGCGCGGTGGCGCGGCGCGGGCAACGCCGTCAGCGCGCCAGCCAGTTTCTTGATGAATTGTGGGTGCCGCATCGGTCAGAGCTGCTGCGGATCGCGGTCAGCGAAGTGCATCAGATCGATGCCGAACGCGATTATGTGCGGCTGCACGTCGGCGGGCCGGAGGCGCAGCGATCCTATCTGCTGCTGCAAACCATCGCGGGGCTGGAAGAACGGCTCGATCCTGAACAATTCATCCGCATCCACCGCTCCACCATCCTGAGGCGCGACAATATCCGCGGGTTGCGGCACGATGGGCTGGGCGTGTGGTCGGCGGAACTGGTCAATGGCGATGCGCTGAGGATCGGGCGGACGTATTTAGGCCGGGTCAAGGCGATGGCGGGGCGCTGATTTCAATCGTAAAACGGCGGCCCGAACCCGGTTTAGGGTTCGGGCCGTATTACCTGCGCCGTGCAGCTTGCGGCGCGGGATCGCAAGCGCGGTTCAGCCGCCGCGTTGCTGATCTCTGGCGAGCTTTGCGGCGTGCTGGCGCACTTCGGCGCGCGCTTTGACGATGCAGGCGCGTGCGTCGTTGTTGATGATACGCGTTCCGGTTTGCGGGCTATTAACCTGGCAAACCGTGCGCGCCGCTGCCTCAATCCGGCGGTCGAGGACGCGCTGGCCTTCGGGCGTGTTCAGATTGATGTCGGCCAATTCGATTTTCACCGTCATCCTTTCAGGCTCGCCAGCATAGGCGGGGCTGAGCGCGGTGCCGATCAGGCCGAATGCGGCGATAGCTTGGGTAAGGGGTTTCATCATGGTCATCCTCCAATTGCAGTGGGTCTGGGGTGGGGCGGGGCCCCGATACGGGGTTTGCCAGACACCCTGCTGACACCTTTGATACGCCGCTTCATGTGCGCGCACATTCATGCTTCGATAAACCCGCTCCACCGATCCGACCGGCGCAGCGCCAAATGACCAATCGCGCGAAAAGCCGGACAAATGGCGGTTTCCAATCGACCAGCGCATCGCCATATTGGCGGGCATGGGAGCCGCGACCATTGTCATCTTTGTGCTGGGGATCGCCAATTTCGCGCTTAATCGCGCGGTGTTTGACAGCGGGCACCCGCTGTTCGCGCGCTTGCCGCGGTCGAGCCAGATGCTGGGCCGCCGCACCGCTTTGATAACCGAATTTGTGGTGCTGTTTTTCGCGCTGCTACTGTCGGTCGAAGGCTGGCCGGGGTTCGCCTGGGCCTATGGCGGGTACACCGTGTTCAACGCCGTTGCGGCATGGCTAATCCTTAGCGGGCGGGTATAGGTTCTGCGCGATGACCACACGCTTGTTCCATATCAGCGACGTGCATTTCGGGGTTGAGGATGCCGCCGCGCTCGATGCCGTAGCGCGCGCGGTGGCGGCAGAGCGCCCCGATGCGGTGATCTGCACCGGCGACCTGACCCAGCGCGCCAAGCATTCCGAATATGCTCGGGCGGAACAATGGTTCGCTGCGCTGGGCGTGCCGGTGGTGCTTGAGCCGGGCAACCACGATATGCCCTATTACAACCCGTGGGAACGCTTCACCGACCCGTTTCGGCGCTATAATCGCCTGAAGAAGGCGGTAAGCTGTGCATTCGCTTCGTCTGATGTGGTGTTGGTGCCGCTGCGCACGACCGTGCGGGCGCAGCGCCGCTTTCCGTGGTCGGACGGGGTGATCAAACCGGCTGCGTTACAAGCAACGCTGGCCGCGCTGGCGGCATTGAAAGGCGATCCACGCACGATCATCGTAATTGCGCATCACCCGCTGCTGGGGCCGGAAGGCGCGACCCGAAATCCGACGATCGGCGGGGATAATGCCTTTGCGCAGATCGCCGCAGCGGGCGCGCACGCGATCATTTCGGGCCACGTGCACGTGCCGTTTGATCAGCAGCGCGCGCGTGGCGGGCATAGCGCCCGCATGATCGGGACCGGTACGCTCTCCACCCGGCTGCGGTATGGTGCGCCTGCATCGTGGCGTGAGATTACTTGCGAAGCTGGCGGAGTGATTGAAACCCAGCTGCGTCTGGCAGCGGTCGAGGCCGCCGCGGAAAACCCCTCAGACGCGCGTTAACCTTTCCCATAGTATTGCCGTTAAGAAATTGTTGGTGAAATGCGCCAGCAGGTTTCCGCCGCGCCGCAACGCGTCCTGCCTGCCAGTTCATGCCGATATGACAAGCCGTTTGCCGTTCAATTGCGAAAGGTAAGTGCGATGGAGATGATCAAAGCGCTGACGCTGGGTGCGATCCTATCTGCAACGATCGCGCTGGTGATCGGGTCTCAGGGGGTGAGCGCTGGCCCGCTGGCGATTCATCTGGTGCCGGTGGCCGAGGCCAAGCTGTATTGGTCGTGGCCAATCTTTCTTTCGGGCAGCGGTCTCGCCTGGGGGATCATGTTGCTGCAACGCTGACGCGCGGCAGCGCTGCAAAACAAAAGGGCGGCTCCCTTGCGGGGCCGCCCTTTGTGTTTCGCGTCTGGAAGCGGTTTAACGCTTCGAGAACTGCCAGCCGGAGCGAAATTAGCGCTTTGCTAATCGAACTCTCTAAATTATTATATAATATCAGTGTATTATGAGACACTGAATTTATTTTGCTACCAATCTGCTATTTCTGGCCTAATGCGCTGAAAAGTCAATTCTTCCTATTTCTCAGTTTGCTAAGCGTCATTTCAATAGCAGAATCCAGTTCTCCGTTTTGTGCTGCTACTCGTAGCGTCTCCAAAACAGGCTTCACCTCAGCGATCTCTTTCACGAAGACCGCGTTAGAGAACCAGATCCCCATCGAGATGTTCGACCTTATTCTCATAATAAGCCATCTAACAGAACCTTTTCTCGATCAAAGCCCAGTCGTCTTCAAACCGTGCAAGCTGCTCAAGCGTGACTGAGTTGTGGGTTGTTTGCGCGTTTCGTGGACGTTTGCCATCGTGCTTCGCGAGAAACGATGTGTATCCCTGCTCCATCAATAACTGAAGATTGCGCTGTGAAAGCAGGAAGAAGCGATCATCTCCGAGCTTCTCTCCGATCATCACGAAAACGAAGACAAGGTCAGGGTCAAGCTCGTCATTCAATCCCGTAACCGACTGAATGTCATTGCTGATATCGATGTTGAGATAACGCGTCGCATCGAAGCTGACAGAGCCATTGCGCCATGCCTTCACTTGAAGCGCGCACGTTTGCCCGTCCTTGTATGCGAGAAGATCAATGTCAGGCACATTGCCAGCGAACGCCGTTGCGACGATTCCCCTGCGTCCTAGCTCTGCCACGACGAGAGCTTCACCGATCTGCCCTGCGAGCTGTGTCTTGAAGCTTCGTGCCATCGTCAGCTCCCAAAAGATGCCCTGACTGCTACGAACTTGCTATTTCCGAGAACCCGAAACGTCAACGTTTCCAGAAAACTGCTACCATTCTGCTACGCAAAAAAGGGGCTGCGATTTCTCGCAGCCCCTTGATTTTGTTCGGAAAAACCGACTGTTTGTCTTAACGCTTTGAGAACTGGAAGCTGCGGCGGGCCTTGGCCTTGCCGTATTTCTTGCGTTCCACCACGCGGCTGTCGCGGGTGAGAAAGCCTGCTGCCTTGACGGTGGAGCGCAGCTCCGGCTCGTACTTGGTCAGCGCCTGGGCAATGCCGTGCTTCACGGCACCGGCCTGACCCGACAACCCGCCGCCGCGCACCGTGGCAACCACGTCAAACTGACCGCTGCGGTCAGTGATCGTGAAGGGCTGGTTGATGACCAGACGCAGCGTCGGACGTGCGAAATAGGCTTCCTGATCCTTGCCATTGACGATGATCTTGCCGGTACCGGGCTTGACCCATACGCGGGCAACGGCATCCTTGCGGCGGCCGGTAGCGTAGGAACGGCCCTGCGCATCGATTTCACGGTCGCGCAGCGGCATGGCCACGCGGGCGATTTCAGCAGCATCGCCCTGAGGCGCGTCGCCAGCGATTTCCTTCAGATCGGCGAGATCGGAAACGGTGGTCGTTTCGGGGGTGGTTTCTTCAGTCATTATGCAACGACCTTGTTCTTGCGGTTCATGGAAGCAACGTCGAGCACTGTCGGCTTTTGACCGTCATGCGGATGCTCGGTGCCGACATAGAGGTGCAGTGCACGCATCTGGTCACGGCCAAGCGGGCCGCGCGGGATCATGCGTTCAACCGCTTTTTCCAGCACGCGTTCGGGGAACTTGCCGCCCAGCACCTTGGCCGGGGTGGTTTCCTTGATCCCGCCGGGGTGGCCGGTGTGCTTGTAATAGACCTTGTCGCCCATCTTTTTGCCGGTGAACTTCACCTTTTCGACGTTGATGACGATCACGTGATCGCCGCAGTCAACGTGCGGGGTGTAGATCGGCTTGGTCTTGCCGCGCAGGATGTTGGCGATGATCGCGGCGAGACGGCCGACGACGAGGCCATCGGCATCGATGATGTGCCAGTTCTTTTCGACCTCGGCCGGTTTGACGGACTGGGTCTGCTTGCTGAGCGCCTTCATGGCATGGTGTCCTTGGTTCGAAACTGTTTCTCAGGAGAATGTCCGGAGAATCGCCCTCCGATCTGGTGACCGGGCGGGCAAGAGGCGCGCAAATGTCGCCCGAACCCGCAAAAGTCAAGCAAAAGCCGGATAAATTGATGCGGTAAAATAATACCTCAGTGCAAAATGCGCCACTTTGAACCTTCCGCGCACCACCAAGCATTGGCGCGCATCAGGCTCCGCCGTCTTTGTTCTGCCGTGCGGTCCCATCGCTGTGCATCGCCCAAACCGTCGCCGCCACGGTCAGCGCGCCGACCAATTGATGTGCGGCGGCGATCCACAGCGACACCTCGCTCATTACCGTGGCAATGCCGAGCAGCACCATCGTGCCGAATGCGCTATGCACCGCGATGCTGGCGAAGCGATCTATCTTGCGCACCCGGCGGGCCAGCCACACCAGCGCCGCGACCGCGATCCACGCCCACCAGCGATGCAGGAATTGCAGCAGGAACGGATCATGGGTGATCGTCCAGACAATCCCGCGCGACCAGTCGACATCCGGCACCAGCCGCCCGTTCATCAGCGGCCAGTCATAGGCGGCATGGCCTGCGTTAAGCCCCGCCACCCACGCGCCGAGCAGCAATTGGATGAACAACACGCCAGCCACCAGCGCGGATGCGCGCGTCAGCGGGGCAGGGCGCGCACCGGGCACCCGCGCCAGCCGCCGCATATCGCGCGCCGTCCATACGAGGCCAGCGAGCAGCGCCAGCGCGGTCAGCAAGTGGAGCGACAGGCGGAAATGGCTGACATCGGTCATATCGCCGACGAGGCCGGACTGCACCATCAGCCAGCCAAACAGGCCTTGCAGCCCGCCGAGCGCCAGCAAGCCCAGCAACCGCGCCTTGTAGCCCTGCGGGATCGCGCCGCGCCACCAGAACCACGCCAGCGGCACCGCGTAAACCAGGCCGACCACCCGCGCGATCAGGCGGTGCACCCATTCCCAGAAATAGATGAACTGGAAATCAGCCAGGGTCATCCCGCCGATGGCCGCTTCGAGCCGGTATTCGGGGGTGGCCTGATACTTGGCGAATTCGGCCTGCCAGGCGGCTTCGGTCAAGGGTGGGAGGATGCCGGTAATGACATTCCATTCGGTGATCGACAGCCCGCTTTCGGTCAGCCGGGTAATCCCGCCGACCAGCACGATTCCGACCACCATAGCGGCGACAAGTTCCAGCCAGCGCGCCAGTGCCAGTGGGCGCCCGCGCGGGTTTGGTTGCGCTGCAAACAGGTTCGATACAGAGGCGAAGGTGGCCATGGCGCAGCGGTAAATGTGCCGGGACGGCGACTTGTGCAAGCCTGTTCAGTGCAAGCAGAGGTGCGGGATGCGCAATCAAGTCTGCGACAATCGCCGCTTGCGCAATGTGATAATATAACATAAGGGCCAAAAGAAGATGACGCATAACGCCCTTCCCCCCGCGAATCACACCTCGCTGCGCCGCCGCCTCGATCAGATCGGGATCGGGCTTGCCGGGCTGTGTGTGCTGCATTGCCTGACGACGCTGGTGGTGATTTCATCGCTTGGGCTGGGCGGGCATTTCCTGCTTGATGATAATATTCACCGGATCGGCCTGGCGCTGGCGCTGGGTGTGGCGGCGGTGGCAATCGGCTGGGGCCTGATGCGGCACCGCCGGATGTTGCCGTTCGGGCTGGCGCTGGTCGGGCTGGTGTTGATGGGGGCTGCTTTGGTGGTGCCCCACGGCACCGATGAACTGCTGTTGACGCTGGTGGGTGTGGCGCTGGTATCGATCGCGCACCTGATCAACCTGCGCGCCGTACGCTGAGCGATTGCGCAAACTCGCTGTTGCAGCGCGGGCGCAAGTGCCTATGTCTCGCGCCATGAACGATCCCAAGACCATCACGCTGAACGGCGATCCACGCCGCACCCACGCCGCCACGATTGCCGATCTGGTGCGCGAGCTGGAGCTTGCCCCTGAAAAGGTTGCGGTTGAACGCAATGGCGAAATCGTGCCACGTTCGACTTTGGAGGATGCTCCGCTGGCCGATGGCGACAGGCTGGAAATCGTCCACTTCGTCGGCGGCGGCGATCATCCGGCGGATAGCTGGACGGTGGCCGGGCGCACTTTCACCTCGCGGCTGATCGTCGGCACGGGCAAGTATAAGAACTTCGAGCAGAATGCGGCGGCGGTCGCGGCTTCGGGGGCAGAGATCGTCACCGTGGCAGTGCGCCGGGTGAATGTCAGCGATCCCAAGGCGCCGATGCTGACCGATTACATCGACCCCAAGAAAATCACTTACCTGCCCAACACCGCCGGGTGCTTTACCGGTGAGGACGCGGTGCGCACGCTGCGGTTGGCGCGCGAGGCGGGGGGCTGGGATCTGGTCAAGCTGGAGGTGCTGGGTGAGGCGCGCACGCTCTACCCCGACATGCGCGAGACGCTGAAGGCGACCGAGGTGCTGGCCAAGGAAGGTTTCCTGCCGATGGTGTACTGCGCCGATGATCCGATTGCGGCGAAGCAGCTTGAGGACGCGGGCGCGGTGGCGATCATGCCGCTGGGCGCGCCGATTGGTTCGGGGCTGGGCATCCAGAACCGGGTGATGATCCGCCTGATCGTTGAAGGCGCAAAGGTGCCGGTGCTGGTCGATGCGGGTGTGGGCACGGCATCGGACGCGGCGGTGGGGATGGAGCTGGGCTGCGACGGTATCCTGATGAACACCGCCATTGCCGAAGCCAAAGACCCGATCCGCATGGCCCGCGCGATGAAACTCGCGGTCGAAGCCGGGCGCGAAGCCTATCTGGCGGGGAGAATGGCGCGGCGGATGTATGCCGATCCGTCGAGCCCGCTTGCCGGTCTGATCTGAACCCAACCAACTTTGCGTGTGGCGGTGAATCGGCGCACGCAGTGCGCCGCAAGGCCGACTGGCCGCCCGCAGCGAAGCGAGGATTTCGCGCGCCGGAGGCGTGCGGACACAAAAATCTCACGCAGTGCGCCGCAAGGCCGACTGGCCGCCCGCAGCGACGCTGGCGTAGCCAGCATGAGCGAGGATTTCGCATCGCGGACGCGATGCGGAACACAAAGACTCCGGCCACTATCTCCATACCTAACCTTAAATTAACCATGACGTGCGACGTTCTCCTCGTCTGAAGGAGACCTGCGCCATGATGATGCCGATTGCCGAGATGCGCGAATTTGCAGGCTTCGCCCCTGCCGAGCAGCGTTATATCAAACGCAGCCTCGATATCGGCCTTGCGCGCACCGATGCGTTTCGCCGTTGGGGTCGCAGCGAAGCGGAAAATACCGCGATCCGCCGCCAATATGTCGCCTATCAGGATTTGAAGGCGCTGCGCGCGCTGATCCCGCAGGAAGGCACGCCGAACGAGGTTGAACGCTTCCTTGGCAAGCTGGTGCGGATCGCCGCCTTCGATCTGGAGCAGGAACGGCTGGAATGCTTTTCTGCCTTCCGGTTCCTGTATGAACGGATGCTCGGCGCGAGCGTGCGCCCCTATCTGCCAGCCGCCTTTTGCGCCGCTGCGGCGCTGCCCTCGATCCGCCCCGAACGGCGCAAGCTGCTGCTGCAATCGCTGTCCGAAGCCGCCGCCACCGCGCCCGCCTGGTCGGACCGTGAACCCGGTTTTTACCCCGAATATGTGGACGACTTCGAGGCGGCCTAGGTGCTAGTGGAGCGGGAATGGAGACACCCTCGCCCTATCACCCGCCGGTCAAGCGCTCGCTTTCGATTGCGGGCCATGCGACCTCGATCAGCCTTGAACCGCTGTTCTGGGACATGCTGCGCGCGGCTGCTGCGCGCGAAGGCGTGGCGATTGCCGCGCTTGTCGCCCGGATTGATGCCGAGCGGATCAAGTCACCCACCCCGCCGGGGCTGGCAAGCGCAATCAGGGTGTGGCTGGTGGTGAACCGCTAGACTTCGTCATGGCGAGGCCGAAGGTCGCGGCAATCCATGGACTTCGATTGCGGCTGTCGCGCAGATTCGCAGCCGGTTCACCATGGATTGCTTCGCTGCGCTCGCAATGACGACTGGCCCTTAATCATCCACCCGTTCGATATCCGCACCCACGAGCTGCAACTTTTCCTCCAGCCGTTCATAGCCGCGGTCGAGGTGATACAAGCGCCGCACGGTGGTCTGGCCCTCAGCCGCCAGCGCGGCGATGACGAGGCTCATCGAGGCGCGCAGATCGGTCGCCATGACTTCGGCACCGGTCAGCCGCTCCACGCCCTTGACGATCGCGGTGCGGCCTTCGGTGTTGATGTCCGCACCCATGCGCGCCAGTTCGGGCACGTGCATGAAGCGGTTTTCGAAGATCGTTTCGGTCAGCACGCTCGCGCCTTCGGCCTTGCACAACAGCGCCATCAGCTGCGCCTGCATATCGGTGGCAAGTCCCGGATAGGGCGCGGTGGTGAGATTGGTCGCTTTCAGTGTGCCGTTCGCGCGCACGTTCACACCCTTGGCGTCCCAATCGACGTGGATGCCGATGGCTTGCAGCGCATGGATGGTCGCCATCATGTCATCGGCCTTGGCGCCTTCCAGCCGCACCTCGCCCCCGGTGATCGCCGCCGCGCAGGCGTAGGATCCTGCCTCGATCCGGTCGGGCATGACGCGGTAAGTCGCCCCGTGCAGCCGCCTGACCCCATGGATGGTGAGGTTGGAGGTGCCGATCCCTTCGATCTCCGCCCCCATCGCCGCCAGCATATTGCACAGATCGACAATCTCAGGCTCACGCGCGGCGTTGAACAATCTGCTTGTCCCATTGGCCAGCACGGCGGCCATCAGCGCGTTCTCGGTCGCACCGACGGACACTACCGGGAAATCGAAATCCCCGCCCGGCATTCCGCCATCGGGCTGCACCGCGCGAACATAGCCTTGCGCCAATTCAATCTGCGCGCCGAAGGCCTCCAATGCTTTCAAGTGCAGATCAATCGGGCGGTTGCCGATCGCGCAGCCGCCGGGCATCGACACGGTCGCCTCCCCGCTGCGCGCCAGCATCGGGCCGAGCACGAGGATCGAGGCGCGCATCTTGCGCACCAGATCATAGGGCGCGATCGTGGAGGTGATCCGGGTCGCCTCCATGCTCATCACCCGGCCGAAATCCTCGGGGCGCGTGCCCTGGATCGAAGTGGTGACGCCGAACTGGTTCATCAGGTGCTGAAACCCGTCAATATCCGCCAGCCGCGGCAGATTGCGCAGGGTCAGCGGCTCCTCGGTCAGCAGCGCACAGGGGATCAGCGTCAGCGCCGCGTTTTTCGCGCCTGAAATCGGGATCGAGCCGGAAAGGCGGTTGCCGCCGCGAATGATGAGTTTGTCCATTGCGTCAGCCTTAGCGAAAAGTGCTTTAGGCGCAACAAGTGGCGCAGAACAGCCAACAGTGATTGACCTTGTGCAAACAGCGCGGCACGGATCAGGTTAGGCGCATGACAAGCCAGTAAGGATACGCTGATGCCTCCCAAGCCGATCCGTAAGGCCGTATTCCCCGTCGCCGGGCTCGGCACGCGGTTCCTGCCTGCGACCAAAGTGGTGCCCAAGGAACTGCTCCCCGTGGTTGACCGTCCGCTGATCCAGTATGCGGTGGACGAGGCGCGCGAGGCGGGGATCGAGCAGATGATCTTCGTCACCGGGCGCGGCAAGACCGGGATTGTCGAACATTTCGACATCGCGTTTGAACTCGAACAGACGATGACCGAGCGCGGCAAGGATCTGTCGGTGCTCGAATGCACGCGCGCCACGCCGGGCGATGTGATCGCGGTGCGCCAGCAGGTGCCGCTCGGCCTTGGCCACGCCATCTGGTGCGCGCGCGCGATTGTGGGGGATGAACCCTTTGCGATCTTCCTGCCCGATGAACTGATGGTCGCGCGCGAAGGCGGCTCTGGCTGCATGAAGCAGATGGTGGAGGCCTATAACGCGGTTGGCGGCAACCTTATCAGCGTGCTTGAAGTGCCGATGGAGCAGGTTTCCAGCTACGGCGTGATCGACCCCGGCGCGCAAGTTACCGGTTCCGGGGCGACGCTGACCGAAGTGCGCGGGCTGGTGGAAAAACCGCGCGTAGCCGAAGCGCCGTCGAACAAGATTCTCTCGGGCCGCTATATCCTCCAGCCCGAAGTGATGCGGGTGCTGGAGCATCAGGGCAAAGGCGCGGGCGGGGAAATCCAGCTGACCGATGCAATGGCCAAGATGATCGGCACCCAGCCGTTCCACGCAGTCACGTTTGATGGCGCGCGTTACGACTGCGGCAGCAAGACCGGCTTTGTCGAGGCGACGCTGGCGATTGCGCTGGCACGGCCCGACATGGGCGCAGAAGTGCGCGCGATTGCGCAAAGGTTGCTGGGATAAGCCGGGTTCGCCTCCCCACGCCGCCCGTGTTGGAGACACATGTGACACTGTCCAGGAACAGAAAAACGCCTACCCCTGACGCGTGTTCGAGCAGCGGCGAAGGGAGCGGGCAGGACAGATCATGTCCGCGATCCTGGCAGAGCCCGGACAGGTAGGAAAGCGCGCTGACGCACGCGTGTAGCCGCGAACGGATTTGATGGATTGGTGTTTTACTCCGTCGCCTCGCCTGCCGACACGTCCGCGTCATTGTCGCGCGCGATGGACTTTTGCGGCGCAGGCTTGGCCGGTGCCGGGGCGGGCGCAGGTGCCGCCTCCGCCTCCGCTGCGCCCTTGACCAGTCCGGACAGCGACGAGCCATCCAGCCCCAGTTCCTTCATCAGCCCGTCAAGCACCGGTGCCTGCGCGCGGTAGGCGAGCGCCGCTGCGACCGCATCGCTGGCAAGGTTGCCTGATCCGCCGCCTGACCCGCCCGAACCATTACCGTCGCCAGCCCCGCGCCCACCATTGGTAAGCCCATCGACCTGCACGATCTTGATCGAATCGATCGCTTCCATCGGCTTGGCGCTTTCGCGGATGACTTCGGGCAGCACTTTTAACAGCGCCAGCTTGGTCTGGAGCGAAATCTGATCGTTCGACAGGATATTCGCCGCCTCGTTGATCGCCCGCTGGCCTGCGGCTTCGACTTCGAACCGCACCCGCGCAGCTTCGGCGCGGAGCTTTTCGGCCTCGGCCTCACCCTGCGCTTCCAATCGGAGCGCTTCGGCGCGGTTGGTGGCGGCGTCTTTCTCCGCTTCGGCCTGCACCTTCACCCCGATCGCATCGCGTTCGGCCTGCTTCGACGCTTCGATCAGTTCGATCTTCTTCTGACGTTCAGCGATTTCGCTTTCGCGCGCGGTAGCGACGCCTTCCTCGGCCTCGACCGCTTTGGCGCGGGCATTATCGGCTTCGGCCTTGGCCTGGCTTTCTTCGCGGCTTTTGTTCTGCACCGCGATCTGCTGTTCCTGCCGGGCGATTTCGAGCGCGCGTTGCTGATCGATGCGGGCTTCCTCGACCAGGCGATCCGCCTCGATCTGCTGGGCATCGACCTGCTTCTTGGCCTCAATCCGGGCGGCGTCAGCCTCACGGTTGCGTTCGGCCTGTTCGCGGGCGATTTCGGCGGTCTGCGCAGCGCGCCGCACTTCGACTTCGCGTTCCTGTTCCAGCCGCGCATATTCCTGATCGCGCGCGATCTCGAAGCTTTTCTGATTAGCCTCGAGATTCTTGGTCTCGATCTGCACGCGGGTGTCCTGCTCGATATCATTGCGCAGCTTCTTGCGCGCTTCGATCTGCTCGGTCAGCTTCGTCAGGCCCTCGGCGTCAAACGCGTTGTTGGCGTTGAAGTGTTCGATGCTGGTCTGGTCGAGGCCAGTCAGCGAGACCGATTCCAGTTCCAGCCCGTTCATGGCCAGATCGTTGGACGAAACTTGCTGCACCTTCTGCACAAAGTCGGCGCGCTGTTCGTGCAGCTCGTTCATGGTCATCCCCGCCGCGACCGATCGCAGCGCGTCGACGAATTTGCCTTCGACCAGGTCCTTGAGCAGATCAGGCTGCATCGTGCGTTGGCCCAGTGTCTGCGCGGCCATGGCGATGGCCGCAGCATCGGGACGCACGCGCACATAGAACTCGGCCTTCACATCAATCCGCAACCGATCCAGCGTGATCAGCGCTTCGTTATCGCGCCGCACCACCGGTAGCACCAGCGTGTTCATGTTGACCGGCATGGTTTCGTGGAACACCGGAAACACCAGCGCCCCGCCGTTCATCACCACCTTTTCCCCGCCAAGCCCGGTGCGCACAAACGCGGTTTCCTTCGACGCGCGGCGATACAGCCGGATGAGAAACGCGAAGAAGATGACGACGAAGAGCACCGCGCTCACGCCGACAACACCATATGTCATCAGATCACCGGATGAGCTTACATCCCCGGTCGTGGTCAAAGCCATTTGCGTTTCCCTTTAGCTATCCAGCCCAAGCAGCGGGCTTTCATAATGTATCGCGAAGAAAGTCTGACCTTCGCGGCGGACGAGCAGGACGGTATCGCCTGCGTTCAATTCAATCGTTTCATCATGGGGTTCAACCATGACAAAATGCGGATGGCCGTGGCGGTCGATCACCTTGGCGCGGGCGGGCGATCCGGCCCGCGCGGTGCCGATCTGGATTTCGGCATCGCGCCGCACCAGTTCATCAAGCGTGACGGCAGTGGTTTCATCTTTCGGCATGATCGCGGCGAGCGGGCGCGCAGCGAGAGAGGTGAGCGGCAGCGCCGCCCCGCCAGCCAGCAGCGCGGCCCACCCGGCGGAAAGCGGTGCGCCCAATGTGCTGGCCAATACCATCTGCCCGATGACGCCGACCGTGCCAAACACGAACAGCAACGCCGCCAGCCAGATCAGGAAAGGCACCCGGCCCAGCCCCAGCAGCGTGGTCAGCGCTTCGCCAAATCCGCTGGCGTCCAGCCCATCGGGCGCATCGAAATCGCCCGCCCCTTCAACCGCTTCGGACACACCGGTAAGCTGCACCAGCGCGATCAGCGCCAGCGCGCCGAACGCGATCAGGAACGGCAGGTTATGCGGTTCAAGCAGGCTCATACCGCCAGCCCCCGCTGTGCCCCTGAGAGGATTGGGCGAAGAAGAAATCCCATGCGCTGAAAACTAGGACAAATGGGGACGAAACCCTAGCAGAATCGGACAGCGCCTGTCCGATTATTCGCCGCGTTATCAGGCAGCCGTCACCCGCAGCGGCAGGGTCTTCAGCCCGCCGACAAAGGTGCTGCTGGCGCGCTTGGCCTCGCCCGCCGGTTCGACGCTCGCGACCCGGTCGAGCAGGGCTTCGAACAGGATCTTCATCTCCAGCCGCGCCAGATGCAGGCCAAGGCATTGGTGCGCGCCCGCGCCGAACGCGAGGTGCCGGTTGGGGCTGCGCGCCGCATCAAACCGGCGCGGATCGGGGAATTGCGCGGGATCGTGATTGGCGGCGACGTAATTGATCATCAACCAGTCGCCCGCCTTCACCTGCTGCCCGCCCAGCTCCACATCCTCAGCCGCAGTGCGCATGAAGTGCTGCACGGGCGAGGTCCAGCGGATCGCTTCTTCGACAATGCCGGGAAGCAGCGAACGATCAGCCTTGACCCGCGCCCATTGCGCCGGGTCGTTCGCCAGCGCCTGCATTGCGCCTGCCGTGCTGGCGCTGGTGGTGTCATGCCCGGCGGTGGCGACGATGATGTAATACCCCGCCATGTCGCGCGGGGGCAGCGGCTGGCCATCGACCAGCGCATTGGCGATCACGCTGGCGACATCATCGGTCGGGTGCTTGCGGCGGTCTTCGGCGATCCCGGCGAAGTAATCCTCGAAGGTCTTCACTGCGCCTGCGACGATCTGCACCACTTGCTCCGGCGTCATCTGATCCATCCCGGTGCCCGACAGGTCCTTGTCCTGCCCGCCGAACAATTGCTGGGTCAGCATCTGCATTCGCGGTTCATCCTCTGGCGGCACACCAAGGATCTGCATCACCACGCGTAAAGGATAGGGGCCGGAGACTTCCTTGACGAAGTCCACTTCCGGGCCTTGTTCGATCATCCGGTCGACTGTCCGCGCTGCCAGCGCGCGCAGCTCGCCTTCCAGCTGCGAAAGGTTCCTCGGCATGAACCATTCCTGCGTCAGCTTGCGGTATTTCGGGTGGATCGGCGCATCGAACACCACCAGCGAATCGACCAGCATATTGGAACCGGTCGCCGCGCGGCTGAATTCGATCGCCTGATTGAAGCTGAACACCACCGGGCGCGGGTTGTTGAGGAAGGCGGCGTTGTCCTTCGATATGCGCATCACATCGTCATAGCGGGTGATGAGCCAGAACGGATCGAACAACCCCGGCGTATCGGGCTGCACGCGCACCACCGGCGTGGTTTCGCGGATATGATCGAAGGTGTCGAGCAACCCGCCCCATTCGGCATAGGCGTGCGGATCGATCACCCGCCGCGCCAGATCGCCGGGGAGGATCGCTTCCGCGCTCACGCCGCGCCAGCTTTCGCTTTCGCCGCAAATTCATCGCGCAATTCGCGCTTGTAGAGCTTGCCATTGGCTTCGCGCGGCAGATCGGGGCGGAAATCGAACAGCTTGGGCATTTTGATCTTCGACAGGCTGCCGCCGAGGAACGAGCGCAGTTCTGCTTCCAGCGCGTCGCCAGCCTCAGCCATGTCGCGCGGTTGAACCACCGCCACCACCTTCTCGCCCAGATCGGGGCAGGGCGCACCGATTACTGCGGCGTCCATCACCTTGTCGTGGGTGACGAGCAGATTCTCGATTTCCTGCGGGTAGATGTTCACGCCCCCGGAAATGATCATGTGGCTCTTGCGGTCGGTGAGGAACAGGAAGCCGTCCTTATCGAGATGCCCGATATCACCCAGCGTCATCCAGCCGTTGGGATGCATCGCCTCGGCGGTTTTGGCCGGGTCGTTGTGATAGGTCGGCAGCAAGGCGTTTTCGAAATAGATCAGGCCGTCCTCGTCCGGGCCAAGTTCCTCGCCGTCAGGGCCGCAGATGTGCAGTTTGCCATAGATCGCCCTGCCGACGCTGCCGGGATGGGTGAGCCAGTCGGCGCTGCCGATCATGGTCATGCCGATGCCTTCGCTGCCCGCGTAATACTCTTTCACGATTGGGCCCCACCATGCGATCATGTCACGCTTGATCGGCACCGGGCACGGCGCAGCGGCGTGGAGCGCGCGTTGGTGGCTCGACAGATCATAACGCGTGCGCACTGCCGGATCGAGTTTCAGGAAGCGCACAAAGTGCGTCGGCACCCACTGGCTGTCTGTCACCTTGTAACGTTCGATTGCCTGCAACGCGGCTTCGGGCTCGAACTTCTCCATCATCACCACCGTGCCGCCCAAGCGGTGGACGACCGAACACCAGCCGATCGGCGCGGCGTGATAGAGCGGGGCGGGGGAGAGATAGACCATCGATCCATCGGTGGGCATGCCCGCCCCCATCACCGCCAACCCGACCAGCGGAACCGTGGCTTGCGGATCGGGATCTTCGGGCGGAGCGGGGCGAATGCCCTTGGGCTGACCGGTGGTGCCGCTCGAATAAAGCATCACCATCCCGGCGCTTTGATCGGGAATCGGCGCGGGCGATTGTGAGGCGAGTGCGGCGGCGAAATCTTCTGCGCCGCCCCCATCCCCTAAAGCGTCCATCACCAGCACGGTCAGGCCCGGACATTCAGCGCGGATATCCTCCAGCACGTCTGCGAAATAGCCCGAGGTGATCAGCAGCTTTGCTTGGGAATCGCGGATGATATAGGCGGCTTCCGGCGCGGTCAGGCGCGAGGAGATTGGCACCATCATCGTGCCTGCGCGCTGCGATCCCCAGATCAGCGTGAAATATTCGATGCGGTTTTCCAGCAGCACCGCAAAGGCATCGCCGGCACCGATCCCGTGGGCGCGCAGCAGATGCGCAAAGCGGTTCGATTCCGCCTCCAATTCGCCAAAGGTGATCTGCTTGCCCGACCCGGTCATGATGACAGCGGGATGATCGGGACGGGTCGCGGCGTGCGCGATGGGGTGCATACTCATGGTTCTCTCTCCCTTGCCGCAGCGCAGCGCGCTGTCTGGCTTGGGGAGGAAATTGAACTGTGCGAGGCGACCCCGCAAGCAAAAACAGTATGAGAAATGCTACTCATTTTCGGAAGGGGGCATCAGCGGGCAGTCCGCAGCGCCACACAAAAAAGGCGGCGGGTAAACCCGCCGCCATGATCGGACACCCTCTCCAATGTCCGGCCCACTTATCGTGGGCAATTTCGTAGTCTTACTCGCCGCCCTGACCGGTCAATTTCTGGTCACGCACATAGGCGAGCTGTGCTTCGCTTTCTACCATATACGGAATCGGATTGACTGCAAGCCCATCAACACGGACTTCGTAATGCAGGTGCGGCCCGGTCGAACGGCCGGTCGATCCGACATAGCCGATCAGGTCGCCCTTCTTGACATTGTCGCCCGCTGCCACGGCCAGACGCGACAGGTGCGCATAGCGGGTTTCCATCGACGCGCCGTGATTGATGCTGATGTAGAGGCCGTAGCTCGAATACCAGTCGGCCCGCCCAATCACGCCATCAGCCGTGGCGTAGATCGGGGTGCCGGTTGGCGCGGCCAGATCGATGCCGGTGTGGTTGCGGCGGCCACCCAGCACCGGATGGGTGCGCATTCCGTAATTGCTGGTCAGCTGCGCACCTTCAAGCGGCATCCGCGACGGCACCGAAATTGCGCGCTGCGGAATTGGCGAGGAAAAAGCGGTTATGTCCGCACCCATGCCCAGCGTCGGGGTGGTGCGTTCCAACGCGGTCCAACCTGCGAACAGCGATTTGAAGCGCTGATCATTGTTGGCGGCATCATCATTCCGCGCTTCGCGCACGGGTTCGATAATATCGGCGCTGGAATTGGCATTGGCAGTGTTGGCAAAAGCAGGCGACGCGGCGGAAACCATAAACGCAGCGCAGGCCGTAGCTGCAAACTTGATAAGGTGGCGCACGGCAAATTTCATAACTGACCCGGTTCCCGATTGCGGCTGTTGCCGTTGGAAAATTCCGGCACGTCTGTTGCGCGCCTGTTGTTGGAGGGTGGTTATGCGGGGGTATCGTTAATGTGCAATCACTGTGTAAAATTCACGCGACAAACCGGCTGCAAGACGCGCTGAGTCGTTGAATGGCGGCTTAATGGCCCCGCCAAAGTGCTGTTTTACGAGCGTCTGCCACAGGGATTCGGGGCGGGCTTGCGCCATTTCGGCACATCGCAAAAAGTGTTTGGTGCCGAATCCGACGTGGCGGATTTCGTCGTCAAGGATGCGCGCAAGGATTTTTGCCCCGCCCGTATCGCCCGCCGCCTGCACCCGTTCGAGCATCGCAGGGGTCACATCCAGCCCGCGCGCTTCGAGCACCATTGGCACCACTGCCAGGCGCGCAGTGACATCGTGGCGGGTGGCATGGGCGGCCTCCCACAGCCCTGCGTGCGCCGGAAGCGCGCCGTAATGGCTGCCGAGCTGTTCCAGCTTGCGCGCCAGCAGCGCGAAATGCATCGCTTCATCGGCGGCGACATCGAGAAAATCGCTGACGAATTCTGCGCCCATTGCCTCCCCAAAGCGCCCGGCCATGTCGAGCGCCAGATCAATCGCCACGAATTCGATATGCGCAAGGCTGTGCCACAGCGCGATGCGCGCTCGCTCGGAACCGAACTTGCCGCGCTTGGGCATTTGGCTTGGCGCGAGCAATTCGGGCGTATCCGGCCATGCAGGCTGATCGGGCATGGGGACGTCATGCCGCCAAGCCAGCGCGCCCTTGCGCCAATCGCGTGCTACGCGGCGCGCAGCAAAGCATTTGGCGCGCGGATCTGGCGTCAGCAGCGCGGCGCGGATGGCATGGGCAACGCTTTCCACCGGCAGAGTCAGAGCGCCTTGGCCGCCGCCAGCACTTCCTCGGCATGGCCGGCGACCTTCACCTTGGGCCAGATGCGGGCGATTTTGCCGTCGGCATCCACCAGATAGGTCGCGCGCACCATGCCCATATAGGTTTTGCCGTACATCTGCTTTTCCGCCCACACGCCCAGCGCGTCGGACAGCCCGCCTTCCTCGGCATCGCTGGCGAGCGGGGCGGTGAGGCCGTGTTTGGCGATGAATTTCTGGTGCTTTTTGGCCGGGTCTTTGCTGACGCCGAGCAGCTTGGTGCCCGCCGCTTCGAATTCGCCCTGCAAGGCGGAGAAATCCTTGTTTTCAGTGGTGCAGCCGGGGGTGTCGTCCTTGGGATAGAAGAAGATCACCAGCTTTGATCCGGCAAAGTCCGACGGCTTCACATGGTCGCCATCGGGGGTTTCCATGGCGATATCGGGGATGGCGTCACCAATGCCTGCGAAATTACTCATCTTGTGTGCTCCTGTTGGTCGGGATCGATAATGTCTGTGCCCAGAATTTGTTTCCACACCCCCGCGACGATGTGCCGCGCCGTAGCAAACGCCTGCACCAGCGCATCATAGCTTTCGAACCCGCACGCCCGCGCCAAAACGCGCGCGCCCGATGGCGGCGGCTCCCGCCCGCCCGGTGCCAGCAGGCGTCCGGCGACCAGCATTCGCCGCATCAGCGCCAGCGGTTCGATCAGCGTGTCAGACAGCAGCCCGGCGCTGATCAGTCCCGCCAGCGCGGTTGCCAGATCGGGATCGAACGCTTGCGGCGCGACTTCGGCCAGCGGCGCGCCATCCGCCGCCTCACCTTTCAATTGCAGGTAGTGAATCACAAACTCGATGTCGACGAGGCCGCCGCGCGCCAGCTTGGCATCCAGCGGCCCGCCCGGCTGTTTGTGCTTCGCCATTTCGGCGCGCATCTCAAGCACCGCATCGCGCAATGCGGACTTGTCGCGCGGGGCGTGCAGCACTTCGGCCAGAACTGCTTCCAGCGCGGCGCGCGCATCGGGTGAGCCATGCAGCACCCGCGCGCGGGTGAGCGCCATGTGCTCCCACGTCCACGCCGCCTCGCGCTGATACTTGCCGAACGCCTCGCAACTGACCGCCAATGGCCCCTGATTGCCTTGCGGGCGCAGCCGCGTGTCGACTTCGTATAAGGCTCCCTGCGCGGTCGGCACAGACAGCGCGGCGCTGACCCGGCTGGCGAGGCGATTGTAATAGCGGGTTGCACCCAAAGGCCGCGGCCCGTCCGATTGCGCGGCGAAATCGCCCGTGAACAGATAGACGATATCAAGATCAGACGCATGGGTGAGCGCCCCGCCGCCCAGCCGCCCAAGCCCGAGAATCAGCAATTCGCTGCCCGCGATGCGTCCGTGGTTGATCGCAAATTCCTGCGCGGCCGCATCGGCGGCGAGGTTCAGCGCGGCCTCGGCGGTGCGTGACAGCGCGTGGGCGATGTCGAGCGGATCGGCCAATCCCTCGATCAGCTGAATGCCGAGCGCGAAGCGAATCTCGCCCGTCACCACCCGGATCGCGTCGAGCAGCGCCTCGTAATCATCGCGGATCGCCGCGCCGCGCATCCGCGCCATGATCGCGGCAATGTCACCGGGCAGATCGAGCGCATCCTTGTCGATCAGCGTGTCGAGCAATTCGGGCTTGCGCGCTAACTCATCCGACAGCGCCGGGGCCAGCGTCAGCGCGGCGACCAGCCGGTTCAGCAGATCAGGCCGTGCGTCGAGCAGGCGGAAAGTGGTGATCGCTGATGGCACGCTTTCTATAATCCGTTCCCAGCGGGTGATCGCGCGCATCGGATCATCGCTGTGTGCAATCGCCTGGATCAGCGCCGGGGCGAGCCGGTCCCACGCTTCCACCGCCTGTGGCGAACGGATCGCGGCGTGCCGCCCATCGCGCCAGCTTTCGATCCGTTCGGCCACCACATCCGGTTCGGCAAAGCCCCATGTGGCAAGCTGATGGGTAAGCGCGCTGGTCGGCATGGCCACCGCCACTGGCGCGGCTTCGGGTGCGCCGATCAGCTCTTCGTAAATGCGCGCGCTGCGTGCTGTGATTTCGGTGAGTTCCGCGACCAGCGCCGCGCCATCGGCCAACCCGTCAAGCCGCGCGACATTATCCAGCGCTGCGCCTTCGGGCAGCGCATGGGTCTGGCGGTCATGCACCATCTGCAAACGGTGTTCGATCATCCGCAGCCGGTCATAGGCATCGCCGAGCGTGGCGGCGTTGCTGGCGCTGATCCACCCCGCCGCCGCCAGCGCATCGAGCGCGGCGCGCGTGCCGCGCACCCGCAGCGATGTATCGCGCCCGCCGTGGATCAGCTGATGGGTCTGGGCGTAGAATTCGATTTCACGAATACCGCCGCGCCCGCGCTTGATATCGAAACCGGGGCCGGGGTCGGCCGGGCCTTCGTAGCTTTCACGAATACGCAAGGTGAGCGCGCGGATTTCCTCCACCGCACCAAAATCAAGCTGGGCGCGCCATACGAACGGCCGGATTGCGGTGAGAAAATCCTCACCCGCCGCAATATCCCCTGCGGCCGCGCGCGCGCGGACAAAGGCGGCGCGTTCCCACGCCAGCGCCGCGCCCTGATAATGCGCCATTGCCGAACCGACCGGCACAGCCAGCGGGCTGATCTCGCTCGCCGGACGCAGGCGCAGATCGACCCGCAACACATATCCATCCGCCGTGCTGGCCGATAGCAGCGACACCACCCGGCGGGCATAGCGCTGCGCCGCCTCCCCCGGATCATCGCTCGCCCGCCGCGTCAGACGATTACGGTCGAACAGCAGGATCGGGTCAATGTCGGACGAATAGTTGAGCTCCCCCGCGCCCTGCTTGCCCAGCGCCAGCGCGATGAAGCCATCAGCTGCGTCACTATCAGTGCGTTCGGCAATCGCGGTGCGGATTGCGCGGTCCAATGCGCGGTCGGCAAAGGCGGTGAGTTCGCCCACCACCTGCGTCAGCGCGAAGGCTCCGGCCAGATCACCCACCGCCAGCGCTGCTGCCAGCGCCAACCGCTCGCGCCGCAGCGCCACTTCGGCATCAGGATGCTCGCCCTGTGCCCGCGCCCATGCCAGCGCCGCGTCACCCTCGCCTGCGCTCAGCAAGGCGGCCAGATCGGGCTGGCGTTCCAATGCGCGGGCGAGGAAGGGCGCGTGGGTGCGGGCGCGGGTCAGCGCGCTGTCCCAATCGGCGTGTGCAGCATCGGTCATCGCCCGCCTGTCTGGCGCTGCGGGAGGCTTGCTGCAAGACCTGATGCTTGCGCGCCCGCGCTGGCTCTGCAATTGCACTGCCATGACACGGATCAGACACAAGGATGCGATGGCGATGAAACCACGGATCGGGGCGCTTGGCGCGGTAATGGCGGCGGCATTGGCGCTGGCGGGATGCGATGCGCTTGCGCCGAATGGCGGGATCGACGGGATGGATATTCCCGAAGTGGCTGACGGCGACATTTCCGAAGCCACCATGAAAGACGTCACCCGCATCCTGTCGAGCGACGAATTTGAAGGGCGGATGCCCGGCACTGTGGGTGAGGAAAAGACCATCGCCTTGCTCACCGAACGCTTCAAGGCGGCGGGGTTGCAGCCGGGCAATAATGGTTCGTGGGTGCAGGAAGTCCCGCTGATCGAGATTACCGGCAAGGATTACGCCCCGCTGACGATTGCGGGCAAGGGTGCGAACATCGCGCTCGATTTCGCCAACGACTGGGTTGGCGTGACCTACCGCGAAGAAGCCAAGACCACGCTGGCGAACAGCGAAATGGTGTTTGTCGGCTATGGCATCAACGCGCCCGAACGCGGCTGGAACGATTACGAAGGGCTCGACGTCAAGGGCAAGACGGTGGTGATCCTTGTCAATGATCCCGACTGGCAGGCGGATGGCCTTGACGGCCCGTTCAATGGCCGCGCGATGACCTATTACGGTCGCTGGACGTATAAGTATGAAGAAGCCGCAAGGCAGGGCGCGGCCGGTGCGCTGATCGTGCATCAGACCGAACCGGCCAGCTATGGCTGGAACGTGGTCGAAAGTTCGTGGAGCGGCCCACAAGCCTATGCCCAGCGCGGCGAAAACGCCCCGCCGCTGACCCAGATGAACGGCTGGATCACCGAAGATGCCGCGCGCAAGGTTTTGAAAGCCGCCGGACAGGATCTCGACGCGCTGACCACCGCGGCGCAGGCGAAGGGGTTCAAACCCGTTCCGCTCGGCCTGACTGCGGCAACCAGCTTTGCCAGCACCTTCCGCAGTTTCAAATCGCACAACGTGATCGGCATCCTTCCGGGCACCGAAGCGCCCGATGAATATGTGCTCCACACCGCGCATTGGGATCATCTTGGCCGCTGCACGCCTGCGCCTGATGGCGATGATATCTGCAACGGCGCGGTCGATAACGCCACTGGCACTGCTGCGCTGGTGGCGCTGGCCGAAGCCCATGCCAAGGCTGGGCTTGCACGGCGCAGCCTGGTGTTTCTCGCGGTGACAGCGGAGGAATCGGGCCTGCTTGGTGCAAGTTACTATGCTGCCAACCCGGTGTTTCCGCTCGACAAGACAGTGGGCGGGATCAACATGGATGCGTTCCAGGTGGCTGGCCCGGCGCGCGATGTGACGGTGGTTGGCCCCGGCAAGTCGCAGCTTGACGCCTTCCTCAACACCGCGCTCGAAGCCAGCGATCGCAGGATCACGCCCGATCCCAAGCCGGAGGCCGGGTATTATTACCGCTCGGATCACTTCGCCTTTGCCAAGCTTGGCGTGCCGATGCTGTATATTGATGGCGGCGTCGATCTGATCGACGGCGGGATCGACGCGGGCACTGCCGTGGCGAAGGACTATACCGAAAACCGCTACCACGGGCCGAAGGATGAATTCGACGAAAGCTGGGACTGGTCGGGCGTGATGGCCGATTTGCAGCTGTTCTTCCGCATCGGCCGGATGATGGCGATGAGCACGAGCTGGCCCAACTGGAATGAGGGGGACGAGTTCAAGGCGGTGCGTGACGAGGATTGCGCGGCGGCGGATGGGGGCTGCTGATCCGTTCATGACGATGATCATGCCGCCCGAATGGGCGCCGCAGGACTGGCTGTGGATCGGCTTTCCGCATCTGGCGGAGGAATGGCCCGGCTGGCTTGAGCCTGCGCAAGAGCAGATCGCCGCGTTCGCCAATGCCGTGGCCGAAAGCGGGCAGGACGTGCGGCTGCTGGTGCGTGATGACGCCAATGAAGCCCGCGCGCGCCAGCTTGTCAGCGCCAAGGTGATACTGGAGCGGCGCACCTATGGCGATATCTGGCTGCGCGACACCGGCCCGCTGGGGGTGTTTGACGGTTCCACCCGCACCGCGCGGCGGTTTGGCTTCAACGGCTGGGGCGGCAAATATCTGATGCCGGGCGATCAGGAAATCGGCGCGCAGCTGGCGCGCGATGCGGGCTTGGCGATCAGCACGTCGCCGATGATCCTCGAAGGCGGGGCGATTGACGGGGATGGCACCGGGCTGGTCGCCACCACGCAGCAATGCCTGCTTAATCCCAATCGCAACCCGGCGATGACCCGCGCCGACATCGAGGCGCAGCTGGCCGCGCAACTCGGTTTCACCCGCGTGCTGTGGCTGGGCGATGGGCTGATCAACGATCACACCGATGGCCATGTCGATAACCTTGCGCGGTTTGTCGGGCCGAACCGGCTGGTGGTGCCAGAGGCGACCGGGCGGGATGATCCCAACGCGGACATCTATGCCGATGCCGCCGCGCGCGCCGCTGATTTCGGGGTGGAGGTGGCGCGCATCCCCTCATCCGGACGCATCGAGCGCGATGGGGCGATCGAACCCGCCAGCTATGTGAACTTCGCCATCACCACCCATCTGGTGGTGGTGCCGACCTTCGGTTCGCCCCATGATGCCGAGGGCGTCGCCGCGATTGCCGCGCTGTTTCCCGACCGCGCCACGATCGGCCTGGCGGCAGAGGCAGTGCTGGCAGGTGGCGGCGGGTTCCACTGCGCCAGCCAGCAAATGCCCGCCGCGCCCGCCCCCGCAGCGACGGCGGTTTAACGATTCGTTAGCGGTTCGGCGCGATGATCGCCGGAATGAACCGCGCGCTTGCCCTTGCTCATCCGCTTATCGCTGCCACTGGGCGGAGTGACCCGTTCAATCTTGCGCGCAGCATGATCGTGCTCGGCTGTGCGGCAGCGCTGATCCTTGCGGGCTAGGGTCTGACCCTGGGCACTGCCGGTCTGATCGGTTCAGCCGCGCAGATCGGGCGGGGTCGCTTCGGCACGGATCAGCGCGATGGCATCGGCAAGGCTCATCACCCGCTGATGCTCTGCGCCCAGCGTGCGGATGGCGACGGTGCCTTCGTCGGCCTCACGTTTACCCACCACCAACAGGTGCGGAACCTTGGCCAGCGAGTGTTCGCGCACCTTGTAGTTGATCTTTTCGTTGCGCAGGTCGGTTTCGACCCGCAGGCCTGCCGCCTGCAACTGCGCTGAAACGTCGCGGGCGTAGTCATCGGCTTCAGACACGATGGTCGCTACCACCGCCTGCACCGGGGCGAGCCAAACCGGCATCCGCCCGGCAAAATGTTCGATCAAGATGCCGATGAAACGCTCATACGAACCGAAGATCGCGCGGTGGAGCATCACCGGGCGGTGCTTGTCGCCATCCTCACCGATGTAATGCGCATCCAATCGTTCGGGCAGCACCCGGTCGGACTGGATCGTGCCAACCTGCCAGGTGCGCCCGATTGCATCGGTCAGGTGCCATTCGAGCTTGGGCGCATAGAACGCGCCTTCGCCGGGGAGCTCCTCCCATTCGAGGCCGTTCGCCGTCAATGCGTCGCGCAGTTCCTGTTCGGCCTTGTCCCAATCGGCATCGCTGCCGAAGCGCTGTTCGGGGCGCAGCGCCAGCTTGATGTCATAGGTGAAGCCGAAATCGGCATAGACGCTATCGGCGAGCGCGATGAAATCCTGCACTTCGGCCACCACCTGGCCTTCGGTGCAGAAAATATGCGCATCATCTTGCGTGAACTGGCGCACCCGCATCAGCCCGTGCAGCGCGCCGTGGGGTTCGTTGCGGTGGCAGCAGCCCATCTCGCCCAGCCGGATCGGCAAATCGCGGTATGAGGTGATGCCCTGCTTGAATACCAGCACATGCGCCGGGCAGTTCATCGGTTTCAGCGCCATCCACTGCGCTTCGCCCGAAATCACCGGGCCTTCATCCTCGGTGTTGGGCACTTCGTCGGGAATCACGAACATGTTTTCGCGATATTTGCCCCAGTGGCCCGATTGCTCCCACTGGCGCGCGTTCATCACCTGCGGGGTCTTGATCTCGCGGTAGCCCGCGCCGTCCATCTTGCGGCGCATATAGGCTTCCAGCTCGCGCCAGATGCGATAGCCCTTGGGGTGCCAGAACACGCTGCCATGCGCCTCTTCAGCCAAGTGGAACAAGTCCATCTCGCGCCCCAGCTTGCGGTGATCGCGCTTGGCGGCCTCCTCCAGTCGGGTGAGGTGGGCGTTCAACTGCTTCTTGTTGAGCCAGCCGGTGCCGTAGATCCGCGTCAACTGCGCATTGTTCTGATCGCCGCGCCAGTATGCGCCCGCGACACGCATCAGCTTGAAGGCATCGGGATCGAGTTTCCCGGTCGACGGCAGGTGCGGGCCGCGGCACATGTCGAGCCAGTCGTTGCCGCTCCAATAGACGGTGAGTTCTTCGTTTTCGGGAAGTTCGCGCGCCCATTCGGCCTTGAAGCTTTCGCCATCGGCTGCCCATTTGGCGATGAGCTGTTCGCGGCTCCACACTTCGCGGCGCAGCGGCTTGTCAGCGCGGATGATCGCGCGCATCGCATCCTCGATGGCGGGCAGATCGTCCATGCTGAACGGCTCGCGGCCCTCGGGCGCCTTCACGTCGTAATAAAAGCCGTCGTCGGTCGCCGGGCCGAAGGTGATCTGCGTGCCGGGGAACAATGCCTGCACCGCTTCGGCGAGCACGTGGGCATAATCGTGGCGCGCGAGTTCGAGCGCGTCGGCCTCGTCACGGGCTGTCACCAGCGCGAGGTCGGCATCGCCTTCGAACGGGCGGGTCAGGTCGCGCAGTTCCCCGTTGACGCGCGCGGCAATCGCCGCCTTGGCAAGGCCGGGGCCAATCGCGGCGGCAATGTCCGCCGGGGTCGATCCGGGGGCCACTTCGCGCACCGATCCATCGGGCAGGCTGATCTTGAGCAGTTCGGTCATTGTCGCAAATCCGTCTGGTTTGGCCGCGCCTTAGGACAAGCAGGCGCGCACCGGAAGAGCGGTGTTGAACAAATCACGGTTGGAGGCAGAACACCGCGCCGCCCCGAACCGGGCGGCGGGCCTCGCGCTTAACGCACAGCCCCCCGCCCCCGGATAGTCCGGGTGGTGGTGGTTGTGAGCGTGGTCAGCAGGCGAGCCATGCGAGGTAGATAGCGAGCAGGAGTTGCGATGTCATTAGCAAAGCGGCGAGACGAAAAAATGGAAAGCACCCCACCCTTTATGGAAAGAACACTTGACTAAATTGCGAATCAATGACAAACACCCTTTCCATAAGAGAAAGGAAATTTGTCATATGTTGAATATCTGGAAAGCTGCTGTTTGGGCGATGCTGATCATCGCGGTCGCGCTTGCCGCGAGCGGTGGCGTATTTCCCCATAAGGCGGGCATGGTGCTGGTCACTGCGCTTCCCATACTCGCCGTGGCCTCACTCAAAGGACGTAACTGCTGCGGCGGGGGGGCAAAAACATGAAGCTGTCACCACAACGGCTAGACATGTTCCTTGTCCTGCCATTGGGCGCCAGCCTGCTGATGATCGGCGAGGCGGCCAAGGAGGGGACGGTTTCCCATATCTTTACGTCGTGGGAACAGGCGGGCCTGCTTGGCATTGGCACGCTTGTGCTGGTTTTCCTGGTCGCCAAGGCAACCGCATTCGATCGCCGGTGCAGCGAAGAATATATCTTCCAGTTGATGGCCAATGCGGCGCTGGTTGGCCTCGGCTGCATGGCAATTGTCAACGTGATTTGGCTTCTGGCAACCAAATTCTATGCCATACCCGAACTGACCGGACAGAACATGACGGGAATTGCGATGCTGGCATGGATATTGGCCTATTACTGGTACCGCATGCGTGGACTTCAGGAATGAACAACCGCCTCAAAGTCCTCCGCGCTGAACGCGACTGGAGCCAGCAGGATCTCGCCGAGCGGCTGGGCGTCAGCCGCCAGAGTGTGAACGCGATCGAGAAGGGCCGTTATGACCCATCGCTTCCGCTCGCGTTCAAAATCGCCGATGTGTTTGGCTTGACGATCGAAGCGATCTTCAGCCGTGACTAGGCCCTGCCCCTAAACCCCCAGCATCCCCGAACCTGCCTCGGTCACGATCCGTTTCGTCCCCGCCAGCCGGGTTGATCGCTGCTTCACCCCGCCCGTAAAGCGATATTCGGTCACGGCGCGGGTGGGGGTGAGGTCGATCACCATATAACCGCGCTGCGACGTGTCGGCCCATTTGAGCTGTTCGTTCTCCGCCACCAGCGCGCCCGCCAGCGTTTCGGGCGCGATGGACGAAAGGTAGCTTTCAAACCCCGGCGAGCTGACCGCACATACGCCCAGCTCCACCCCGACATTTGCGCCTTCGTGGCCGAGTTCAAACGCCCAGCCATTGTGGGTGTCACCCGCGAGTACCATGAGGTTGGCGTTGGCATTCAGCGCGGCCTTGAACAGTCGCTCGCGCGCGGCGGGGTAGCCGTCCCATGCGTCCATATTCAGCGGCAGGCCGACCTTGCTTGCCATGGTTGCGGCAGTCAGGCGCTGGCGGATGTAGGCGGGCAGATCATCGCCCAGCTGGCTGGTCAGACTGACGGGGCTTTTGAGGTTGCCGATTAGCACTTGTTGCACCAGCACCTGCCACGCGGTGCCGCCCGCAGTGGAGGCGGCGAGGCCCTGCGCCAGCCACCCTTCCTGCGCTGCGCCCAACAATTGCCGCGCGGGATCGGCCCATTCGCCGTCGCGGAACTTGGCCAGCGCCGCCACCATCGCTTGCGGATCGCTCTGCCCTTCGAGCACTTTGCCCAGATCAAGCTGTTCGTCGCGCCCTTCGATCCGGGTGTCGAGGCGGAACAGCGTGGCAAGATCGCCCACCTGATAGGCGGCATAGGGTTCATCGGACACCGGCATCCATTCGCGGTAGGCCTGCTTGGCCGCCGCCTTGCGAACCGCCCATTCGCCCTCGGTGTCCGGCTGATGGTTTTCCGCGCCGTCTTTCCAACTGTCATTGGCGGTTTCGTGATCATCCCACACCGCGATCATCGGCAGCACCTGATGCAGCCGCTGGCAATCAGGGTCGGCGCGGTAGGTGGCATAGCGCAGGCGGTAATCGGTCAGGCTGATGATCTCGGTTGCCGGGGCCAGCACCCGCGATGGATCGGCCTGGTTGGGATCAGGATAGGTGCCCGCGCCATATTCGTAGATATAATCGCCCAGATGCACCGCAAGATCGGCATCATTGGCCTCATCCGCGTGGCCATAGGCGTTGAACCAGCCAAATCCGTAGTTCGAGCAGGAAAACACCGCGAGTTTGAACTTTGCCGTCGGCCCTTCGGGAAGCGTGCGCGTGCGGCCCACCGGCGAGGTCGCGCCGCCCGGTGCGATGAAGCGGTAGAAATACCAGCGGTCAGGTTCAAGCCCGGTGGCGATCCCCTTGGCGCACCAGTCGCGATTGGGCGAAGCGGTGACTTCGCCTTCGGCAAGGGTGCGGGTGAAATCTTCGGTGGCGCTTACCTGCCAGGTCAGCGTGGTTTCCGCCTCGCCGACAAACCGCGTCCACAACAGCACGCTGTTCGCCGATGGTTCGCCGCTTGCCACCGCATGGGTGAAGCCGCTGCCAAATGTGCGCGCCGCCAGCGGGGTCGCGGCCAAGGCGGCAGACGCCCCGGCGAGGGTGAACAGATTACGGCGGGTCAGCGCCGTTTGGGAAGGGACGGGTTGGCCCGCAGGTGTGGTGATGTTCATGGCGGTGTGCGTAACCCTCTCTCTTGTCATTGCGATGACAATGGTTGCCTTTCCCCCGCTGCGCAAGGCATGGAGCGTGCATGAGCGCAATCATGCATCACACGCTATATGATGGCCGCCGGATTGCCTTTCGCCTGACGCAGGGAACCGGCCCGGCGCTGGTGTTCCTGCCCGGCTATATGTCCGACATGACAGGCAGCAAGGCGACCGCGCTGTTTGCTGAGGCTGAGGCGCAGGGGCGAAGCTGCCTGCTGATGGATTATTCGGGCTGCGGGCACAGCGCCGGGCCTGACATGGGCGGCGATTTTGCTGATGGCACATTGTCGCGCTGGCGCGACGAGGTGCTGGCGCTGATCGCAAGCTATGTCGCCGGGCCGGTAGTGCTGGCAGGATCGTCGATGGGCGGGTGGCTGATGCTGTTGGTGGCCGCGCGGCTGAAGGATCGCGTGGCCGGGATGATCGGGATCGCGCCTGCGCCCGATTTTACCCGCTGGGGCTATACCGAGGCGCAGCGTAGCGCCTTGGCGGCGGGCGAGACGATTTACGAACCCAATCCCTATGGCCCCGACCCTACCCCCACCCATGCGCGCTTTTTCGCTGATGCCGAATGCCATCTGCGGTTGGAGCGCGCGATCGACCTGGCCTGCCCGGTGCGGTTGATCCACGGCAAGGCCGATGCCGATGTGCCGTGGGAGATTTCCATGCGTTTGAAGGCGGCATTGCGTTCGGACGATGTACAGGTCACCCTGATAGAGGACGGTGACCACCGCCTGTCGCGCGAATGCGACATCGCCCTGATCAAGGCCATTGTGGCCCAGTTTTACGGATAGAACGCCCCAGTGCCCCTAACGTCCCTGTTTCTTGCCATGCTGCTTCAGGTTGGCCCCAATCCGATGGTCGGGGGAATGCCGACCGATGATCTGGTGCGCGACCGCCCGCCGCGCGATTCTGCCGTGAAGGGCGAATTGAACGCCAGCAGCGCATGGCACGCATCCTGTCTCGATCAACTCGCGGCTGACCCGGCGCGCGCGCACAGCATCGCGCAAATTCGCCGCAGCGAAACCACCGGGGTTGATCGGGTGCTGGCCAATCACTGCCTTGGCATCGCCGCGAGCGAGTTGGGATTGTGGGATGATGCTCGCGCCGCCTTTATCGCCGCGCGTGAAGAGACGCCGCCGGACGAAGTCCGCACCCGCGCGCGGTTTGCGGCGCTGGCGGGCAATGCCGCGCTGGCGGGCGGGGATGCGGCAGGCGCGCTTGATCTGCTGACGTTGGCGCAGACGGACGCACAGGCGGCGGGCGCAGCTGTGCTTGCAGCATTGGCCGCGATTGACAGTGCCCGCGCGCTGGTGACGCTGGGGCGCAGCGATGACGCACTGACCGCGCTGGAGGCCGCCACCACGCTGGCACCCGAACGCAGCGAGGGCTGGCTGCTCAAGGCCACCTTGCTGCGGCGGCTTGATCGGCTGGACGAAGCGCAAGCCGCGATTGAACGGGCAGCACTGCTCACTCCCGAAAATCCCGAAATCGGGCTGGAGGCCGGGGTAATCGCGGCGCTTTCCGGGCGGGACGATGCGGCGCGGCAAAGCTGGCAATCGGTGATCGATCTTGCGCCCCAAAGCCCGTTTGCCGCCACCGCGCAGGGCTATCTTGCGCAGCTTCCCCCTGAAGCAGACGCGGGGCCTGCCATGACAGTGGAACAGGGGCCGCAGTCATGACCCGGTTCTCCGTGCTCGATCTGGTGCCGGTGCGCGAAGGCGGCACTGTATCGCAAGCCTTCGCCGCCGCCACCGACCTCGCCCGCGCCGCCGAAGCGTTGGGGTGCGACAGGTTCTGGGTGGCCGAACATCACGCGATGGAAGGGATCGCGGGCGGCGCGACGTCGGTGGTGCTCGCCCATATCGGCAACGCCACCAACCGCATCCGCATCGGTTCGGGCGGGATCATGCTGCCCAATCACACCCCGTTCCAGATTGCCGAACAATTCGGCACCTTGGACGCGCTGTTTCCGGGGCGGATCGATCTGGGGCTGGGCCGCGCGCCGGGCGCCGGGCCGGAATTGCAGCGCGCTTTGCGCAAGAACCTGCATCAGGCGTCCGAATATTTTCCGCAGGACGTGGTTGAACTGCGCGCGCTGCTGACCGGTGATATCGACTTGCCGATCACCGCCACGCCGGGGCTGGGTGCCAAGGTTGAGCTGTGGATGCTGGGATCAAGCCTGTTCGGCGCGCAACTCGCCGCGAAACTGGGCCTGCCTTACGCGTTCGCGGCGCATTTCGCGCCCGATCATCTGGATGGGGCGCTGGCGCTGTACCGCCGCGATTTCCAGCCATCTGCCGCGCTCGATCGCCCGCATGTGATGGTGGCGATGAATGTGTTCGCCGCTGAAACCGAAGGCGAGGCGCGCCTGCTCGCCTCCAGCCAGCAGCAGAGCTTTGTGCGGCTGCGCAGCGGCAACCCCGGCAAGCTGCCCCCGCCGGTGGCCGATTTCACCAGCACTCTGCCCGCTCCCGCACAGGCGATGCTCGCGCATATCGGGCAGGCGGCGGCGGTTGGCACGCGCTCGCAGGTGCGCGACGGGATCGCCGCCTTCATCCAGCGCACTGGCGCGGACGAGATCATGCTGTGCGGCGCGACCTATGATCCGGACGCGCGCATCCGCTCGCTCGAATTGACGCTGGACGCCTGCAAAACCATGGCGGCGGTGTAAAACACGCAATCAACGCGCTTGCGCCGGATGGGGGTAAGCGCGTATCGCCAGCAACACGATTAAAACAATCCGGCACAATATAATTACAGGAAATTGATGCTGGATCGCAGGACGCCGGGAGCCAATGATGGGGCTGAAAACCACCACCGAAGCGACGCCCAAATCTAACGAGCGCGCGCTGATCAATGCCCTTAGCCTTCATTTGGGAGCCTCACAGCTGCCTGGCGACAGGCCCGTAGACAAGCCCGCGCTTGAGGCGGCGGCAGGGTATCTGCTGGCCGCCGCGCGCAATCGCGCGCCGGGGCAGCCGCTGGTGCAGATCGAATCCACCAGCGGCGAACGGCGCCATCTGCGGATCGCGATTATCAATGAAGACATGCCGTTTCTGGTCGATTCAGTAGCGGCGACGATCGCCGCGCAAAGCCTTGGTATCGATCTGTTGCTGCACCCGGTCATCGTGGTGGAACGCGATGCGGCAGGTGCGATCACCGCGTTGGGCAAGCCCGGCGAAAAACCCGTGTCCGGCAAGCGCGAATCGCTGATTTATTGCGAAACCCCGCGCGTCGATGCCCGCCAGCGGCGCGAGCTGCTCGAAGCCTTGCAGGCCACGCTTGGTGATGTGCACGCGGCGGTCAATGATTGGCCCGTGATGCAGGCCGCGATGGCGGCGGATCGCGAACAGGTTGACACTGTTGATGCCGAAGCGGGCGCGCTGCTCGACTGGCTCAATGGCGGGATGCTGACGCAGCTCGGCCACCTTACACGCCACCGCGATGGCAGTGAAACCGCCGTGCTTGGCATCTGCACCGGTTCGGCGCGGGAATTGCTGGCCGAAGTGTCGCTTGAGCGTGCCTTCGAATGGTTTGACCATCCCGATGCAGCGGGCAAGCCGCGGGCGCTGCTGGCGATCAAGTCCAACGTGCAATCACGCGTGCACCGCGCCAGCCCGCTGGATCTGTTCATTGTGCCGCAGCGCGAGCAGGGCAAAGTCACCGCGCTATCCATCCATGCGGGCCTGTGGACGAGCGCGGCGCTGGCTGCGCGACCGGGCGAAGTTCCGGTGCTGCGCGATGTGCTGGGCCGGTTGACTGCGACGCTCGGCTATGATCCGGCGGGGCATAATGGTAAAGCGTTGGTGCACGCCTTCACCTCGCTTCCCAATGATCTGCTGACCGCGTTCGATCCGGCCAAGGTGGTCAATCTGGTCACGGCCAAGATGGCGCTGCTTGACCGCCCACGCCCGCGACTGGTGATGGTGCGATCAAGCCTTGAACGCCACGTGTTTGCGTTTGTGTGGTTGCCGCGCGATCAGCTTTCCACCGATGTGCGTTTGCAGATTCAGGCGATGTTGCTGGCGACCCCCGGCGCGGCGCTGCTCGACTGGAGCCTTGAGGTTGAAAGCGGCTCGCTGGCGCTGCTGCGGTTTCTGATCGATGTGCGCGGATGCGATGATCTGCCCGATGACGTCGCGGTTGAGGCGTTGCTGGTGGATCTGCTGCGCGGCTGGAACGAGGCGGTGGCGACGCATCTGGCCACCCACGGAGAGGAAGGCCGCGCCGCTGCGCTGGCTGGTCGCTATGCCCCTGCGTTCCCCACGGGATACCGTCTGTCCTACGGTGCTGCAGAGGCTGCGCGCGACATTGCCAAGCTGCGCACGCTGGCCTTGGCCGAAACGGAAGCCAATCCCGCCGACCGCGCGGTGCGGCTCTACCGCCTGGGCGAGGATGGGCCGGACACGCTGCGGCTCAAGGTCTATGTTCTCAAAGGCGCGCTGGAATTGTCCGATGCGGTTCCCGCGCTGGAGAATTTCGGCTTCCGGGTCGCCGCCGAAGTGCCGACCTTCCTGACCGACCCGGCGTTGGGATCGATCCATGATTTCATCCTGACCGTGCCCGCCGGGCTTGAGGCAGGTGCGTTGCTCGAACGCTCTGGATTGATCGAAGATGCACTGGCCGATGTGCTGAACGGCCTGGCCGAAGATGATCCGTTCAACCGGCTGGTAGCGGCGACCGGGCTGGCCCCGCAGGCGGCAAACTGGATGCGTGCGGTTTATCGCTATCTGCGCCAGACCGGGGTGAGCTACACGATTTACACCGTGGTCGATGCGCTGGTCGGTGCGCCGCAGGTGACGCGCGCGATGGCGGCGCTGTTCACTGCGCGCCACGATCCGGCCTTTGCCGGTGGGCGCGGCGAAGCGATTGCCGCTGCGCAAACTGCATTCACGCGCGGGCTGGCGAAAGTCAGCGCGATCAACGATGACCGGCTGCTCAGGCTCTACCGTGCGGTGATTGATGCGGTGCTGCGCACCAATGCCTTTGCCCCGGTGGCGGGTGAGGCGTTGGCGTTCAAGATCGACAGCGCGCTTGTCCCCGGCCTGCCCAAGCCGCTGCCGTGGCGGGAGGTTTTCGTCTATTCGCGCCGGGTCGAAGGCATTCACCTGCGGTCTGGTGCGGTGGCGCGTGGGGGCCTGCGCTGGTCTGACCGGCGCGACGATTTCCGCACCGAAGTGCTCGGATTGATGAAGGCGCAGCGGGTCAAGAACGCGGTGATCGTGCCGACCGGGGCCAAGGGCGGGTTCTATCCCAAGCAACTCCCCTCGCCCGCGCTTGATCGCGAAGCCTGGGCCGCAGAGGGCCGCGCATCTTACGAAATTTTCATCCGCACGCTGTTGTCGATCACCGACAATATCGTCGGCGGCAAGGTTGTGCATCCGCAGGCGGTGCAGGTGCTTGACGGCGAAGACCCCTATTTCGTGGTCGCCGCGGACAAGGGCACTGCGACTTTCTCCGACATCGCCAACGGGATCGCGCAGGCCCGCAATTTCTGGCTCGACGATGCCTTCGCCAGCGGTGGTTCCAACGGATATGACCACAAGGCAATGGGCATCACCGCGCGCGGCGCGTGGGTTTCGGTGCAGCGCCACTTCCGCGAAATGGGGATCGACGTGCAGTCGGATTCCATCACCGTGGCGGGTTGCGGCGATATGTCGGGCGATGTGTTCGGCAACGGGATGCTGCTATCCAAGGCGATAAAACTGGTCGCCGCGTTTGATCACCGCCACATCTTTATCGACCCTGCGCCCGATCCGCTGGCCAGCTGGAAAGAGCGCAAACGCCTGTTTGAACTCCCCCGGTCAAGCTGGGAGGATTACAACGCCAGCCTGATTTCCAAGGGCGGCGGAGTGTTTTCGCGCGCTGCCAAGCAGATCAAACTGCCCAAACAGGCGCGCGAATTGCTTGGCATCCAGGCCAAAGAGATCGAACCCGAAGCGCTGATTACCGCGATTCTGCGCAGCCCCGTTGATCTGATGTGGTTCGGCGGGATCGGCACCTATGTCAAAGCTCCGCAGGAAAGCCACATTCAGGTTGGCGATCCGGCCAATGATGGCTTGCGCGTCGACGCCACCGAGGTGCGCGCGCGGGTGATCGGCGAAGGCGCCAATCTTGGTATCACGCAGGCCGGACGCATCGCCTTTTCGCTGGCAGGTGGGCGGATCAACACCGATTTCATCGACAATTCCGCCGGGGTCGATTGTTCGGATAACGAGGTCAACATCAAGATCGCGCTCGCCGCAGCGACCGCGTCGGGCAAGCTGACCGCGAAAAAGCGCAACACGCTGCTCGCCGCGATGACCGATGAAGTTGCCGCCATTGTGCTTGAAGACAACCGCCTGCAGGCGCTGGCGCTGTCGGTCGCGGAAAGCCGCGGGCCGGAGGCCATCCCCGCCTATATCCGCCTGATTGAGCGGCTGGGCGAAGTCAGCGATTTCGACCGCCGCACCGAAGGGTTGGCCGATGGCGAAGCCTTGTCGCGCCGCGCCGCTGACGGGCGTGGGTTGACGCGGCCTGAACTGGCGGTGTTGCTATCTTCGGCCAAACTGGCCTTGCAGGCCGCGATCGAAGCGAGCGCACTGGCCGATGATCCGGTGCTGGAACCGCTGCTGATCGCACGCTTTCCTTCGGCCATGCGCAAGACCTATGCCGCCGAAATCCGCGGCCACCGGCTGCGGCGCGAGATGATCGCGACCAGCCTTGCCAATCGCATGGTCAACCGGCTGGGCATGGTGCACCCGTTTGAGCTCGCCGAAGAAGAAGGCGTTGGCCTCGCCGAAGTTGCGGGCGCTTTTGTGGTGGCGGAACGGCTGTTCGCGCTGGAACCGCTATGGCGCGAACTGGACGAGGCGGCGATCCCCGAAGCTGCGCGCCTTGCGCTGTTTGATCGGCTGGCAGCGGCGGTCGGCAATCTGATGTCCGATGTGTTGCGAACGGCGGCGGGCAAGGCTTCCGCTGGCGCGATGATTGGCGAATTGTCGCAGGGCGTCACATTGCTGACTGCGGCGCGTGAGGAATTGCTCAGCGCCGAACCACGCGCGCGTTCGCTGGAACTGCGGCAGGGGTTTGTCGCCGCCGGTGCGCCCGATTCGCTGGCGGCGCGGGTTGCCAACCTGTTTGACTTCGATGGCGCGGTGGGCCTTGCGCGGTTGGCGCTGGATAGCGAAATCGATGCAAAGCTACTGACCCATGCCTTTGCCGGAATCGGCACGCGGCTGGGGCTGGACTGGGCGCAGGGGGTGGCAGCGCATATGTCACCGTCTGACGTGTGGGAACGGTTGCTGGTATCGGGCCTGGCGCGCGATTTCCAGCAAATGCGGATCGAATTCCTGCGGCGGCTGATGCGGCGCAAGGGCGGCAAGGATGACCCGCTCGGCGCGGTTACCGAATGGGCGACGTATAATGCCGCATCGGTCGCGCAGTTCCGCAACATGATCGCCCGCGCGCAGGCCCGCCCGCCGGTGGGCGCAGCAATGCTGGCGCAGATCGCCAGTCAGGCGCGCAATCTGCTGGAGAGATAGGCGGCACGTCTCGCCTCTATCCCGTTTCTGGCAGCTTGACCCTTCGGCAATTTGCGGCAAGTCAAAGGCCGCAGACAGCCGGAAGGGCATAGGCACGCTATGACAGCATCTACTATCGACCACGCTGACGTCGTGATCGTCGGCACGGGCCATGGCGGCGCGCAGGCGGCGATTGCCTTGCGCCACCACGGCTTTGACGGGTCGATCCTGATGATCGGGCGCGATCACGCGCCGCCTTACGAACGCCCGCCGCTATCAAAGGAATACCTTGCCGGGGACAAGGGGTTTGAACGGATCATGATCCGCCCCGAAAAGTTCTGGGCGGACAAGGAAATTGCGCTCAGGCTGGGCGCGGCGGTGACGGGTATTGATGCGCGCGCGCGCCGCCTTACCCTGTCGGACGGCGGCAGCGTCACCTATCGCAAACTGATCTGGTCGGGCGGGGGCGATCCGCGCCGCCTGCCGGTGCCGGGTGCAGTGCTACCCGGCGTGTTCTATGTGCGCGACAAGGGTGATGCCGATGCGATGATGGCCGCGCTGGCGGGCGGGGCAAAGCGGGCCGTCGTGATCGGCGGCGGTTACATCGGGCTGGAAGCGGCCGCTGTGCTGCGCAAGCTGGGCTGCGAGGTCACGCTGGTGGAAATGCTCCCCCGCCTGCTGGCGCGGGTGGCAGGCGCGGAGATGTCTGACTTCTACGCCGCAGAACATCGCCGTCAGGGCGTTGACGTGCGCTTGGGCGAAGGCGTGCGTGCGGTTCTGGGTGAGGATGCAGGCCGAGTAACCGGGGTGATGCTGGACAGCGGCGAAGAAATCGCCTGCGACATGGTGGTGGCCGGCATCGGCATTGTGCCCGCCGTCGCGCCGCTGATTGCTGCGGGCGCTGCCGGGTCTAACGGGGTCGATGTCGATTTCTGCTGCCGCACCACTCTGGATGACATTTACGCCATCGGAGACTGCGCCGCCCATGCCAATCCCTTTGCCGATGGCGCGGTGATCCGATTGGAATCAGTGCAGAACGCGCATGACATGGCAAACACCGTGGCACGCGCGATCATGGGCGAAAAAGAACCCTATCACGCGCTGCCGTGGTTCTGGTCGAACCAGTATGATCTGAAATTGCAGACCGCCGGATTAAGCCTTGGCTTCGATCAGACCGTGCTGCGCGGCGATCCTGAAACCCGCAAGTTCACGGTGGTGTATCTGCGCGATGGCAAGCCGATTGCGTTCGATTGTGTGAACACGATGAAGGATTACGTGCAGGGCCGCAAACTGCTCGAAAGCGGGGTCGGCAAGGTCGATCCGGCGCTGCTCGCCGACCCTGAAATGCCGCTCAAGGATTTGCTCTAATACCAGCGCGCTAAGATGCTGACGCATCACGCGCTGGAGATGCTCAAGCGCCGCACGGGCTTATACCAAAGTTCGATGAGTCAGGCTCATCGAACTTTGGTATAAGCTGGCGCAAAGCCCATCCGGCGGCCTCGGCCACCACCGGGTCAGGGTCTTCGGTTAGCGCCTGCACCTGCGGGATCAGTGCATCATTGCCGCTATTCCCCGCCGCATAGAGGCAATTGCGCACAAACCGATCCCGCCCGATGCGCTTGATCGGGGAGCCGGAAAACAGCGCGCGAAACCCCGCATCGTCCAGCGCCAGCAATTCACCCAGACGCGGCGCAACCAGTTCGGCGCGGGGGAGGAATTCGCGCAATCCTTGTGCCTGATGGGCAAACTTGTTCCACGGGCAGACGGCGAGGCAATCATCGCAGCCATAGATGCGGTTGCCCAAACCTGCGCGCAGCCCCTCGGCCACCGGGCCCTTGTGTTCGATGGTGAGGTAGGAAATGCAGCGCCGCGCATCGAGTCTGTAGGGCGCGGGAAAGGCATTGGTGGGGCAGGCATCCAGACAGGCGCGGCACGATCCGCATTGGTCGCGGTGTGGCTGCGCAAGGGGCAATTCCAGCGTCGTGTAGATCGCGCCGAGAAACAGCCAGCTACCATGTTCGGGGCTGACCAGATTGGTGTGCTTGCCCTGCCAGCCGATTCCTGCCGCCTCACCCAGCGGTTTTTCCATCACCGGGGCGGTATCGACGAAAACTTTCACCTCAGACCCCGGTTCGGCTGCCACCAGCCACCGCGCGAGCGCCTTTAGCCGCTTCTTGACCACATCGTGATAGTCCTTGCCCTGCGCATAGACCGAAATCCGCGCATGGTGGGACGACCCCTCCAGCGCCAGCGGATCATGCGCGGGGGCATAGCTCATGCCCAGGGCAATCACACTGCGCGCGGCGAGCCACAGCCCTTGGGGGGAGCGGCGATGGTCAAGCCGCGCTGCCATCCATTCCATGCTGCCATGGCGGCCTTCGCCCAGCCACGTCTCCAGCCGCGCAGAGCGCAGCGGGTCTTCGCCCGCGCTGGCAAACCCGCAGGTCGCAAACCCCAATGCTGCCGCCTGCGCGGCAATCTGCGCCGCCAGATCAGGTATTGCCGGGGGGTTAACCATATTTCGAGAGGCTCCCGTTTAATCCTGCCGCCTAACCGCGTAAGGCATGGACATGGCGGTAAGCGAACATCATCGGGCGGGCAATCACACAGCAGGCGGGACTGCGGCGACAATCGACGCCCGCCTTCTCGCGATCGAAGCGCGCGGGCTGGTCAAAAGCTTTGACGGCACCCGCGCGGTTGACGGGGTGGATATTTCTGTCCCCGAAGGCGCGATATACGGCATCCTTGGCCCTAATGGCGCGGGCAAGACCACGACCTTACGAATGTTGCTCGGCATTATCGACCCCGACGAAGGCGTGCGCCGCGTGTTCGGGCATGATCGCCCGCACGATATCGGCCGGTTGATCGGCTATCTGCCCGAAGAACGCGGGCTGTATCCGGCGATGAAAGCGATTGAGGCGATTGCGTTTATGGGTGCGTTGCGCGGATTGCCACTGAAAGAAGGCCGCGCGCGCGGAGCTGAGTTGCTCGAACGTCACGGCCTTGGCCACGCGGCTGACCGGCAGATCAGGCAGCTGTCCAAAGGCATGGCGCAAACCGTGCAATTGCTCGGCACGCTGGTGCACCGCCCGCGGCTGGTGGTGCTGGATGAACCCTTTTCAGGCCTCGACGCGATCAATCAGGGCAAGCTAGAGGTGATGATCCGCGCGCTGGCAGAAGATGGCGTGACGGTGATCTTTTCCACCCATGTGATTCACCATGCCGAACGGCTGTGCGAAGGCGTTGCGATCATCGCCGGGGGCAAGGTGCCCTATGCCGGCAGTGTCGAGGCCGCGCGCGACCGGATCCCGGCGCAGGTGCGGCTGGAAACCCGCGCGCGTGAAGGCGCATGGCTGGCCGCGCTGCCCAAGGATGCCAGGCGCAACGGTGATTTCTTCCAGTTCCCGCTCCCCGAAACCGGGATCGAACCTTTGCTGCGGCAATTGATCGAAGGCGAGGCAGGGATTCTGTCGCTGTCAATCGAACGGGCGGGCCTGCACGATGCCTTCGTCGCCATCGCGGGTGAGGCCGCCGCTCGCCAGCTCGAAGCCGATTCGGCGGAGGTGCAGGCATGACCGAAGGTTCCGCCCCGATCCGCCCACGCCTCAGCGCGCTTGAAGCAGCGTGGGTGATCGCCCGGCGCGATTTCGTGGCGGTGTTGTTCAGCCGTGCCTTCCTGTTCTTCCTGCTTGGCCCGCTGTTTCCGGTGATCGTCGGCGGGCTGGCGGGCAGCATCGGCGGGCAGGTGCAGCGCGGTGCGGTGAGCATCGAGGTTGGCCTCGCCATGTCGGCGGCCGATAATGCCGCGATGATCGCCGCGCGCGAACGGATCGCCCCGCAATTGGGCGGTGCACTGCCAGCCTTGCGCGAAGTGCCCCAGGCGGCGGGCGACCCCGCGTTTGACGCACGCGCCTTCATGGAGGCGCGCCGGGGCAATTACGCTGCGATCATGACCGGCACGCCAGTCGCGCCCGTGCTGACCGGCACCGAAGGCCAGATCGCCCGTTGGCAAGGCCCGGTCGGCCTGATCGCCGCGGATGCGCTGTCGGTTGAACCAGCCAGCTTCCCCGACATCGCCGCGCAGGTGGTAACCACCAGCGCCGCATCGGAACGATCAACCCGGATCCAGACCGCGCAGATCGCGCAGATGCTGCTGTTCCTGCTGACGATGCTGCTGGCGGGGATGGTGTTGTCCAACCTCGTCGAGGAAAAGGCCAACAAGATCATCGAAATCCTCGCCGCGGCGATCCCGATGGATGCGGTGTTCACGGGCAAGCTGTTTGCGATGCTGGGCGTGTCGTTTGTCGGCATTGCGGTATGGGGCGGGGCGGCATGGGGGCTGTGGGCGCTGGGCGGCGATGGCATCACGCAGGCCACCGGATTTGACCTTGCCCGCCTGCCCGCGCCTGCGGTCGGCTGGCCGTTGTTTATCGCGTTGGGGGTGGTCTATTTTGCGATGGCCTATCTGCTGCTTGGCGCATTGTTCCTGACCATCGGCGCGATGGCGAACACCGTGCGCGAAGTCCAGACGCTGTCGATGCCGGTCACGATGATGCAATTGATGGTGTTCTTCCTCGCCGCCTACACCATCAACCATCCCGGTTCGGGCATGGAGATGGCGGCGATTGCCTTCCCGCTGTCATCGCCCTTCGCGATGCTGGCGCGCGCGGCGATGGAGCCTGCCTTGTGGACTCACGCGCTGGCGCTGGCGTGGCAGGCGCTGGCCGTGCTGGCGCTGGTCAAGGGCGGATCACTGTTGTTCCGCAAGCGGGTGATGAAATCGGGCGGAGCCGGACGGGTGAAAAAGGCATGGTTCACACGGCGCGCGAAAGGCACGCTTGAACCCGCCGAATAAGTCCTGAAACGCAACGCACTATTGACAAGCCTGTCAGTTACGGCAGGATGCGGTTCATACGAGAGCAGCCGCAAACCCATCGGCTGCCCGGCGGGAGAGAATAATGGCCACCATCGCCCCACCCCAGCGCCCGCAAGTGCGCCGCGAACCGACCTCATACGAGGCGCTGAAAGCACATTTCGCCGCCCATCCCGAAGAACGCCCGCAGCACCCGCACAAGTGGGATGTCAGCCGCTCGGACATCTATTTCAATGACACCTGGCAGCCGATCTTTGCCGAAATGCGCGCCGCCGGACCGCTGCATTACATCCCCGAAAGCCCGTTCGGCCCCTATTGGGCAGTGGTCGGCCACAAGGCGATTCAACATATTGAAGCCCTGCCCGAAACTTTCTCATCCAGCTGGGAATATGGCGGCATCACTATCCTTGAACGGCTGAGCGAGGAAGAGGCTGCGGCGGCCAATATTTCGACTCGCGAACTGCCGATGTTCATTGCGATGGATCGCCCGCAGCACACCGGCCAGCGCCGCACCGTCGCGCCCAAATTCACCCCCACCGCGATCACCGACATGGAAGCGGAAATCCGCGCCCGCACCGGTGAACTGCTCGATTCGCTGCCGCGCGGGGAGGTGTTTGACTGGGTCGATACCGTCTCGATCGAACTGACCACCGGGATGCTCGCCATCCTGTTCGGCTTCCCGTGGGAAGACCGCCGGTTGCTCACCTTCTGGTCGGACTGGTCGGGCGATACCGAACTCGCCACCGTGCGCGAGCTGGACGAACTGCGCTGGAGCGTGTTGCAGGAAATGGCGGCCTATTTCCAGTCGCTGTGGATCGAACGCACGATGGACAAGGAACCGGGCAATGATCTCATCTCGATGATGCTCCATTCCGAAGCGATGAACCAGATGCGGCCCGAAGAATTCATGGGCAATCTGGTGCTGCTGATCGTCGGCGGCAATGACACCACCCGCAACACCATGAGCGGCATCATCCACGCGCTCGACAAGTTTCCCGATCAGCGCAAATTGTTCGAAGAACAGCCCGAACTGATCCCCAACGCGGTGCAGGAATGCCTGCGTTACCAGACCCCGCTCGCCCATATGCGCCGCACCTGCACCGAAGACACCGAACTGTTCGGGCAGACCATCAAAAAGGGCGAAAAGGTGGTGCTGTGGTATCTATCGGCCAATCGCGACGAAGAGGTGTTCGATAATCCGGACAAGCTCGATATCACGCGCGAAAATGCCCGGCGGCATCTTGCGTTCGGTTACGGCATCCACCGCTGCGTTGGTGCGCGGCTGGCGGAATTGCAGCTGAAGGTGCTGCTCGAAGAAATGCACAAGCGCCGGATGCGGGTGCACGTCGCGGGCGATGTTGAGCGCGTGCGCGCCAATTTCGTCCACGGCTTCCGCAAGCTGGAGGTGGAAATCACCACCTTCTGATTCGGCCAGAGAATGCAAAGCGCACAGGCGTGAAACCATCGCGGCGATTCGCGCGTAACATCAGGGTGAGTTGCCGCCCCCGATGACGAAGGATCGCCCGATGCGCCTGCCCCTGCTTCACCGCCGCACTGTGATCGCCGCTGCCGGGATCGGTGCTGCGCTGCCGTTTCTGGCGTCCTGCGGCGCGGCACCGGCGGAGGCCAAGAGCTTTCCCAAGGCCAAAAGCGAAGCCGAATGGCGCCGGGTTCTGACGAAAGATCAGTTCCATGTGCTGCGCCAGGGCGGGACGGAACGCGCCTTTACCTCGCCCCTCGATAAGGAAAAGCGCGCGGGCACATTCGTGTGCGCGGGTTGCGGCAACGCGCTTTATGCCTCGGCGCATAAATACGACAGCCGCACCGGCTGGCCGAGTTTCTGGCGGGCCATAGACAAGGGGGCGGTTGGCACCAGCACCGATTACAAGATCGGCTTTCCCCGCACCGAAGTGCACTGCGCCGATTGCGGTGGGCATCTGGGGCATATTTTCGGAGATGGGCCGAAACCCACGGGCAAACGCCACTGCATCAACGGGGTGGCGCTGACATTCGTTCCCGCCTGACGCATCACGCGCTGGGAATGCTCAAGCGCGGCACGGGCCTGCGAATTATTCTCTTAACAGCGCCGGGGCCTGCAACCGCGCTGCAAGACGCGCGAAATCGCCAAGCGCGAAGGTGTCGTCGAACACCACGCCATAGTGCGAATCGCGCCGCCACCGCACCTTGGCGCGCACTTCGCGCATTTCGCCGTTCACGGTCGGCACCTCGATTCGCACGCTCTGATCAATCGCCAGCAAACCGTCGCAGGCAATTCGTGCGCCCTGCTGCGACAGGTTTTCGACCACGCCCTCCAACCGCTGAGAAAGCGAGGCGATCGTCACCGGGAAGCACAGGCCCAGTCGCAAGCCGCGCTTGGGATATTCGCCGGATTCGCTGATCAACTGTTGCACGGCGACTGTGTTCACAAAGGTGAAGCCCGCTTCGTTGCCGCGCTCCCAGACCTGGGTGAGCTCATAGGTCGCGCCCCCAGCCAGGTGCAGCGCGAAATTCTTGCAGCCGGGCAGCGTATGGAACAGCCGAACGCTCACCCCGGTTTCGGACACGTCGCGGATAACGCACACGAATTCGCCCTGAGCAGAGATCAGTTTGGCCGCGCGGATCAGCAAGGTAAAGCGCGGTGCGGCGCGCATTTCCTCACCCGTGATGGGCGGTTGCTGATCCAGCTTTGCTGTATTCGCAGCCTTGTCCATGCCGTGTTGTCCCAACCCGCCACGCACCCTGCTGGGCCGCTGACGGGACGCGGTTGCCCCATGATTCTTTGCGAGAATTAGGGGTAAGGCGTTAAGGCGGAGCTAATCGCGGTTAGGGGTGGTGCGTCGCTTGCGCTTGGGAGTAATCCGGCCAACCTTTTCGCCGGAAAGGGTTGAAGCGCGGATTACTGGTGCGGGTGACTGGACTCGAACCAGCACGATCAAAGATCAGGGGATTTTAAGTCTGATAGGGGCTAGGTTAAGCCATTGAATTGAATGGACCATTTAGCCGATGATGTGATTTTGTGCTAAAGCTTGTGCTAAACGGGCTAACAACTCAAGATTACAATTCCACGATCTCGAGTCCCTGTCCACCAAAAATCCGATGCGTCTGAAGTTTGATTTTCCGCCGTTTGCAAAGGGTGCGGCGGCGGGTGCACGGCGGCAGCCGTGGGGAGGGTTAGGTTCGGTTCCATTGTTCTGCTCCATTGGGCTTGGGTTTCAGGTCGCGCTCTGAAACCCTGCCTCGTGGCGAACAGCGGAGAGAGAGGGGGCAAGGTCTGGTGCCGGTGGGTGGTGCGGGCGCAGCCGAAGGCGAGCCACGGCCACCAAAGCATGGCCTTGCAGGGAGAGAGAGGCAGAGCCATCTTTCCCTCGAAGAACAGAAATAGTTCGGCCCATAAGGCCGTCAGCTATTCAAGCGTCAGGGATCGTCACCCGAATTGGCGGAAACCGCGAGGCGGGTTTCGTCGCGCCAGCGATAGAGCACGGCCCGAAGGGGGATGCTCAAATTATTGTATAAGGTTGATGCCCAATTATCTTACCATTGCTGGCCTTGTCGAGCTCATCGGAGATTGAGAGGCTTCTCGGAGATTTTGTATCGACGCCTTTCAAGCCATCGTTGTTCGCTGCGAGGATAATCATGTAAGTGGATCGATCTGGAAAGACAGCTTTTAGAGCGTCTCGTAAATCAACGATGCCTACAGTGGCCTGCTCGTAGTCAGCTTTTGTCGAAAGCTCGTTGCACCTTACTCTGCCACCATCACGCGTGATGTGCGTAAGCAAATCGCTCAATAGGGTATTGAGCTTGCTCTCAGAGGCGGCGTTCGGGTCAATAAGTACGTGGGCGTGGATGTGCCTTACATCCTTACTAATTGCTTCCAGTAGGCGAAATTCTATGTTTGGGATTAGAAGTTTTTGGCTATCAGGATATGCAGTTATATATGCATTTCGTACAAGGAAGTAGCTGTCGAATGAAAAATAGTCTGTGATGCCGAAACCGTGGACGTCAGATTTTTCGAGAGTGTCTACATATCTTTTAAGGCCCGCTTCGTCGGGGGATCCAAAACCACTGGACAGTTTGGTGCCTGGTGCATGAAGATGCAAATCCCACCTGCGCCATATTGATCCAGAGAAGTTTTTATTTGGGTTCCTCACGCAGCCGCCCTCCCGCTAACGTCATTGAGAACTTGCACGATCCGCCGCACGTCGGCTTGCGGGAAGACGCCGCTGACACCCTGATCGTCGAAGTCGGTAAACGGACTTTCGTAAAGACGTCGTGGATCCATTGCACCGCGCTCGGTCAGGTAGTCGATGATCAGGTTGATGAACTCAATCTGGTTCGCATTGAGGTTCTGTCCTGCGAGAACCTCTGCAAAGGCATCCTTTGCCGCATCACGATCAAGGCCAATCAGCGAACGGACAAACAATCCTAGTCCGCCTTCGCTCGTTATAACTGCTAGGTCCGCGTCGCTCGCCTCTGTTTCTTCGCGTAAGATCCGCTCCAGCTCTAACAAATCCTGCGGGGTGAGCTGTTCGTTGCGGCGCAACTTCTGAACGGTTATGTGATCGAGGTGCTGCTTCAGGAAATGGCGCACTTTCATCTGGAAGCGCGCCTTATCGGTTCCCACGCTAACGTCGGGAAGGTCGATTTTCGATCCTGCACCGATCTCGTCTTCGAAGTCTGTATAGACGATGTGGCGTTCGTCACTTTCGATCAGCTTTATCAAGCCGCGCAGGCGGCGACGCATCTGTTCCAGCGACCACGCGTCAATGTCCTGCCAGTATTCATCAGTCTGCAACTCAAGGATCAAAGCCATCTCGGCAGCGACCATTGGCACGTTGCCAAGCGTTTCCAGCTTGGCGGCAAGCGCGGTCACTTTCTCCCTGCAACGGCTGAACGCTGCCTCGTTGCGCAGCAAGGCAAGCTGGCCGGACAGGACGATATAATCGAACTGCTTGGCTGCGGTGTCATTGTCTTCCAGCGCCGAGGGCAGCCCCGCAACATCGGCAATCAACGCCTCGCGGTCGTCGCCTGAAAGGGTTTGCCATGCTGCGGGCTGCTGGAAATGTTCGACCGACTTTCGCTTGGCACGGACAAGGAAGTTGTCGAGGCTCATGCCGTTCACTTCGTCGAGCAGGCGTGCGCGCACATCGCGGTTGAGGTAGCCAAGGGTGCTTGCGTCAGCACGCCCAGCTTGTCCTCGGACAAAAGCGCATTGCGCTTGTCGTCCAGCGAATAGCCATCGGCCTGCATGTCGTAGACCCCTTTCCCTAGCTGCATGACTTCTTCCGGCATCAGGAGGGGACGAGCCATTTCGCCCATCGTGGTGCTGCCTCCGCCCCCGCTCCCGGTCGTCTGGCTAAAGCTTTCGACCGTTGTCGTGCCCAAGGCCGAGCTGACGTATTGGGCCGTCTTGAGGTCTTGGACGTTACAAAACCACTTCCAGCCGCAGTTGCTCAGGATGGTGTCGGCTTCCTCGCCATAGAACTTCCTAAGCCGTCCGAGATCCTGAATGACTATCGTAAGGTCGAGCCCGTATCCGCGCATGAAGGTGAGGTCTTCTACGATCTGGTCGACACGGCCCAGCACGAGAAACTCGTCGAGCAGGAACATACCCCGACGCCCTTTCGAGGCGGGAGAGTGGCGCCTGAACGTGCTGGTGACGGATGCCAACAGGAGCCGGACCCAAACCGACTGTGTCTTAAGCTGCTCGGTAGGGATGACGAGGAATACCGTCGTGTCCGCACGGGTCAGATCGGCAATGTCAAAAGTGGAGTGGTCTGTCGCCGCTACCAACAGGTCGTCGACCAGGAACTGGAGCGCCTCCGTCAAATTGAAGATGATGCCGGTGTAGGTTTCGTTGGCAAGGTGCGGGAGCTGGCCGATAGATTTGCGCATCGCGCCCTTGAATGAAGAACTGGCAATCATTTGCGGCAGCAGCGTGGTGCGCAAGTCGCCACCTGTTTCACCGCCGCTGACAAGATCGGCGACACGGCCCAAGGTTTTGCTCTCGCCGGGTTGGTCTGTCACCCACAGCAGAATCGAGGCCAATAGCCCTGCGGCATAGTTCTGCCAGATGGGGTTCTTATCATCGGGCCTGATACAGATTGCGATGGCGATGGCCCGCGCCGTGGCGACGACGTTTGGGTCGTTGCGGTCCAGTGCATCGAGTGGATTGAGGGTAGCAGGACTGAAACCGTAGCTCTTGAACAGGTCGGCCAGTTCTCCCCACGGGTTCAGGATATGCACCTTGTGGCCCATTTCGTCGCGGCGATAGCGGGCCGTTATCGCCGCGTTTTCGCCCTTGGGGTCAAAGACGATAAGCGATGGCTTGTAGAGCATGAGCGTGGGCACGATGACGCGCGTGCCTTTGCCTGAGCCTGATGGCGCTACAATCAACGTATGCGCTTCTTGGGTGGTTAGGATCGGGCGGCCCACCACGGCGCGCGCGTCACCAAGCCGGTGGCTGAACCCGAGGAATACTCCGTGATGGAGGCTTCTTGGGTCATCCGGCATCCCGAACTGCATTGATGCGAATTGCGCGCTGCCGTGCCGCGTAGATGGACCCGAACCGGCCCTGTTCCTGATCATCCGAAACAGGATGTTTCCAACGATCAATGCACCCGCCAAGAACAAGGCAGAGACGATGATGGATGGCAGGGAGCTAGGGGCCGAGGGCACTGTTGGCTGGCTTGCTGCCGGAGCCGGACTCCGTGTCCCTCTGGAATCGGTCACGTCGATAAAGCGCGCGCGCTGGCTCTCGGGCAGATAGAGATTTGCTGCTTCCGTGGCGGCCTCAGGGCCGTATCGGTAGTCACTCGAAATCTGAAAGAACTCTCGGCGTCTGCAAGGCCCGCGCTCAGGACAAGTGTCCTCAAAGCGGGGAGTCTGGCGGTCTCTGGTGTCGAGATAGTGGGTCAGATAGGCGACGCGTCGTGCCTGAACGTCAAGCGGCATTCGGGCGTCGTAGATGGTGTCCGCAAAATCTGGCAGCGCGGCATTGAACATCAACAGGTGTCCTGCCTGTCGAGCGGCGATCACAAGGTCGCTCTCCCCCCGGCTTCGTGCGGCAATATCGGCCTTTATCTTCATGGGGTCCGGCCATGACCGCAGCCAGCCGGTGCTGGTGCCCGCTTGGAGGATGCGGCGGCCATACCTTTCGGCTTCTTGGCGGATACCGGGATCGGCAGCGGCCAGTCGCTGCCGGGCAAAATTCAGCGTCGAAGCCGCGAAATTGTCCGGTACATCGGCGCGCCTTCGCTCGCGTTCGATGTAACCGATCTGAGCAGCGTCCTTCCCGAGCACCAGAGCAGTGGCCTCCCGCTGGGGTACATCTGGCGGCGTGAAGGTCGCACCCGCCGGAACGGCAAGCGCAATTGCAAGCGCAGCGACAAAGGCCAGCAGAGAACGAATAGACCCTCCTGCTTCACGGAAGGGACTGGCCAGGAAGTCGCCACTGTCAGCGCATTCGTGCTGCCCCCAAGCGAGTCTTTACCGGCAACGGTTGATTTTGTCAGCGGGTAGTCTTCGTTTGCCCGGTCGGACCTCAATCAGGCGCGATGGGGACTACAGATTTCTCCCCAAGCAACCGCGAGTCCAGCGGCCCTTCTTATGAGCATCCTCGCATCGGTTCGTCTTCCTGCCGCAAGCCTGTCGGCTTCTCCACTGCGTTTCGCCCAAGGTGCGGCCTAACGAACGCGCTGCTCCCTGTCTGCGCATGAAGGTTCCGCGATGGTCGCGGCCCAAGCCACAGGGAGAAAATCCATGTCTCAGTTTATCGCCCCAGCTGATCTCAGCCACCTCAGCGAACAGGAACTGCGCACCCTCTACGCCCGGATCATGCAAGACCTTGCCCGTATGGGCCAGACGGCTGAAAGCTGCCCTCATATTGGTGCTACCTTGCGCAACATCGAAGCTGCAATCCTGCGCCTCAAGCAGCGCAGCGTTTTTCGCCCGCCCGCAGGGCCGAAGTTCTGACGGCTCTCAAGGTCGGCGGCGTTGCCGCCGGTCGCGTCAGGGATCGTCACCCGGATGGGCCGAAACCCCGCCCGTTAAGGGCTTGCGCGGTGCGCGGGGGTTTGGTGGCCGTGAGGCCATAGAGCCCGACCCGAACCGCCGAAGCCTTGGCGACGGTGAGAGGGGGACGCCCAACAGGCTGATCTATTTTCTATTGTACTTGAGCTTAGCGTCTTCGCCTTCCGCAAAGGCATTGGTATCCTCCAGCATGGCACGGGCACCCTCGAAGGTGCTCCAGTCAATCATGCCTGTGTAGTTCTGTGCGATATCGAGCATACGGATGAGCGGCGTGGTGAGGCCGTTCTTGGAAAAGGCCTTGAGCGCGCCGAGGTAATCGGTGCGGTAGGCCGTGGGGATGATGATGCGTTCCTGCCCTGCCGCTACCAGTTCGGCGTTCATCATGATCCGGGCGGTGCGCCCGTTGCCGTCTGCGAAAGGATGCACTTCGCTGACGATGATCATCATGAACACCGCGCGCTGGAAGGGTTCTTCCAAGGCACGATAGAACTCGAAGCCACGCTCTAGTGTCCCGTTCACAAGCTCGGGTGTGACAAAAACGGTATTGCCCGCCTGGTTGACCTTGGTCTTATAACCACCGGGGTTCTTGTCTGGCCGCGCTTGCATGATCGTGGCGTGACGACGGCGCAGGAGCGCTTCAAATTCCTCGCTGCTCGTTGGCAGGGTGCTCATGTCCTGCGCATCGGAAACGATGCGGAACGTGCCGAGCACGTCATGGGCATCCTCTGGCCGTTCCGTGGGGATCGCGCCTTCAAAGACGATTTCGCGCGCCTCCCCGACGCTGAACTCGGTGCCCTCAATGAAATTCGAGAAGTAGGCCTCGAAGAAGGCCAGATTGGTGGCGGCTTCGCCTGCCGCTGCCGACGCGATGCGCGGGGTGGGAATAGCTTCACGCAGCGCCCCAAACAGCGTCTCAAACAGCGCAACCCGGTCGGGATCATAGGGATGTCCTGCGGCCCGTGCTTTGCCGACGGCGCTTTCGGTCTTGGCTTCCCGCGTGCCGAGGAAGGCACCGATCAAGTCGTTCAGTGCTTCGCATTCAGCCTCAAGCTCAAGGTTTGGCGCAATAGCGCGCGCGTCATCGCGCAGCTTGTTGAGGGCACCTTCACCCTGACCGCGCAAAAGCGCATCAAGGCGCTGTTCCAGTTCTTCGCGCGTCAGTGTGCGCGGCACACGTCCACCGCGCGCGCGCGACGATTTCATGTTTTCAAGATAGGCGCGCGGCGTTGATGCGAGCCGTGCGCCACCGATAAAGGGCTTATCGGTGTCGATCGCACCCTTGCCCTGACGGGGACGCAGGGTCAGGCCGGGAAGCTGTGTCTCGGTCGTCTTGGTGGAGACAAGAAAGACCGAGCCATCCTCGGCGGGCTTGTTTTCAAGCGCGGTGCGATCTGTGATCAGCGCGTCGGGGTAATAGCTGGTGATCAGGTGATACCAGTTGCGACGTACCAGTCGTTCCGGATCTTCGGTCAGATTGCGGGTGTAGAGGCGCGAGCCGATCTTGCGCAGCTCGCCTCGCTCGACAGCCTCATACACGGCCTTGGATATGGCCGTGTTTGAAACGAAGACTTCTGGGTAGGTGGCGGCGGAAAATTCGGACATTAAGGGTGCCTTTCTCCCTCATCATACCGAATTTTCTTACCTTAAGGAAGCCGGGTTCCGAAAAATACCACGTTAAGATCGCCGAGGGCGAAGCGGAATCTCGGATAAGCATTCATCTAACAGGCTCAAATCCGAATTTTATCAAGATAAGAGCGCAAAAATCCGAAAAACTGAAGCTTATCCAAAAGGCGACGGTGCTGGGTGGATATGGGTCTCGCGGCGATTGTAGCAGCTATACCGAATCTGGCAGATTGTTCCTCTAATGTTCTCATGGGAGGCCAGATGCATTTTTTGAAGGGCACAGACCCCGGCGACCGAGAAAGGGGCCACCGTCATTCGGCGGTCTTGACGGTGCGGAGCTGGCTGACAGGCCGGTCGCATCTGCCACGCGATCTGGTGGCAGCTCTTAACAGCTTGATCCCGGAGCTCGCGCGAGATGGGAAGGCCGACAGCGCACCTCATGAGGACGACACCTGAAATCTTCTGTTGGTCACGGGGGCAAAGACGTGCTAGATTTCATGAAGTTTGAATAACTTATGGCGTGTCATGTATGCACAAAAAGGCAATGCTTTATTTCTGATATTGATCGCAGTCGCACTCTTTGCGGCGCTGTCCTATGCCATCACCACTTCAAGTCGGGGTGGCTCAAACTCTAACCGCGAAAACATCCTCATTAGCGCAGCAGAGATCACGCAATATGCGGGCGCGCTTCAATCCGCAATTACACGAATGCGGTTGGTAAATGGCTGTGCTGACACTACCATTAGCTTCTGGACAGATACAAATGGAGATGGCGCAGCAACTGCTGCCGATACCTATTACAACCCAACTGCGCCGACAGATTTTAGCTGTCATGTTTTTCATCCTGTAGGCGGAGGCGTAGCTCCACAGAGTGCTCCGGCCTTAGCCAGATTGAGCGACGACTTTTCTTACAATGGCGGGCACCCAGTGATTGATGTACCGACACCCACCCCGCCTAATACGGCAGAGCTACTTTTGGCGCTCCGCGACATAAATCGAGATGTTTGCTTAGAAATAAACAAAGCTGTAGGAGTCCCACTTTCTGCTGGCGATGCTCCACAGGAACCCGACCCCGACTTCTTTACCCAGAAATTTATCGGAGTGTATGTTACAGGTAATCATATTACGTCCGCTAATATGAGAGGAAGACGAGAAGGTTGCTTCAAAAATCCTAGCGGAATGTATTTCTACTTTGCGGTACTGATTGAGCGCGCTTGATCAGGCGTATAGTCGTCAGTCAAGATCACACACGACCAATCTAGGGGCGTAAGCGATGGCCGTCTCCCGTTCGGAAGACCGAAGGGCCAACGGCCCGCCTGTTCAGGCGCGCCTTCGCGAATAAGAAGCCAGGTCGCCGGTTCCGGCTTGACTGGCAGACGATCCGCCGTTCGGCGGACTGATCGGAAACGAAGGTGGTGCGGGCGGCCGGACTTGAACCGGCACGGGCAAAGCCCGACGGATTTTCTTACCAGCTACGACTTTCGTCGCCGCCCCAAAGGACGTTTGTGGTCTGGACTATCCCTTCACCCTGCCCCGAAGATCGGGGGTTAGGCGCTGCCCGTCTAGTCTCTACACCTTCCCTCTTGCGAGGGCTTGGCTCGGGATTGCCATTTGAAAGGTTTCCCCGAATTTGAGCAGTTCTGCACTGGGGGTTTCCCCCCAGGCACTCATTTCCTTAGCTTAAGTCCGTTGCGTCTACCGATTCCGCCACGCCCGCAAAGCCACATCTTAGTCTAGGCGGAACGTGGCGGGCTGCCAAGGACGGAAGAGGAAAGCTGCTTCCATAATCTTAGGGGCGTCCGTCGCGGAGGCTCCTGTCCTCATTTTTTCGGTCGCCGGGTGTTGATGGCCCCGGCGTCGATCATGTCCTTGATGTGAGAGGCGTAGTATTTCTCGATCATTTCGACGCTGGTGCGGCAGTTTTTGGCCACCTGATAGATGTCGGCCCCTTCCATGAGCCGGAAGCTGATGTAGGTATGGCGAAGGCTGTAAGTCGTGCGGGCGTTGCCCTCACGGTCCTTCTTCATATCGAGTTCGTCGAGGATAGTGTTGAACAGCTCGCGCTGGATAGTCGGGAAAAGCAAATCGGTCGCCTTTCGACCATGCCGCTTCACGACGCGCTGGAACGGTAACACCGCGCCGGGCATCGTCTTGCAATAGCCGACGCCGCGCTTGCCGCGCACGGCGATATGAAGAATCTTTTGCTTATCTGGGCCGTCGATTGCGATCTCCACGTCGCGCACCTCGATGCGCCGGGCTTCGTCTGGGCGAAGCCCGCTGTTCACCATGAACAGGATGTAGTCGTGGAGATCTTCGCAAGCCGACCGCCACCGCTCCTTCTTAGGGTTCTTCGCCCGGTCGCCGGTCGCCTTATAGAGCTGCTTATACTCCTCCGGCGAAAACCATGCGCGGTGGCTGATTTTCCCTGACGCCTTGTAGGGTGCAGATATGTTGGGGAGGTAAGCCAGCCAACCGTGCCGCTCGGCTGTCTTGAGGACGTGCCGTAGCGTGATGATTTCTTGATGCAGGGTGTTTCGCGCCGGTCGCTGGGGTGTCTTCTTATCCCTTGCGACTCCGGTCTTCATCCGGTGGGCACGATACTCCTGCACGAGTCCGGGGGTGATTTCCTCCACCATCTTGTCCCCAAAGAAGGGGATCAGATGGACTCTGAGTCGGATGCCATGACTCTTGATATATTGGGCGTTTCGCTCGCCTTCCATGATCGCACCGTATTCGGCGAGGAAATGGTCGGCGGCTTTCGTGAAGGGTGTGCCTTCCCTGATTTCGCCTTGGCGGTATTTGCCAAGGAGGCCGAGATACCAGTCCCGCGCAACGTCCTTGGCGCGGGCAAGACTCTCTTCCTTGGTCGTCGTTCGCTTCTGTCGTCCTGCGATCGTGCAGGAGCATTGCCAATGCGGACTGCCAGCCCGGATATAGAGTTGGACTTTGCCATCGAGCATCTTGTGGCGAGCGGTAATATCAGCGGTCGTCATGGTGGGCACCATATATGAGCGTTTTGTGCTAGCAATGTGCTAGGCGCTCATCCTTCTATTGTGCCTCTATCTAACTGATTTTGCTACATATATTTTGTAAGTCGTTGGATATTATGTGCTTTTAAGTCCCCGGCGTCTACCATTCCGCCACACCCGCAAGATGCGCGACGGCTCATGGCACATCTTGCCTGCGCAATGCCAGAGCCTGCCGGCGCGTGGCTGCGCGGTGGCGGGTAATTTGAACAATGGGATGCACAGTTGCGGTGTGCGGGGCGCCAATGTTTCACGTGAAACATTGGCGCCCCGCGACTCCGTTACCGCTTTCCGTGCAGCGCTTACGCTTTGTTCAAGCGCTCGCGGATTTCCTTGCCGGCCTTGAAATAGGGCACACGCTTGGACGGCACGGGCACCGTTTCACCGGTGCGCGGGTTGCGCCCGCTGCGCGCTTCGCGTTCGCGCGTCGAAAACGCGCCAAAACCGCGCAATTCGACTCGACCTCCCTCGGCCAATCGCTGAGCGATCTCGTCAAAGAAGATATCCACCACCTGCTCGACTTCGTCGGCGCGCAGTTCGGGATTGTCTTTGTGTAATGCCTGCAACAACTCGGATCTGATCATGGTGATCTCCCGGTGCCCATGGGCGGTCTGGCCGCCATATCACACCGTAAGCGGGTTTGACCCCGCGGTTTCCCTCAACTCGCCTCCGACCCGTAAGGCGCCCCCATTAATCGCAGCGCGCAGCCGGATGCAATCCCGCAACGTCTGACAATGAACAGATTGTCATAAATCGGGAAAACGCGCAACTTCCACGCGTGTCAGCAGGCGAATAATTCAGTCGGCCAGCATCATATCGGCGGGGTTGAGGCCGAGCCGTTCCATCCTGGCACGGATTTCGGGCCATTCCTCGCGCAGGAAAGCTTCGCGATCGGCCGCGCGCAGGCGTTCTGCGGCACCGCGCACCACATACATGCCAACCCCGCGTTGCACTTCGACCAAGCCATCATTCTGGAACTGCTGATAGGCTTTGGCCACGGTCAGCGGATTGGCCCCCTGCTCCGCCGCGAGCGCGCGCACCGATGGCAGCATCGCGCCTTCCGGATATTCGCCGTCGATAATCGCCGCGGCAATCTGATCGCGCAGCTTGAGATAGACGGGCCGGTTGGCGCTTGGGCGGTTGGCGTTCATGGTGATGGGCTGTCCCTTACGAGGTGCATCAGTGCCATAATACAGCCACGCGGTCAAGGCGAGGGGGTGGTGGGGGCGGCGGCAAGGGGGTGGCGGGGGCGGTCTACGTCGTGCCAAAGCACATCCTGAACAATCACGCGCAACAAAAGCTTCACACGCGCAAATGATACGCTAGGTTGCGTCCCCATGGGATCGCGCCGGAGGGGCGCGCAAAAGGGATATCTGCATAAATGGCAACGCAAGAGCTTCCGCACGGGGACAGCGCCGGGACTTTTCTCGGCCACCCCAAGGGTCTGTTCGTCCTGTTCTTCGCCGAGATGTGGGAGCGCTTTTCCTATTACGGGATGCGCGCACTGCTGATCTTCTACCTGACCAAGCACTGGTTGTTTGACGATAGCCAGGCGGGGGTGATCTACGGCGCATATACCGCGCTGGTGTATATCACTCCGGTGCTGGGCGGTTATCTGGCGGACAAGTATCTTGGCCAGCGCAAGGCGGTCACATTCGGCGCAATTCTGCTGACTTTCGGCCACTTTCTCATGGGCTTTGAAGGCAGTGGCGGACAGGATGCGGCCAGCCTCAATATTTTCTGGCTGGCGCTTGCCTTCATCATCGTCGGTTCCGGCTTTCTCAAGGCCAACATTTCGGTGATCGTTGGGCAACTGTACCCGCGCACCGACGTGCGCCGCGATGGTGCCTATACGATCTTCTACATGGGGATTAACCTCGGCGCTGCACTGGGATCGATTTTGTGCGGATATCTGGGTGAGACCTATGGCTGGGCCTACGGCTTTGGCGCGGCCGGCTTTGGCATGTTGCTTGGCCTGATCGTGTTCACGATTTTCAAACCGCTCCTGCTGGGGCGCGGTGAACCGAGCGATCCGGCAAAGCTCGCCGGGTCGGTGATGGGCATCAAGCTCGAATGGCTGCTTTATGCAGTTGGCCTGATCGCGGTGATCACGTGTTGGTGGCTGGTGCAGAATCAGGCCGTGGTTGGCACCTTGCTCGGCGTGGGCGGCACGATCCTGATCCTCTATGTGCTGGGTGAGGCGACCTTCCGCTTCGTGCACGGCTCCTACGCTGCCTCGCCGACACTGCCGCTCGCGATTTTCGGGCTGGGCGGACTGCTGGCGATTGTCGCCTTCATCGGGATGTTCCTTGGCAGCATATCCGAAACAGGTGCGCTCAATCTGACGCTGGCTGGTTTCGGAGTGTCGCTGCTGGTGGTCATCTGGCAGTCAATCATCAACCGCAATCAGGACCGTGACCGCATCTTTGCCGCGATGTTCCTCATCCTCGGTTCGATTCTGTTCTGGGCCTTGTTCGAACAGGCGGGGTCATCGCTCAACCTGTTCACCGACCGCCATGTTGATCGCTCGATGCTGGGTTTCGACGTGCCGGCTTCAATGTTCCAGTCGATCAACGCGATCTATATCGTGCTGCTTGCGCCGTTCTTCGCGTGGCTGTGGACGTCGCTGGGCCGCCGTGGGCTTGAACCTTCGACCCCGGCCAAGTTCGGTTTGGCCTTGATGCAGCTTGGTGCTGGTTTCCTGGTGCTGGTGGCAGGCGCTGCGACCGGTAACATGACCCCGGTCATCTTCATCTTCCTGATCTATCTGCTGCATACGACCGGCGAATTGTGCCTTTCGCCGGTGGGCCTGTCGGCAATGAACCGCCTTGCCCCTGCCCACATGGCGTCGCTGATCATGGGGACGTGGTTCTTCGCTTCGGCCACCGGCAATTTTGTCGCGGGCCTGATCGCGGCTGCAACAGGTTCCGAAGCAGCGTCGGGCGAGGGTGCGGGCAAGCAGGTCGTGCTCGACGTTTACAATCAGATCGGCTGGCTGGCGATTGCCGTTGGTGTTGGCGTGATTGTGATCAGCCCGCTGATCAAGAAGCTGATGCACCTCGACACGCTCAAGGATGATGGTCTGGCAGGCGAAGCCGAACTGGGCGAAGCTGCCGCAGCCGGGATCCACCCCGCGACCCGTCCGGCTGAATAGTCGCAGGGTTCGCACGAAAACTCGTCCAGCGGCATGGACAACCCTTCGTTTCCTCGGCACACTTCGCGCCGGGGAAACGGAAGGGTTTTCGATGATCTCAAGACAAAATCTGCGTGCGCGCATCGGCGCATTTGCCACTCTCGCCAGCGCGCTTGCGCTCAGCGCCTGCGCCACAACCGGGAATGCTGGCGGGAACGCTGGCGGGGGCGATGTTGCCAGCACCAAGGCGGACGACAAGAAATTCGCCGCCAAGGTTGAATCCGACGGCGTATTCCTCTCGACCTATAAGCCCTACCCCAACATCGCCACTGCGATCCGCGGCGCGACCATCTATGACGGCAAAGGCGGCACAATCGAGAACGGCGTGGTGTTCATGAGCGGGGGCAAGATCACCTCGGTCGGCGGGCCGGACACCCCGATCCCGGCGGATATTGCGGTGTTTGATGGCAGTGGCAAATTCGTCACCCCCGGCATCATCGACATCCACTCGCACCTTGGCGATTATCCCTCGCCCAGCGTCAACGCGCATTCGGACGGGAACGAGGCGACCAGCCCGACCACGCCCGAGGTCTGGGCCGAACATTCGGTCTGGCCGCAAGACCCCGGCTTTACCCGCGCGCTCGCCAATGGCGGGATCACGGCGCTGCAAATCCTGCCCGGCTCGGCCAACCTGATGGGTGGGCGTTCGGTCACGCTGAAAAACGTCGCCGCGCGCACGGTGCAGGGGATGAAGTTCCCCGGCGCGCCTTACGGCATGAAAATGGCCTGCGGGGAGAATCCCAAGCGTGTTTATGGCAGCCGTGGGCGGATGCCTTCGACCCGGATGGGCAATTTCGCGGTCAACCGCGACACCTGGCTCGATGCGATCGATTACGCCAATGACCCTAAGGCCAAACGCGATCTCGGCAAGGAAACGCTGGTCGGCGTGCTCAAGGGCGATATCCTGATCCACAACCATTGCTACCGCGCCGATGAAATGGCGCTGGTTTTGGATATGGCCAAGGAAATGGGATACAAAGTCAGCGCCTTCCACCACGCGGTTGAAGCCTACAAGATCGGCGATCTGCTGCGTGAAAACGATGTGTGCAGCGCGATCTGGGCCGATTGGTATGGCTTCAAGATGGAAAGCTATGACGGCATTCTCGAAAACGCGGCCTTCCTGCAACGCGAAGGCGCCTGCGTGGTGATCCATTCGGATGACAAGAACGATATTCAGCGATTGAATCAGGAGGCTGCCAAGGCGCAGGCGGCGGGCCTCAGGCTCGGCATCGACATTCCCGATGCGACCGCGATCCAGTGGATCACCTATAACGCCGCCAAGGCGATGGGGATCGAAGACATGACCGGCAGCCTCGAAGTCGGCAAGATGGCCGATGTGGTGCTGTGGAACGGCGATCCGCTGAGTGTGTATTCAAGGCCCGAAAAGGTCTGGATCGACGGCGCGCTGATGTTTGATGCGACCAACCCCAAGATGCGGCCCGTCAGCGATTTTGAACTGGGCCAGCCCGGCGAAGGAGATGTGAAATGAACGGCGCAGCAAAAACGCGGCGCCTGCGACCGCTCGGCGCTTTGGGAATTGCGCTTGGGCTTGCCGGAGCCTTCGTCGGCTACAAGGCCAGCGCGCAGGATGTTACCATCACCAACGCCCGCGTCGTAATTGGCGATGGCGGCGCGCCGATTGACGGCGGCACCGTGGTCGTGCGCGGCGGCAGCGTGGTCTATGCCGGGCCTGCCAGCGGCGCGCCCACGGGTGGGGCAAGTGTTGATGCGGGCGGAGCATGGGTGACACCCGGCCTGTTCGCCACGGTCACATCGCTGGGCCTGTCGGATGTTTCGGCGGTGAGCGAATCGAACGATATTTCCGCGCGCGGCACCCCGTTCAGTGCGGCATTGGATACCTCCACCGCGATCAATCCGGCTTCGCAGCACATCCTTGTCCACCGCGCTGCCGGGATCACCCGCGCGGCCACCACCACCATGCCCGCCGGATCGATCTTTGCCGGGCAGGGCGCGATCATCGATCTGGACGGCGATGCCAACCCGGTGATGCAGGCGCGCGCGTTCCAGATGATCAATCTGGGCGAAGGCGGGGCGCAGCGCGCAGGCGGCAGCCGGGTTGCGGCCTACGCCTTGCTGAGCGCGGCGTTGCGCGAAGCGCAGGCACTGGTCGGCAAGTCCGGGATTCCGCAGACCACCGAAATCACCAAGGATGATGACGTGCTGCTCACCCGCTTCGATGCCGAGGCGCTGGTGCCGGTGGTGACGGGGCGGCAGAAACTCTATGTCGCGGTAGAACGGGCGGCGGATATTCGCGCTGTGCTGGGGCTCAAATCGCAATACCCAAGGCTTGATATGGTGCTGGTCGGCGCGAACGAAGGGTGGCTGGTGGCCGATGCCATCGCCGCAGCGGGCGTGCCGGTGATCGCCGATGGGCTGACCGACCTGCCCGAAACCTTTGAACAATTGGGTGCCACCCAAAGCAATGCCGGGCGGCTGGCGCGCGCCGGGGTGAAGGTGGCGATCAATGCGTCAACCATGCAGGATCCGCGCCGTTTGCAGCAGGTGGCAGGCAATCTGGTCGCGCTGACCCGGATGCCCGGCGCGACGGGCATGGATTGGGGCAAGGCCTTTGCCGCGATCAGCTCTGTCCCCGCCGATATCAGCGGCATGGGCGGCAAGGCAGGTGTGCTGAAAGCAGGCGCGCTGGGCGATGTGGTAATGTGGGATGGTGATCCGCTCGAAGTCGGCTCTGTGCCGACGCGGGTGTTCATCGGCGGGGTCGAACAAAACCTTGAAAACCACCAGACCGGCTTGCGCGACCGCTACCGCAACCTTGATGAAAGTGCGCGGCCCAAGGCTTACGACTGGTAGGCGAGACCTAACGGAGGATGCACGCATGGACGGATCACTTGTTGCGCTGATCGCGGCGAATATCGCCTTTGTCGGCACGCATTTTACCATGTCGCATCCGCTGCGCAGCACGCTTGTGAAGGCCTTGGGCGTGGGAGGCTTTCAGATCGTCTATTCGCTGGTGAGCTTTGCGACGCTGGCGTGGGTCTATATCGCGTTCAAAGCCGCGCCGCCTACCGACCTGCCGCGTTCGGGCGAGATCGGTTGGATCATTGCCACGTTGCTGACCCTGCCCGCGATGATCCTGCTGGCCGGTTCACTGATCGGCAACCCCGCGCTGCCGACCCCGATGGCGCAAACGCAAGCGCGCGCTGAGCCTCGGGGCGTGTTCCTCGTCACCCGCCATCCGATGATGTGGGGTATCGCGTTGTGGGCGCTCTCACACATCGTGCTGTGGTGGAGCACCCGCACGCTGATCACCGCGCTGGCGATGGGCGTGCTCGCGCTGGTCGGCGCGCATTTGCAGGACGCCAAGAAACGGGCGCTGATGGGCGATGCCTGGGCGACGTGGGAACAAAGGACCAGTTACTGGCCGCGCTGGGGCAAGTTTTTGTCGGTCGGCGCGGTGCCGCTGGTCGGGGGCGTTGTGTTGTGGCTGATCGCCAGCTGGCTGCATTTCTACGTCGCAGGCATCCCGGCGGGGCTGTGGCGCCTGATTACTCTCCCGTAAACACCGCGCCGCGTTTTTCGATCAGCGCGGAGACGCCTTCGGCATGGTCGGCGGTGGTGTGCATCATCGCCTGCGTGTTCGCCGCCATTTCCAGCGCAGAATCATAGCTGATCTGCTGTCCCTGACGCAGCAGGTTCTTGGTCTGGCGCAGCGCGTGCGGGGGTAGCGCGGCGATTTTGGCGGCGAGCGCGCGGGCTTCATCCATCAGCGCATCGGCTGCGACCACCCGGCTGACCAGCCCCCAATCCTTCGCCGTTGCCGCGTCGATCACGTCGCCGGTGTAGAACAGTTCCGCCGCGCGGCTCATCCCGATCACGCGGGGAAGAATCCAGGTGCCGCCATCGCCGGGGATGATGCCGAGTTTGAGGAACGTCACCCCGAACTTCGCGCTTTCGGAAGCAATGCGGATATCGGCGAGGCAGGCGACATCGCAGCCCAGCCCGATCGCCGGGCCATTGACCGCCGCGATTACCGGCACGCGGATGCCATAGAGCGCGCGCAGCATCAGGTGGATATTATCGCGATAGCCGTCCGAGATCGCGGGCGCGGTGCCGCCAAACGTGCCCGCCTTGTTCTGCATCGCCTTGATATCGCCGCCTGCGCTGAACGCCCGCCCTGCGCCGGTCAGGATTACCACCCGGCATTCCATATCGCGGTTGATCGCATTGACGACCGCCACAAACGCATCCCCGTCGCCCGGCGCGCCGAGCGGGTTCATCGTTTCCGCCCGGTTGAGCGTGAGAATGGTGACGGGGCCTTCGCGGGTGATCTGGATCAGCGACATGGAAACCTTGCACAAATGCGATAGACGGTTAAGCGGAGGTATAGCGAGGGTGGATAAAGAGCAACAAGTGTCATGATGCCCATCGCCTATGCGCAAAGGGAAAGCGGAGAGTTATAATGCCGGGCCTTTTGCTGATTTCCGCACCACCTGCGTTGTTTGGCGCTGCTCTGTCAGCGGCCGGGCCGGTGCCCGCGACGCCGCCCCAAACATACCTGCCCGTGACCCCGATCATGTGGAGTCTGGCAGCTGTGCAGGATAGTGCCCCGCCTGCCGATGCTGACCCCGCCACGGCGCCAAGCGAGGAACAGGATGATGATGCGCAGGGCAATGAAATCATCATCGAAGGCACCTATGGCCCGCCTGCAAACGACCCGGTCGAGCGGTTCAATGCTGAAAGCTATCGCATCACGCAGGCGGTTGATCAGGCGCTGGTTGAACCGCTGGCCTATGCCTATCGCGATGGCTTGCCCGAGCCAATCCGCGATGGGTTGGGCAACGTCGTGCGCAATCTTGCCGAGCCGAGCAATGCGCTCAATTTCCTGCTGCAAGGCAAGGTTGGCAAGGCGTTTGAAACGCTTGGGCGGCTGGCGATCAATTCAACCTTCGGATTAGGCGGGCTGATTGATATTGCTGGCAAGCCCGGCATCGGCCTGCCTTATCGCCGCAATGGGTTCGCCAATACTTTTGGCTATTACGGGGGTGGGTCGGGGCCGTATCTCTATCTGCCGATCACCGGCGCGACGACGGTGCGCGACACGGCGGGCGGCCTGCTGGATCAGGCGCTGCTGCCGTTTGTGGTTGGCAAGCCGTTCAGCAAGATCGAATTCGCGGCGACCTATTTCGTGGTCAACGGTCTGGATTCGCGGCTTGAATTCGATGCCGAGCTGGCGGAAATCCGCGAGTCCGAGGATCCTTACGGAATGCGGCGCGATACCTACCTTGCCCGGCGCGAACGCGAAATCGCGGCGCTGAAGGGTGAAGTGATCCCTGAACCCGAGCCGGAACTTGAATTGCAAACCGAGCCGGAGCTGGAGGCAAACCCCGAAACTGCACCCGAAAACGCCCCTGAAATCACCAATAACACGGCCCCGCAGAGTAACCCCACGCTGACCGAACGCGTGCAAATCACCGCCAGCACCGCGCCCGCCGGACGTTAGGTCACGCCCGCGCGCCCTCGGCAGAATCGGCGGTGATCCCGGCGCTGTTGTGCTTTAGCGCCTTCAGCACCGCATCGACAATCTGCGGCGCGTTAAGGCCCGCCTGATCATATTGCTTGGCGGGATCATTATGATCGATGAAACTATCGGGCAGGCGCAGCGTGCGCACTTTCAGCGCGCCGTTGCCGCTGTCGCCATCGGTCAGGCCTTCATCGCTGGCAAAGGTCAGGACATGCGCGCCCAACCCGCCGATTGATCCTTCTTCCACCGTCACCACAACTTCGTGGGTGCGCATCAAGCGGGCGATCAGATCGTGATCCAGCGGCTTGGCAAAGCGCATATCGGCGACCGTGGTGGAAAGCCCCTTGGCCTCCAGCACGTCGGCGGCTTTCAGCGCCTCGGCCAAGCGCGCGCCCAATGAGAGTATCGCGACCTTGGTGCCCTCTCGCACCAGCCGGCCCTTGCCGATTTCCAGCTTCACCGGAACGTCTGGCAGCGGCACCCCGGTGCCATTGCCGCGCGGGTAACGGAAGGCGATGGGGCCATCGTCATATTCGGCGGCGGTGTAGGTCATGTGCACCAGCTCGGCCTCGTCAGCGGCGGCCATCACCACCATGTTGGGCAGGGTGGCAAGATAGGTCACGTCGAACGATCCGGCATGGGTTGCCCCGTCCGCGCCGACCAGCCCGGCGCGGTCAATCGCAAAGCGCACCGGCAGATTCTGGATGCACACATCGTGCACCACCTGATCATAGGCGCGCTGGAGGAAGGTGGAATAAATCGCCGCGAAGGGCCGCATTCCTTCTGCCGCCAGACCCGCCGCAAAGGTCACGGCGTGCTGTTCGGCAATGCCGACATCAAACGTGCGGGTCGGGTGCGCCTTGGCAAATTTGTCCACCCCGGTGCCCGAAGGCATGGCGGCGGTGATCGCGCAGATGCGGTCGTCAGTTTCAGCCAGCTTCGCCAGCGTCAGGCCGAACACGTCCTGATAGGCGGGCGGGCCTGCTGCACTCTTGCTCTTTTCGCCGGTGATGACGTTGAACTTGGGAACGCCGTGATACTTGTCAGCGCTGTTTTCGGCCGGTGCGTAGCCCTTGCCCTTTTCGGTGACGACGTGGATCAGCACCGGGCCTTCCGATGTGTCGCGCACGTTTTCCAGCACCGGGAGCAGGTGATCGAGATTGTGCCCGTCAATCGGGCCGACATAGTAAAAGCCCAGTTCTTCGAACAAAGTCCCGCCGGTCACCATGCCGCGGGTGAATTCCTCCGCCTTGCCGATGGTGTCGTGCATCCGGCGGCTCATCTTCTGGATCACGCGGGAAGCCAAGCTGCGGAGGCCGAGATATTCGGATGATGACACCATCCGCGCCAGATAGGCCGAAAGCCCGCCTACCGGCGGCGCAATCGACATGTCATTATCGTTGAGGATCACCACCAGCCGATTGCCTGCCTGTGCGGCGTTGTTCATCGCTTCATAGGCCATGCCCGCGCTCATCGAACCATCGCCGATTACCGCGATGCCGCGTCCCGGCCGGCCTTTCAGCTTGTTGGCGATGGCAAACCCCAGCGCCGCAGAAATCGAGGTGGAGGAATGCGCCGCTCCGAACGGGTCATATTCGCTCTCGCTGCGCTTGGTAAAACCGCTCAGCCCGCCGCCCTGCCGCAGCGTGCGGATACGGTCACGCCGCCCGGTGATGATCTTATGCGGGTAGCATTGGTGGCCCACGTCCCACACCAGCTTGTCATCCGGGGTGTTGAACACATAGTGGATCGCCACGGTCAGTTCGACCACGCCCAGCCCCGATCCCAAATGCCCGCCCGAGGTGCTGACCGCATCGATCATCTCGCTGCGCAGTTCATCGGCGAGTTGGCGAAGTTGATCGGGCTTCAGGCGGCGCAGATCGTCGGGAGTGTCGACCAGATCCAGCAGTGGGGTGTTTGGGGGTGTGTGCGGCAGTTGCGTCATAGCCCAAGGCCTTACACTTCGAATTGGGGCCTGTCGATTGAACGCTTGATCGAGGTCAATGCGCGCCGATCAGGCGCAGGCTTTGCACAGCCCGCGAATTTCCAGCACCGCGCGCTGCGCCGTGAACTGGCGCGCGGCGGCAATGGCGCGCACTGCGCGGCTGACATCCTCGTCATCGACATGGGCGGCTTCCCCGCATTCATCGCATACCAGAAATATGCAATCATGCGCGCAGCCGGGATGGGTATTGGCGAGGTAGGCGTTGGCGCTTTCCACCCGCATCGCGAGGTTGTTCGCCACGAACACGTCAAGAATGCGATAGACGCTGTTGGGCGCCACCCGCTTGCCGCGCGCGGCGGAGAGATTGTCGGCAATGTCGTAGGCTGAGACCGGGCGTTCGTGCCGGGCGAGTTCGGCAAACACTGCCTCGCGCATCGATGTCCACTGTTCGCCCGCCGCCGTCAGAGCGCGTGCAGCCTCGGCGATCAGGTCGTGACCGCTGTGTTCATGGTGCGAATGGCTGATGGCGTGCTGTCCCATAGGCCGGATATAGGCGATGCGGACAGCTTTCGCCAAGCGGTTCGGGCGATCAGATGGCGTTGCGGTGAAAGTCTGTCCGATAATCGGTGAAAAGCGCGTTAGCGGGCGATCACGAATTCGGCAGAGGGAGCGGGCGCTTTGAGCGTTTCGGCGGCCTGCGCGGGTGAGGACAGCTTGCTGCCCCAGCTATCGGCATTGGCTCCGGCGACCAGCAATGCACCGCCGACAAAGCCGATGGCAAAATTGCGAAACAGGTCGGTAGCAAACAGGCGCATGGGATAGCTCGTGATTCGAATGAATGTTGCCCCGGCCTCTGCCCGATGCTGAATTGCCCCGGGATGAACACAGGATTCATAAAGTAATTCTGTTGGAAAGCCGTTTTGGTTACGAATGGTCTGAGAAAAAGTTACGATGCCGCCCATATCAGCCGAACCGCTCGCAGTATGCGGTGAAGCGCAAAGCAAGCAACGCCCTCAAGAGGGGCAGCGGTAGGGCAACAAATCAATGCCGGAAATGCCGCATCCCGGTGAACACCATCGCAAGGCCTGCGGCGTCGGCGGCAGCGATCACTTCGTCATCGCGGATCGATCCGCCCGGCTGGATCACCGCAGTCGCGCCAGCCTCGGCAGCGGAAATCAAGCCGTCGGCAAAGGGGAAGAACGCGTCGGATGCAACCGCACTGCCGATGGTGCGAGGGGCGGGCCAACCATGGGTTTCGGCGGCTTCCTGCGCCTTGATCGCGGCGATCCGCGCCGAATCGCGGCGGTTCATCTGGCCCGCACCGATCCCGGCGGTTGCGCCGTCCTTGGCATAGACGATGGCATTGGATTTGACGTGCCGCGCCACCGTCCAGGCGAACAGACAGTCCTGCAATTCCTGATCGGTGGGTGCGCGTTTGGTGACGACCTTGAGACCGTCCAGCGAAACCGCGCCGCCATCACGCGACTGGATCAGCACCCCGCCTGCGATGGTCTTCATCGCAAGCCCGCCGCGCCGGGGATCGGGCAACGTGCCGCATTCGAGCAGGCGCAGGTTCTTCTTTCTGGCGAAGATTTCGCGTGCCTCGGCGCTCACAGAAGGAGCGATCACCACTTCAGTGAATATCCCCGCAATCGCTTCGGCGGTCGCGCCGTCGAGCTCGGTATTGACCGCGACAATCCCGCCAAATGCCGAAACGCTGTCACACGCCAGCGCCGCTTCCCAAGCCTCCAGCAGCGAGCCGCCTTGCGCCACGCCGCAGGGGTTGGCGTGTTTGACGATAACGACAGCGGGCGCGCCGCCTGCAAACTCCGCCGCCAGTTCCAATGCGGCATCGGCGTCGTTGAGGTTGTTGTAGCTGAGCTCCTTACCCTGCAATTGCGCCGCCTGCGGCACACCGCGCGCGCCCACCATTAGCGGGACATAGATCGCGGCGGATTGGTGCGGGTTTTCGCCATAACGCAGCGTGTCTGCGCGCTTGAAGGCGAGCGGCAGGGTTGCAGGGAACAGCGTCGGTTCGTCGCTCGCGGTGGGCGAGAAGGCGAACCAATTGGCAATCGCTGCGTCATAGGATGCGGTGCGGGCATAGGCCTTGCCCGCCATGCGGATGCGGAATGCGTCTGACGTCGCGCCATTGTGCGCCGCCAATTCCTCCAGCAGCGCTGGGTAATCCGCCGGATCGGTCAGGATCGTCACAAACCCGTGGTTCTTGGCGGCTGATCGCACCATCGAAGGCCCGCCGATGTCGATATTCTCGATGATCTCGGCCCGGTCAGCGCCCTTGGCCACTGTCGCTTCGAACGGGTAGAGGTTGACCACCACCAGATCGATTTCGCCAATCCCATGCGCCTCCATCGCGGCGACGTGTTCGCCATTGTCGCGCAGCGCCAGCAGCCCGCCATGCACAGCCGGGTGGAGCGTCTTGACCCGCCCATCCATCATTTCGGGAAAGCCGGTGAGGTCGGACACGTCGCGCACGGTAAGCCCTACGTCGCGCAGCGCCTTGGCAGTGCCGCCGGTGCTGACCAGTTCAACGCCGCGCGCCGCCAATGCCGTGCCCAGTTCAGCCAAACCCGTCTTGTCGGACACTGACAGCAGCGCCCGCTTGATCGCCTTGTTGGTCATGGTCGAAAATCTACCCTGTTTTCCTCAGCAGCCACGAGAATTGCCCGCCGCTGCGCAATGCCAGTCCTTCGATCACCAGCTGTTCGGTGGCGTGCGGGCGGCCATCGCCATCAACCCACAGGCTATCCTCGGCAGCGAGGGTGATCGCGCCCGCGCCCGCCCTATCGCCGCGCAGGCGGAATTGCCACAGGCGTCCATCGGGCAGCAGCAGGCTCGCCCCGCGCTTGTCGCCCGATAACTGCACCTCAACCCCGCGTCCGAGATGGAACCGCAATGCAAAGGCGATCTTGCCGCGCTTGCCGTTTTTGGCGCTGGGGATCAGGATATCCTCACCCGCCAGTTCGGTGCCATCGCCGCTGAGGGTGAGAATGCGCTGATGGGTCAGGCCGAAGCGCGCGGCATAGCCATCATGCGCGGCTTCGATCCGGGTCGCCTCACGCCCGCGCCCCGCCACCATCCGCCGCTCAACCGCGACCGTTTCGACGCCCTTGCCAAGCTGGCCGTGGAGCAGCACCGCGGTCGAATTGGCATTGTCGAGCACCAGCGTCGAAAAGGCAGCGGTGGCGCGCAGCCCCTGCCCGATGCGCGCGGGCACCTGCCCTCCTGCCAGCGCCGCGCCGCCGCAGTTGACGATAATCCGCGCCGGGCCATCCGACAATTCAAACGCCAGCGTCGAAGCACAGCCGACCCGCGCATGGCGTGAGCGCGGCGGCGGGGCAGTGTCGAATTGCAGCAGCGTATCGCCCGCGCGGATGCGGTGATAGCCCCAGTTGGCGGTGTTGGTCAGCGGGCGGGTACGTATGCCCGAGGCTTCGATCACGGCGGCCACGCGGTCGGCCGGAATTGCGCCTTGCCCCTGCCAACTGCCAAGCGCGCCGTCCCCGTGCCGCAAGGCCAGCAGCGGCGGCACCAGCAATTCACGCATCACATCGAGCGCGGGAGGCGGCGAGACGTCGACCGCTTCGTAACAGGCGAGAAGGTCGGTCAGCAGCCGGATCGCGTCCAGCTGCGCCGCCGGACAGCGCGACAGCACGCCGCCATCTTCACCCACCATGTCGCCAAGCGCTTTTACCAGACCCGCTTCGCCAAACAGCCGCCGCGGCTTGCCGTGAGGCAGCAGCAGCCCTGCGGCAACGATCCCGGCCCAGCCGGCGACCTGTCCGAAGCCCGCGCCCGCGCGCGGAGCCTTCTTGTCGAGCCACGCGGCGGTTTCGGCAATCGCGGACAGCAGGCGCGATTTCAGCGTCTTGTCATGGCCCGCCAGCACCAGCGGGGCATGCACCAGCCACGCGACCAGCCGCAGCCCGGCGTGTTCAACCTCCCACGCTGGCCCCTTGCCCGGTGCGCGATTGGCGTGGAGCCATTGGGTGGTGATCCGTTCGGCCACCACGATGCAATCGGCGCGCGGGGCGCTGGCAGCGAGGTCGGAAAGCCAGCTGAAACTGTGCAGCGCCCGCTCTATCCCCGGCGCATGGCGCGCAGCGGGTGCGAAATCGAGATTGGCAATCGGCAGGCGCGCGCCGTGGATCAGGAAATGTCCTGCGCGCAGCGCCGTGCCCGCCGCGCGATCACCGCGATTGGGGCTTTCCACCGTCGCCAGCACGCGCAGCGGCGGCGGGCGGCGGAACGGCGCGGCCAGCGCGTGTCCCGGCACGCCGATGCGGTAGGCCAGCCGGATCAGCGCCTCGCCCGGCCCGGCCTGCACAGCGATCATGTCACTGAGCGCGAGCGCGCGCGAGGGTTCTTCGGGCTGCGGTTCGGGCGCAAGCTGTGGGCGCTGGATCGTCCCCGGCTCGGCCCCGTTAGCCAGGCCCAGCACCGGATTATCCGCCACCCGTTCAACCAGCGCATCGGCGCGGCGGCCAGCGGGCGTGCGCAGCAGCGTCGCCATCATCGCCCTCCCTTGAGCGCGGCAATATTGGCGGCGTAATGATCCGGCCCGCCCTTGAACGTGGCAGAGCCTGCGACCAGCACATCGGCCCCGGCCTCCACGCACATCCGCGCGGTTTCGGCATTGACCCCGCCATCGACCTCAAGATGAATCGTCCGGCCCGAACGGGTGATCATTGAGCGGATGCGCGCGATCTTGTCGAGCTGCGAGGGGATGAAGCTCTGCCCACCGAAACCGGGGTTGACGCTCATCACCAGAACAAGGTCAGCCAGGTCCATCAGATTGTCGAGCACTTCGACCGGGGTACCGGGGTTGATCACCACACCCGCTTTCTTACCCAGCGCCTTGATCGCCTGCAGCGTGCGGTGGATATGCGGCCCCGCTTCGGGGTGGACGGTGATAATATCCGCACCGGCGTTGGCGAATGCCTCAAGATAGGGATCGACCGGGGCGATCATCAGATGCACGTCGAATGGCCTGTCGGTATGCGGGCGCAGCGCCTTGACCACGTCCGGCCCGATGGTGATGTTGGGCACGAAATGCCCGTCCATCACATCAATATGGATCCAGTCCGCCCCTGCTGCGTCCACGGCGCGCACCTCTTCGCCCAGCCGTGCAAAATCGGCCGAAAGGATCGAAGGCGAGATCAATGGTGCTGGCATGGCGCGGCGCAGGCCCTTTCTGAGGCATTATGTGCCATACGGGAGCCGCGAATCGACGGACAAGCGCAAATCACACCTTTTCCACGGTGGTGTTTCTTTCCCAAAAACCGCAACGCGTATCAATTAAGCCCCAATTCAGGCGCGCCTTGCAACAAAGATGTAACGACTGACTGCTCAGTTGACGAACCGCTGTTAGTGAGTTGCTCCCTTCCCATTTTATTGAGACGCCCATGACCGGTTATGCTTTTCCTTATCGACTGCCTGATCTGCCGCATATTGTGGGCAGAACGATGTTGCCGATTGCGGTGGCGGGGTTGGCGCTGGCTGGCGTCGGAGTCAGCGCGCCGCTTGCCGCGCAGGCCCATACCTATGCGCGCGTCGGCCCCAACGACATGAGCCTTTGCGCGCCCGGCAAAGGCCCGGCGGTGCGGATCACGGTGAGCGGTATGAAATCGTCAACCGGCCACCTGTTCGTGCGGACCTATCCCGCCAACAAACACGACTGGCTGAAGAGCAAGCGTTATATCATGAAGGTTGAGGCCACCCCGAACGAAGGCGGCGTCGCTGTGTGCGTGCCGCTGCCATCGGCAGGCGATTATGCGATTGCGATCCAGCACGATATCAACGGCAATCGCAAAACAGATTTTTCGACCGATGGGGCGGGAATGTCGAACAATCCGACGATCTCGACGTTCCTCGGCATCCCGCGACCGCCTGCGCTGGAAAAGGTGCGCTTTACTGCGGGCGAGGGCGTTACCCGGATGGCGATTGCAATAAGATACCTTTAGAGCATCGTGCTGAAAAGCGGGAACCGGTTTTCAGCTTTTCACGATGCGACAACAAAGGCTTGAGCGGACGACCTGCGTCAGATTTAACGCAGTCCGCCCTAGGCTTGATCGTGGATTGATCGCTGGCGGCAGCGATGCCGCCATAGATTCCACAACACTTGCGGCGCGGCGAGCAGCGGGAAGCGTTCGCGAAACGGGGTCAGCGCTACTGCCATGCCGGTATGGCGTTCAATCTTCCACGCGGCATAGCGCGCTGCGCCGTCAAAGGTTGTGCTGGCCTTGACCAGCCGGATAAAGTTGAGCGGCTTGCCCAGCCGCCGTCGCCGTTTCCACCAGCCCAGGATCGCGCGCCGTTCATTTGGGGCAAGGCGCGGGGTGAAGATTGCGCCCTGTTGATCGGTCGCGATTCCCGCAGCGTTGAGTGCCAGCGGGAGCAGGCCGCTGAAATGATCGGCGTTGACCGAGAGAATGTCGTTTTCCCGCCCCTGCTTTTCGACCCGGAATTCAGCCTTGTAGGTGGCGCGGAACAGGGCGCGCCAATACTCTTCCGCCGTGCCGCTTTTGGGGCCGAGCGCCGCAGCCAGTCGCGCAGCCGTGATGCAAGCGGCATCAATCGCGGCGATCACTTCGCCGCGCGCGGTATCGTCTGCGGTCCAGACCAAGGCGCTCGGCTGAACGAAACGCGCCCAGATTGTGGTATCGGTCAGCTCGCCAGTGGCCGCGCGGGCGAAGGTGGCCAGCCGCATGGTTGCGACCTTGGCGCGCAGCGTAACGCCGTCATGCGCGCGTTCGTGATAGCTGACCGTCGGCCAGATCGCCGCTTCCTGCGTGCCGGGCAGCAGGATGTAGAAATCCAGCACCCCGTCAAGCGAGCCGGTTCTGAGGTTCGATCCATAGAACAACACCGCCCGCGCGCCCGCCTGCTGCGCCAGCGCCTCGGCAAAGGTTGCAACCGCAGGATCGACCGGTGTGGCAAGGCGGGCGGCGATCCGTTCGGCCAAGGGGCCGGGGTTGGTATTCATGGCGTGACGAAAGCGAGCTCCGGCCCTTGTTCGACCAGGTAATCGCCGGCGGGAAAAGCCTCGCCATCCATAATGAATTGATCACCGATCGACAGGCTGAACTGGGTTGCTGTGATCTGGTGGATGCCGCGTTCACGCAGCCCGTGGCTCAGCTTGCCCATCAGGACCAACGGGACCAACGCCGTGGCGCGCCGCGAAATCTGGTCAACCGCAACCAGTTTCAATCCCTTGCGCAAGGGTCCGAACGGGCGGATGCCAGCCGGAAGACGTTCAAGCGTGGAGGCAAACAGCAATTGCCGCATTTCCGGATCGCCATGCCCGCTATGCGCCATCGGCGCTTCGGCAGCACCCAGACCAATGCGCATTGGCGCACCCTTGCGCCATGGGTTTTTGCGGCTCGCAAACAGCGATTGAAATAGCGCCCACAACCCCGTGACAGCCACCACCATGCTATTGAACGCGCCCAGCTTATGCGCGTCTTGCCCGGCCTGGATTGCTTTTGTGAACGAACCGGCACCCAGAATAAAGCCTGCAACCTTCGGTGTATCGGCAGCCCTGCCGCCATCCTCCTTCGAGGATACGATCATTGGGCGCCGCCAAGCGTGGCTGCCATGATCAAGCGCATCAATCGCATCCTGCAACGTCCAGTCATGGGGAACGCCCAGATCGACCGTCAATGCATTGGTTTTGCCTTTGGGCAGCACCGCAATCGCAGGCCAATTGTCCCCGAAAATCGCCTGTCCGCAGGTCAGCACGTCGCGCACGGTGCCATCGCCGCCGTTGATTACCAGCAAATCGATCCCGCGCGCTGCGAATTCAGCCAGCGCTTCGGGCAATTGCGCACGGGCGCTGGGCTGGGCAATATGGACGTGGGGGCATAGGCCGCAATCGAAATCCGCGCCCTGGTTGCGATAACTGCGCGGGTTGTAGATCACGCCAACGGATGGTGCCTGCCGCGTATCGCGAACCGGCAGTGCGCGCGCCTTTGCGGTGGAGGCAGATTCAGCTCGCGGGGTGTGCGCAAATTCGTAGATCGGCGTTGCCATGATTACCCTATACGTGTCGGGTACTCGATTTTCCACTGCCATCTTTGCCCGGAACTTTGCGAAAATCAGGCCGGAACCTTCTCGGTCGAATCGATCCAGCCGCCGCCGATTACCCGCTCTCCGGCATAGATCACGGCAGCCTGCCCCGGCGCGACGCCATATTCGGGGGCGGCGAAGCGGATTGTGACCGCGCCGCCATCGCCCAGTGAGCCATCAAGCACGATCGGCACCGGTTTGGCGAGGCTACGCACTTTTGCCGTCAGTGGTTCATCACCCAGCGGCCCGATGCGGTTGGTTTCAGTCACCCGTGCGGCATTGACCGCCAACATCCGCTTTGGCCCGACGCGCACTTCGCGTGCTGTTGCATCCAGCCCGATGACATAAAGCGGTTCGGGCTGGCCGCCGATCTCCAGCCCCTTGCGCTGGCCGACGGTGAAATGGACGATGCCTTTGTGCGTCCCCAAGGTCTCCCCGGTGGCAGCGTGGACGATCGCTCCCGGCGCCGCGCCTTCGGGCCGCACCTTGGTGACGATCTTGGCGTAATTGCCATCGGGCACAAAGCAGATGTCCTGGCTGTCAGGCTTGGCCGCGTTGCGCAATCCTGCCGCTTCGGCGAGTTCGCGCACCTGCGGCTTGGGCATCCCGCCTAGGGGGAAGCGCAGGTAATCGAGCTGTGCTTCGGTGGTGCCATAAAGAAAATACGACTGGTCGCGCGCCGGATCGAAGGCGCGGTGCAGTTGCGGGCCTTGTGCGGTCATCACCCGACGGACATAATGCCCCGTCGCAAGGCAATCCGCGCCCAATTCGCGCGCCATGCGGAACAGGTCGGTGAATTTCGGCCCCATGTTGCAGCGGATGCAAGGCACCGGGGTGCGCCCCGCGAGATATTCGTCAGCGAATTGTTCGACCACCTCTTCGCGAAAGGCGCTTTCATGGTCGAACACGTAATGCGCAATGCCAAGTCGATCCGCCACCGCGCGGGCATCGCGGATATCGTCGCCTGCGCAGCACGCGCCCTTGCGCCCGGTGGCCGCGCCATAATCATACAGCTGGAGCGTAATTCCGATCACTTCCGCCCCGCTGGCAGCGGCAAGCGCGGCGACCACCGACGAATCGACCCCGCCGCTCATCGCGACAACGATCCGGCAATCGGCGGCGGCGCGGGGCAGGTCGAACAGGGCGGCAGCATCAGGCCCGGTCAGCGGGCCGGCTTCGAGGAGCGCGGGCATGATCATGGAGATGACGGGCCATATAGCGACCTCCTGCGATCTTCGCCAGAGGTGTGAACAGGCGGCAGGGTTGCCGCACAGGCCAGCACTATTCCTAAGGCCAGGTAAATGGCGGCTTTACCCGATCTTGACGCACTGGCCTTATGCAGGGCGGTGATGTTCGAGAAAGCAAACTCCATTTCCACCCCCTACCGCGCGTTTGCGGGCGGCGTTCGGGCTGATGAAGGTGCACGCGTGCACCGCGTTGTGCAGGCGATGTCGGCAGCGCGATTCGAATCGCGCGGGCCCCGGCGCGCAGGCGATGCGTTGCGCGCGGTCGAATGGAGCGAAATCACCGCCCGGCTCAATGCCGCACGTGACCTCAGGCTGCTGCTGCGCAACGAAGTGCAAGCCCTGATCGAAGGTAGCGCCGCGAGCTTTGGCGATGCCGCCGCCAGTTATTTTGCACTGCTCGAAGATAACGAACCCGACGTTAACCATGATGCTTTAGAGCAATCTAAAGCCTTGGATGACATGCTCGACTCCAATGATGCAAACCGTTCAGGCGATGCGAAAGAAATGCAATGATTGAGAACCAGGACATCCGCCCCGCACAGGTAATCGGCCCGCTCGGCGAGCCGCTGACCCTTGCCGACCTGCCTTCTCCCGACACCCGGCGCTGGGTGGTGCGGCGCAAGGCCGAAGTGGTCGCGGCGGTGAATGGCGGCCTGCTGACGCTCGACGAAGCGCTGGCGCGCTATGGCCTGACGCTTGAGGAATTTGCCTCGTGGCAGCGCGCGGTTGATCGTTCGGGGATGCATGGCCTCAGGGTCACCAGAATCCAGCATTACCGCGACCTTTACGAACGCCAGCTGAAATATTGAATCCAGCGTAACGCTATCCTTGTATTGATATTCGCGGCCAAAACCCGCTAGCATTGCCTGATGGCGGCCAAGCCAACTTCGGCCCCGCCAAACAGGGAGAGATGCTATGGGTTGGATCATCGCAATAATTGTCGGCGGTGTCGCTGGTTGGCTCGCCAGTCTGGTCATGAATCGCGATGCGTCGATGGGTATTTTCGCAAACATCGTGGTTGGCTGCGTCGGCTCGGTCATTGGCAATCTGATTGCCGGCCCGTTACTCGGGATCAGCGGAAGCGTTCAGGAATTTTCGATCACTGGCCTGCTCATCGCCGTGCTTGGCGCCGTTGTGCTGCTCGGCATCGTCAACCTGATTCGACGCGGCAAGGTGCGCTGAAACCGCTTCATCGCTGATTTCGCGCGGGGAACCTGCCTGCGCGCCCTTCGTCTAGGCTGAAAGTCACCGGTCGATGCGTGCATTGCCCGAAACAGCGCGACGTTCTATCAGGCGTTGCGCTTGGTGACTTATAGAGGTAATACACTCCAGGACGTGCGGAACCCTCCGGGGGATCGGTCTGAGTGAGGGAACGGCGATGAATTACGAGACGACGATCACGGCTGAGGCGGCCGACGGCGTGAGCACCGATTTCAGCGGTTCGCGCACGCTGTCGGCACCTGTGATCCCGCGCTGGCTGCTGATCGGTGGGCTGGGCCTGTTTGGGCTATTGCTGGCGATTGCGGCCTATTTCGCCATTGCCGGAGGAGAGCCGGTGGCAGTTGGCGATGATAATTCACAGGCCCCCTCGGTCACAGTCATCACTCCCGGCAAGACCAGCATATCGGGCGAAATCGAAGCACCCGGCACGCTCGCCGCGCGGCGGCCGATGCCGGTGGGCGTGGTCGGTGAAGGCGGGCAAGTGCTGCGCGTTACCGTTGATGCTGGCGATTGGGTGCAGGCAGGGCAAGTGCTGGCGGTGATCGATCGCAGCGTGCAGGTGGAGCAGGCCGAAGCGCAGGCGGCCCAGGTCGAAGTCGCCCGGGCTGATGCCAATATCGCGCAGGCTAATCTTGATCGCTCGCTGCAACTGGTTGAACGCGGGTTTGTGTCCAAGGCCGATGTCGACCGGTTGACCGCCACCCGTGATGCTGCGGCAGCGCGGGTCAGGGTCGCCGAAGCGCAGCTGCGCGAACTGCGCGCCCGCAACCAGCGGTTGAATATTGTTGCCCCCGCGACGGGCTATGTGCTGGCGCGCGAAGTCGAGCCCGGGCAGACGGTCAGCCCAGGCACCGGCGCGCTGTTCACCATTGCCAGCGGCGGGGAGATGGAAATGCTCGCTCAGCTCAGCGAAGAACAGCTCGCAAGCTTGTCGGTAGGCACAATTGCCAGCGTGACCCCGACCGGATCAGAACAGACCTTTACAGGACAGGTGTGGCAGCTTTCTCCGGTAATTGATCAGGCGACCCGGCAGGGCATTGCACGGATCGCACTGCCCTTCGCATCGGCATTGCGTCCCGGCGGCTTTGCCACGGCGCGCATCAATAGCGGCAGCTTCACTGCCACGCTATTGCCTGAAAGTGCAGTACTGGCCGATGACGACGGCAGCTTTGTCTATATCGTCGGCGAAGATAACAAGGCGGAGCGGCGCAGCGTCAAAACCGGCGCGGTGACCAAAAACGGAATCGCTATTACCGCAGGCCTCTCGGGTAACGAACGCGTCGTGCTGCGCGCCGGCGGGTTTCTCAACCCCGGTGAAACGGTCAACCCCCAACCGCTCAAGAAGTAAAATTTTCGTCCCCGCGCGGCTGGCCCGCGTAACTGACTGACTGATACGCAAGAACCGCGCAACACAGGCAAGAACATCATGGCTTTACGCGACATCTCGGCTTGGTCGATCCGCAACCCGGTGATTCCGCTGGTGTTGTTCACCGGCCTGCTGTTTGCCGGGATCGTCAGTTTTCTACGGATGGATGTGACTGATAACCCGGATGTCGAATTCCCGGCGGTCAATGTCACGATTGTTCAACCCGGCGCTTCTCCGACCGAGATCGAAAACCAGATCACCCAGCGTGTTGAAAGCGCGCTGCGTGCGATCAACGGGGTCAATTCGATCCAGTCGACCGCGCGCGAAGGCAGTTCCAATACCTTCGTCGAATTCGAGATCGGCACAAACCTGATCGAAGCGGTCAACGAGGTTGAAACCGCAATTGACGGCGTGCGCGGCAGCCTGCCCGACGGCATCCTTGAGCCGCGCGTGAGCAAGATCAACGTGGTGGGCCAGCCGATTGGCTATGTTGCGGTCGAAGCCAATGACATGACGATTGAACAGCTCAGCTGGTTCATCGACGACACCATTGCCAAGCGGCTTCTGAAAATCGAGGGCATGGCCGAAGTGTCGCGCTTTGGCGGGGTTGACCGCGAGATCGAGGTGATCCTCGATCCGGCGCGGATGCAGTCGCTTGGGGTCACTGCGTCACAGATCAACGCTGTGCTGCGCCAGACCAACATCGATGCGGCGGGCGGCCTTGCCGAAATTGGCGGCACACGCCAGTCGCTGCGCGTGCTCGGCAATTCGGACAGTGCCTTTGCACTGTCGCAGGCCCAGATCCAGCTCGGCGGTGGTCGCACCGTGCGGCTGGCCGATGTAGCGACAGTTCGCGACGGCTATTCCGAACGCAATTCGATCAGCGAAGTGGGCGGCAAGGAAGTTGTCAATTTCGCCATGAGCCGCGCGCGCGGCGCGTCTGATCTTACCGTCTATGATGCCGCGCTGGCCGAGATGGACAAGATCGAGGCCGAGAATGATGGCGTGAAGTTCATCAAACTGGCAACCAGCACCACCTACACCCGCGCCCAGTACAACACCTCGATCTGGGCGCTGGTCGAAGGCGCGGTTCTGGCGGTCGTGGTGGTGTTCCTGTTCCTGCGCGATTGGCGCGCGACCTTCATCAGCGCGGTGGCGATCCCGCTATCGGCGATCCCGACCTTCTGGTTCATGGACCTGCTGGGCTTCAACCTCAACTTCCTGTCGCTGTTGGCGCTGGCGTTGGTGGCAGGCGTGCTGGTCGATGATGCGATCGTGGAGATCGAGAATATCGTGCGCCATATGCGCATGGGCAAAACCGCCTATCAGGCCAGCATCGATGCGGCCGACGAAATCGGCCTGCCGGTGGTCGCCACCAGTTTCTCCATCGTGGCGGTATTTTTGCCGGTCGGCCTGATGCCGGGGATTTCCGGCCAGTTCTTCCAGAATTTCGGGATCACGGTGGTGATCGCGGTGCTGATGAGCCTTGCCGTGGCACGGATGATTACGCCGTTGATGGCGGCCTATTTTCTCAACGCCAAAGGCCATGCCGACCACGGCAAGGGGCGCTGGATCGACCGCTATATGCAGGTGCTGACCTGGACGCTCGACACCGGTAAAATGGCCGCGCGCCGCGCCGGGCTTGATGGCCCGCGCCACCGGACATTTTACATGTTTGCCCTGTTGCTGACCGTGATCGCCCTGCTGATCGTGCCCGCCCTCACCATGTTTGAAATGTTCAGCGGTTCGGTGAGCGGATTGATCGCAGACTCCGCTGGTGCGGCCCCGCTGTGGAAGGGGTTGATCGGGCTTGACGTGCACAAGCAGATCGCCACCGCCGTTTCGAGCGATACCAATGGTTTCGTGTACAAGCTGGTCGCCAAGATCTTCGAGATCGTGATCGTGCTGCTGGTCTCGGGCCTGTCATTCCTGTCCGGGTGGCTGGCGTTCAAGGCGATTGAGCTGCCCGCTGGCGGTTCTGGCCGGTTTGCACAGGGCGTGCGCTGGATGACCGCGCGGTTCTATGATCACCGCGTGTGGATGCTGGCGGTTGGCTGGTTTTCGTTCCTGATCACGATTGTGCTGTTCGGACAGTCTCCGCCGCAATTTCAGCCCAGCATCGACACCGAGAACAGCCGGGTCGAAATCGAGATGGTGCCGGGCACCACGCTTGCCGAGACCAAGCGGGTCGTCAATGGCGTGGCCAAGCGATTGCGGCAGGAGCCCGAGGTTGAGCTCCTGCTGGAACGCATCCGACAGGGCGAAACTTCCTCGATTTTCATCAGGCTCAAGGAAGATCGCGCACGCACTTCGATCGCGTTCGAACGCGAGCTCGCCCCCGAACTCGCCAAGATTCCCGATGCCCGTGTGCGGTTTCAATCGCAGTCACGCGGATTTGGTGCAGGTCGCGATATGACAGTGATGCTCGCAGGCTCCGATCCGGTGCTGCTCGAACAGACCGCGACCCGGCTGGTTGAGGAGATGAAAGGCCTGCGTTCGCTGGTCGCCCCGCGCATCAGCGCCGATCTGAACCGCCCCGAAATCATCATCACCCCGCGTGACAAGATCGCTGCCGAACTCGGTGTCACCACCGCCGCGCTGTCGCAGACGATCCGCATCGCGACCTTGGGGGAGATTGAACAGAACGCGGCGCGTTTCTCACTCTCGGACCGCCAGATCCCGATCGTAGTGCGCCTGTCCGAAGAAGCCCGCACCGATTTTCGCACCATCGAAAACCTGCCGGTACCCACCGCCAATGGCGGATCGGTTCCGCTGAGCCGGGTGGCGGAAATAACCTTCGGTTCCGGGCCGACCGCGATCCAGCGTTATAACCAGAACCGCCGTGTTCTGGTCGGCGCAGACCTTGCTGCGGGCGTGCTCAAGGGCGAAGCGCAGGCGCAGATCGATGCATTGCCGGTGCTGCAAGACCTGCCCGTGGGCGTCATCCGTGACGTGGTGGGCGAAGAAGAATTCCTGGCCGAACTGCTCACCAATCTGGTCATAGCGATCGTTTCGGGCGTGTTGCTGGTGTTCGCAGTGCTGGTGCTGCTCTACAAGCGTTTGATGAGCCCGCTGGTCAACATGACCTCACTGGCGCTCGCGCCGCTCGGGGGTGTGCTGTTGATCTGGCTGACGGGTCAGGCGCAATCAATGCCGGTCTATATCGGCATCCTGTTGCTGCTCGGCATCGTGTCGAAGAACTCGATTCTGCTGATCGACTTCGCGATCGAGGAGATGAACAAGGGCGTTCCCAAGCTTGAGGCGATCATTGATGCAGGCCACAAGCGCGCGCAGCCGATCGTGATGACCACCGTGGCGATGACCGCCGGGATGGTGCCGGTGGCGCTGTCGCTGAGCGGTGACGGGGCGTGGCGCCAGCCGATGGGTATCGTGGTGATCGGCGGGCTGGTGCTCTCAACGCTGCTGACGCTGCTGATCGTGCCGGCGGGCTTCAGTCTGGCTGACGGGTTTGAAAAGCGCATCGGGCCATGGCTGCGGTCGCGATTGCTGACTTACAAGCCGGGCGATGACACCCGCCCGCAGCTCGCGCCTGATCAACCGTTCCCCGGCCTGCCCGGCGGTGCCAAGCCGGCCCCTGCGCGGCGCGCGCCGCCGGGGGCAGAACCGGCCGAGTGAGCGTTAAGGGCGTGATCGCTAAAGACGTGACTGACAGGCCGGAACCGGGCTAAAGACGGCCCATGGCGACACGTTCCCTGAGGCCCCTGACCTTCGGCGGAGAGCCGCTGACCGCAGACCGCGCGCGGCGCATGCGCTGGACGGCCACCGGGATGCTGGCCGCAATGGCGGTGGTGTTCATCGCCACCCACGGGCTGGAGGCGGCGCATCCGGCGTGGGGCTATGTCAACGCCTTTGCCGAAGCCGCAATGGTCGGCGGGCTGGCCGATTGGTTCGCGGTGACCGCGCTGTTCCGCCATCCGCTGGGCCTGCCGATCCCGCACACCGCGATCATCCCTGACAACAAAGACCGCATTGCCGACACGATGGCGCAATTCCTGCGCGAAAACTTCCTCACCCCCTCGGTGGTCGCGCGGCGGATGGCGGGAATGAACATCGCCAAGGCGGCGGGCGAGTTTCTGGCCGCCTCGCCCGAACGCGGCGCGGATGGCAGCATTGACGAACGTTCACGCATCACCAGCGGCGCGGCGGAATTGCTGGCCGAGGTGCTCGAATCGCTCGATCCCGACCGGCTCGGCAATCAGGTGCGCAGCGGGCTGGCGGGGCAATTGGCCAAGCTCGACATCGCCCCGCTCGCCGGGCGGATGATCGAAACGACGATGGCGGACAAGCGCCACCAGCCGCTGATCGATGGTTTCGTGCGCTGGGCGGGCCTCACTATCGAGGATAACGAGGATACGCTGCGCGAGATCATCCATCAGCGCGTGGCAGGCGTGCTGCGCTGGACGGGCCTCGACAAGACGATTTCCTCCAGCGTGCTCGACGGGCTCTATAAATTGCTCGCCGAGGTGCTGATCGATCCGCACCACCCACTGCGCGCCAAGATCGAGGAAGGGCTGCAAAAGCTCGGCCAGGATTTGCAGCACGACCCCGAAACCCGCGCCAAGGTGGAAGAAATGAAGCGCGATTTGATCGCCAATCCGGCGGTGGCGGTGTGGTGGACCGGCGTGTGGGAGCGTATCCGCCGGTCACTGATCACCCGCGCGCGCGATCCCGAAAGTGGGATGGGCGAGGAAATGCGCGTGATGCTCGGCGAATTGGGCGAGGCGCTGCAAGCCGACGCGCGGCTGCAACACCAGATCAACCGCTTCGCCCGCCGCACGATGGTGGGCGTCTCCACCCGTTACGGCGGGCAGATCGTCACGCTGGTGTCAGAAACGGTCAAGCGCTGGGACGCGGTGACGATTACCGGCCGGATCGAAAGCGCCGTGGGCCGCGACCTCCAGTTCATCCGCATCAACGGCACGCTGGTCGGCGGGCTGGTGGGAATGACGCTGCATTTTATTACGACGGTGCTGTGAGGGGGTGTCTCACGACACCCCCTCAGCGGATTAGTTGAACAGGCCGATCTGCCCATAGCCTGGAAGCGACAGTCTGCCTGGCGACCAGCGAATTCGACCTTCCTTGACGAAGTTCCCTTCGCTGTCCCGGTGACAGGCAATGTTGCGAACCTGCTGTTCCCATAATTCCTCGCCCGGACGGGTAGTGGATGGCCTGCGATCTTGCGGAGTGAGGGCTGCATGTTGCGGCAACACACGCCTGATTTGGGAAATGGTGGCAGACCCGCCGACATGGCGAAGAAAATCTTCAACTGCACGAGCAATATGCTCCTCGCGGGAGCGATTGTTGATATCCATGATGTGTCCTTCAACGCAAAACGGCGCGGTCCGAAGACCGCGCCGCCAGTTTCATGCGTAACGCACGAGCTTCCACGTGACCGCGTTGCCCCGATACGGAGGCATGACATTGCTCTGGGCAATGGGTGCGGTGGTCGAGGGCGAAGTCTGAGACTGCCAGACTCCGGATTCCGGACAACGAGAACCGGTCCGTGCGGTCGTGCCGATGGGCGCACGAGCCCTTGAGTGGATGTTCATTTGAGAACACCTTTCATGTTGCAAGCCGTCGAGGACACGCGGGGCTTGCGGAAAAAGGTGAGGGCCACTAAAGTGCTCGGGCTTGTAGAAAGCATGAGCGTGGCGTGTCCACCTCGTTTGGGGTCGTCGGCAGCAACCGGCGGCCCCAAACTTCATGTCACTCGATAGACCCCCCTCTTTTTCGGCACCGCCTCAAGTAGCGGGGGCTTCGAGTTGACCATTCGGTAAAGCTTGCTCGCAAGCTTTTTGCGTTCGTGGACTACGCCGGTCTGTCGATACAGGCCGACCAGCACCTCATCCACTGAGGCAATTCCATCAAACACGCCCTTGATTAGATCGATAATCTCCTGCTCGGTTTCATCAATCCGAGTGGCGGGAATCTGACGCAACAGCGCTTCGGGTAAATCATCAAGATCACCAAAGCGCGAGCCAATATCTGACGGTAGGATTTCTTCCATGCCCCTACATAGCAGGCTTCGCCGTCCGCGCAATAGTTAATCTCGCTGCAAGTCATTTTGTTACGCACGAATTAGCGCGCTTTGTGCTCGTCAGGCAGGAGGTCGCCGCGAGGGCTGACTCAATCTGTTGATGCAATAAGCTCCGCTGAGCCAATCACCTAAATGATTCACCGAAAATATGTGTCCGGGACTTGACTCATAAAAAAAGCCCGCGAGTCTTGGACTCGCGGGCTCCGAATACGTTGGGTCTCGGATTAAGTCGCAAAATAACTCTTAGTTATAATGCGCTCGTCAACTCCGGCACGGCGGCATACAAATCCGCGACCAGCCCGATATCCGCGACCTGGAAGATCGGGGCGTCTTCGTCCTTGTTGATGGCGATGATGACCTTGGAATCCTTCATCCCGGCCAAGTGCTGGATCGCGCCCGAAATGCCGATGGCGAAATATGCCTGCGGGGCAACGATCTTGCCGGTCTGGCCGACCTGATAGTCGTTGGGGACATAGCCCGCGTCGACCGCCGCGCGGCTCGCGCCGATGGCTGCGCCAAGCTTGTCCGCCAGCGGCGTGATGATGCTTTCGAACGTTTCGGCATCCTTCAACGCGCGGCCACCCGATACGATGATCTTGGCGCTGGTCAGTTCGGGGCGTTCACTCTTGGCGATTTCCGAGCTGACGAAGCTGGAAATGCCCGCATCGCCTGCGCTGCTCACGGCTTCGATGGTGCCCGAACCGCCCTCGGTCGCCGCTTTGTCAAACGCAGTGCCGCGCACGGTGATCACCAGCTTGGCATCGGTCGATTCGACCGTGGCGATGGCATTGCCCGCGTAAATCGGGCGGGTGAAGGTCTTCGGCCCCTCGACCGAGAGAATTTCCGATACCTGCATCACATCGAGATGCGCGGCAACGCGCGGGGCGATGTTCTTGCCGCTGGTGGTGGCCGGCGCGAGGAAGGCGTCGTGATGTTCCATCAGCGCCGCGGCGAGCGGGGCGACGTTTTCGGCCAGCCCGTTGGCATAGGCGGCGTCATCTGCGACGTGCACCTTGGCCACGCCAGCGATCTTCGCGGCAGCCTCTGCCACGCCGCCGCAATTGTGGCCCGCGATCAGCAGGTGCACTTCGCCCAGCTTCGATGCAGCGGTGACGACCGCGAGGGTCGCGTCGTGCAGCTTGGCGTTGTCATGTTCGACGAGAACGAGGGTTTTCATGTCGATCCGTTCCTTTTCCTGAGGGCTGGCGCGCTTACGCGATGCCGAGTGCCTTGATCTTCTCAACCAGCGCGGCAACGTCGGCGACCTTTTCGCCCGCCTGACGCACCGGCGGTTCTGCGACCTTGAGCGTGGTGAGGCGAGGGGTCAGATCGACGCCGTAATCGGCAGCGGTCTTGTTCGCGAGCGGCTTTTGCTTCGCCTTCATGATGTTCGGCAGCGAGGCATAGCGCGGCTCGTTCAGGCGCAAATCGGTGGTGACGATCGCGGGCATCGCCAACTTCACGGTCTGCAAGCCGCCATCGACTTCGCGCTTCACCGTCACGGAATCGCCGTCCACCTCAACGGTGTTGGCGAAGGTGCCTTGCGGACGGCCCATCAGCGCTGCGAGCATCTGGCCGGTCTGGTTCGAATCGTCGCTGATCGACTGCTTGCCAAGGATGATGAGGCCGGGGGCTTCTTCATCGGCGATGGCTTTGAGGATCTTGGCAACGGCGAGCGGTTCAACCTCTTCGTCGCTTTCCACCAGGATCGCGCGGTCTGCACCCATGGCGAGCGCGGTGCGCAGCGTTTCCTGCGCCTTGGCCGGGCCGACGGACACGGCGACGATTTCGGTGGCCGCGCCCTTTTCCTTGAGGCGGATGGCTTCCTCGATCGCGATTTCGTCGAACGGGTTCATGCTCATCTTGACGTTGGCAAGATCAACGCCGCTGCCGTCGGCCTTGACCCGCGGTTTGACGTTGTAATCGATCACCCGCTTGACGGGGACGAGGATCTTCATGGGGCGTTCCTTCCTCTCAAAGAATCACTGGTTACGCATTGGTCGCCCGCCTAACTTGCGTTTACGTAAACGTCAAGTTGGGCGCGCGCTTGAATCAGGCGGCCTTCTTCACTTCGGCAACGATCTTGCGCGCGGCATCGCCCAGATCATCCGCGCTGACGATGGCGAGGCCCGAATTGTTCAGGATCGCCTTGCCTTCGTTGACGTTGGTGCCTTCCAGGCGCACCACCAGCGGCACTTGCAGGTTCACGTCCTTGGCTGCCTGCACGATGCCGTTGGCGATCACGTCGCACTTCATGATCCCGCCGAAGATGTTGACCAGAATGCCTTCGACCGCCGGGTCTTTGAGGATGATCTTGAACGCCGCCGTCACCTTTTCGGTGGTGGCGCCGCCGCCCACGTCGAGGAAGTTGGCCGGGAAGGCCCCGTTCAGCTTGATGATGTCCATCGTCGCCATGGCGAGGCCTGCGCCATTGACCATGCAGCCGATATTGCCATCCAGCTTGATGTAGGCGAGGTCATATTGCGATGCTTCGACTTCGGCCGGGTCTTCCTCGGTCTCGTCGCGCAGGGCTTCGATCGCGGGGTGACGGTACAGCGCGTTGGAATCGAAGCTCATCTTGGCGTCGAGCACCAGCAGATTTGCCCCAGAATCACCAGAGGGCTCGCTTTCGACCAGCGGATTGATTTCCAGCATCGCGCAATCGGTCGCCATGAAGGCATCATAAAGCTGCTTCGCCAGCTTTTGCGCCTGCTTGTTGAGATCGCCGGTCAGTTTAAGCGCAAAGGCCACCGCGCGCCCGTGGTGCGGCAGGAAGCCCTGCGCCGGGTCGATGGTGAAGGTGGTGATCAGTTCGGGCGTGTCATGCGCGACCGCTTCGATATCCATCCCGCCTTCGGTTGAAACCACAAAGGCGACGCGGCCCGTGGCGCGGTCAACCAGCAGCGACAGGTAATATTCCTTGGCGATGTCGACCCCATCGGTAACGTAGAGGCGATTGACCTGCTTGCCCGCATCGCCGGTCTGGATCGTTACCAGCGTATTGCCGAGCATTTCCTTGGCGTGGGCCTCAACCTCATCGAGGCTCTTGGCGAGCCGCACGCCGCCCTTGGCGTCCGCGCTCAATTCCTTGAACTTGCCCTTGCCGCGCCCGCCCGCGTGGATCTGCGCCTTGACCACATACAGCGGCCCCGGCAGCTGCTTCGCGGCTTCGACGGCTTCGGCGACGCTGAGTGCGGCATGGCCAGCCGGAACCGCGATCCCGTGTTCCTTGAGCAGTTCCTTGGCCTGATATTCGTGGACATTCATGGCGTATCGATCCCTTTAATGCTGATCCGGGGGAGAGGTGATGTTGCGCGGGGCCTAAGCACGGATCGGCCCTCTTGAAAAGTGCTCTGTGCAAGCGCAACAGCGCCACTAGCATGATTGCCAAAAATGATAGACCGTGATCGCCTTCTTGCAATCGTCCGCGAGGCGGGCCGGATTGCCCATTCGCGCTGGCCGGGGGCGGGCCACGCATTGGCGAGCTGGGACAAGACCCCCGGCAATCCGGTGAGCGACGCCGATCTGGCGGTTGACCGCTTTCTCAAGCGCGAATTGCTGCGGCTGCTGCCGTCAGCGGCGTGGCTGTCGGAGGAAACCGCCGACGACAAGGCGCGCACCGATAGCGGGTTGATCTGGCTGGTCGATCCGATTGACGGCACCCGCGATTTTGTCGCCGGGCGCAGCGGCTGGACTGTGTCGGTGGCGCTGGTGAGCGCGGGACGCCCGCTGATCGGGATGCTGGCGGCCCCGGCGCGGGGCGAGGAATGGGTGGCGGTGGCCGGGCAAGGCGCGACGTTGAATGACGCGCCGATCCGCGCCAGCACCCGCACGCAATTTGCCGGAGCGCGGGTGCCAACGGTCAGCTTGCCGAAAGAAGACGCTGATCTGGTGGCGGTCGAACAGCCCAATTCGATTGCGCTCAGGATTGCGATGGTGGCTGATAACCGCGCCGATCTGGTCGCGACATTGCGCTGGGGGTTCGAATGGGACATCGCCGCTGCGACCCTGATCGCGCGTGAGGCGGGCGCTCAGGTGAGCGACGCGTTCGGACGCCCGCTTGATTACAACAAGCACGATCCGCGCGATTTCGGGGTGTTGGTGTGCTCGCCCGCGATCCACGCTGCGGCGGTGGAGCGGCTGGCTGAGCGGGCCAAGGCGCTGCGATAGGGGTTAAAGCCCCCAATCCTAACTGGTGCCTGAGGGGGAAATGATGAGGCACGAGCGCGGCCGCGCTCGTGCCCCAACCCATTATTGGTTGCGCGCCGCAGCCACGTCTTCCTCGCTGATCGGGGTGATCTTGATTTCCACCCGGCGGTTGAGCGGTTCGTTGATGTTGTCGCCGGTTTTGACGCGCAGATAATCATACTGCTCACCATATCCCTGCGTCGCGATGCGCGCCCGGGCCACCCCGCGCGCGGCGAGGTAATCGGCCACTGCCTGCGCACGCTGTTCGGACAGGCGCTGGTTCAGCGCAGTCGAGCCAGTGGTATCGGTGAAGCCGTAAACGTCGATCAGGCTATTGGGATAGGTGATCAGGCTTTCCGCGACATTGTTGAGCGTATCGAGAAAGCCCGGGTTGATCGCGGCTGATCCCGTGGCGAAGGTCACACCGTCGGGCAAGCGGACAAGGATGGCGTCCTGATTGCCGACTTCTTCGACATCGACGCCGGTGCCAGCTGTCTGTTCCTTCAGTTCCTTGATTTGATCATCAAACTGCTTGCCAATCACTGCGCCGGCCGAACCGCCAATCCCTGCGCCGATAATGCGCGCGGTATCGCCGCCAACCACGCCGCCAAGCAGATAACCGAGCGTGCCGCCCAGCCCAGCGCCGATGGCTGTGCGCGAAACCTTCTTTTCGCCGGTATTCGGGTCAGTAACGCAGGCGCTGGTGCCAATCAGCGCCAGAGCGGCGGTGCCTGATAGTAAAATACGTGAAAATGTCATGACTTGTCCTCCCAGTAACGAATGCCGACAATGCCACGCCGCCCGTGCGGCGGCAAGGCTGCGGCAAGCCGTGTCGTAGCCGCCATTGCGCGGGCCAGCCTTGACCTGAGTTGAACAATAATGGTGTCGGGCCAGCCTGGCTGTGGATCGCGCGCGCGATTGCCCTGCTGGCAACCGCGCCAGTTTGTGCTAGCGCATCAGGCGTGACACCCTTTCCCTTTGCCGACCTGTTGATCATTCTTGGGCTCGTCGTGCTCAACGGCGTGTTTGCGATGTCCGAACTTGCGATTGTATCGGCCAAGACCAGCGCGCTCGAAGCCCGTGCCGAGGCCGGATCAACCAGCGCGCGGACTGCGATCAATCTGGCTGCTGATCCCGGCAAGTTTCTTTCGACTGTCCAGATCGGCATCACTCTGATCGGTATCATCGCCGGGGCCTATTCGGGGGCAAGCCTGGGCGGACCAATGGGCGAACGGCTGGGTGCGCTGGGTGTGCCGCCGCAATTCACCGACGAAGCCGGGTTTGCGGTGGTGATCGCGCTGACCACCTATCTCAGCGTGGTGGTGGGCGAGCTGGTGCCCAAGCAGCTGGCGCTGCGCAATGCGGTGCCGTTGTCGCTGATCATGGCGCGGCCGATGGCGTTGCTTTCGCGCTTTGCCGCCCCGCTGGTGTGGTTGCTCGATTCAAGCTCGGCGGCGATTATCCGGCTGTTCGGCATTCGCGCCAAGGGCGAAGCGTCGGTTACGGCGGAAGAGTTGCAGATGATCTTTGCCGAGGCGACCCGGTCTGGTGTGATCGAGGATGAACAGCGCCAGATCCTGACCGGGGTGGTGCGGCTGGCCGAACGCCCGGTGCGCGAAATGATGACCCCGCGCACCGAAGTCGACTGGATTGAGGCCGACGCCGAGGCGGGGGAAATCCGTGAGACGATCGAGGAAAGCTCGCATTCGCTGCTGCTGGTGGCCGAAGGTTCGCCCGACACAATCCTCGGCGTGGTCAAGGTGCGCGAAGTGCTGGGCGCGCTGGTCGCGGGCAGCCCGGTGTCAATCCGGGCGATGATGCGCAAGATTGAAGTGGTGCCCGATCAGCTTGATGCGATGGATGCGCTGCGGGTGCTGCAATCAGCCGAAGTGGCGATGGCGGCAGTGACCGACGAATATGGCCATTTCGAAGGGATCGTGACCCCGGTTGACCTGCTGACCGCGATCGTCGGCAATTTCGCCAGCGACAGTGATGATGGCGACCTGCCTTCGGTGGTTGAGCGTGAGGATGGTTCGTTGCTGGTATCAGGCTCGCTGTCCGCTGACGCGATGGCTGACCGGTTGGGGCTGGATTACGCGGAGGACCGCGAATTTGGCACGGCGGCAGGCTATGCCTTGTCGGTGATGAAAAAACTCCCGGCTGAGGGCGAGTTTTTCACCGATCAGGGCTGGCGGTTTGAAGTGGTCGACATGGATGGCCGCCGGATCGACAAGTTGCTGGTGAGCCGCGAGAACAGCACTAACGAAGAATAGCCCCCAACGGCCGCACCGCGACCGCAAGCGCGACCGCGCGCCGCGGCTTATGCCGCGAAGCCAAGCGGGCCGGACGGCCCGCGCCCGGCGCCTGAGGGCCAAAACAAAAAACCGCGAGGATTTCGCACGCCGGACGGCGTGCGGAACAATCAAGAAGGTATAACCGTCCGCGCCGATGCGCCGTCGCCTTCGGGGGCGGCGATGATGTCGCGCGTCACGCGGCCCTTGGCGACGGTGTTGGTGGCGGTGTCGCCCACTTGGCTGCGGATGCTCGGCGCGGCGCTGCCGGCGCGGTCAAGCGCGGTGGTTTCGATCCCGCTGCGCGGCGCAGGGCCGCCGAACAGCGCTTCGAGCGCTTGCTCTGACGCCGCGCCTTCACTTGGGCGCGGGGCACCGGGAGTGGGCGGGGTGAGGGTGAAATCGGGCGGCACCACCAACGGGGCCTGCCGCTGCACAGCGAATTCATCGGGCCGTTCACGGTTGAACACCCCGTTACCACCGCCGCCGCCACAGGCAGCCAGCATGGCCGAAGCCCCGGCCAGCAGAATTAGGCAAGCATACTTACGCATCTTTGGGCTCTCCACGAGGCTCGTCACTTTGCGCGCCATCGGCATTCACCAATGGCGGCGCGCTTGGTTCGGTTTCGTCCTTGTCGCGCACCAGCAGGCTGCGGGCAAGGATAATGACAACGCCGATGGTGATTGCGGCGTCGGCGATGTTGAAGATCAGGAAGGGGCGGAAATCCCCGATGTGAAAATCGGCATAGTCGATGACATAGCCCAGATCATAGCGATCACGGATATTGCCCACCGCCCCGCCAAGGATCATGGCGAGCGCGGCAATATCGCCGAGCACCTTTTCGCGCATCATCCACACCAGCACCACCACCGCGATCACGCCGGTCAGCAGCACCAGCAGCCAGCGCATTTCCATGCTGGTCGCCTGCAGCAGCCCCAGCGAGATGCCGCGATTTTCGGTGTAGGTGAGATCGAAGAACGGCAGCAGATCAATATTGCCGACCTGCCGCAGCGCCAGCGGGCCGATCACATACCATTTCACCGCCTGATCGATTACCGCGATGAAGGCGGCCAGCGCCAGCCCGATCACACGGTTGCGGGTGAACAGCGCGCTCATGCGGCACCGTCCAATGTTGCGACCACGGCATCGCAGCGGCTGCATAGCGCGGCCTCTTCGGCAACGTCGGGAAGCAGCCGCCAGCAGCGGCCGCATTTGTGGTGGGTTGTCTTGGTCACGATCACGCCGTCCCCCTGCCAGCGTGAGACTGTCGCGGTGATGAACAATTCGGCGAGCTGTTCGTCAGACACGCCTTCGGGCACCGCGCCAGCAGGCACCACCACTTCGGCTTCGAGGCTGGAGCGGATGGTCTTGTCACGCCGCAGCGGCTCGATCGCTTCGTTGACCGCATCGCGCAGGGCTCGCAGCGCGTCCCACTTGGCGGTGTCGACCACCACGCCCGGAACACTCGGCCATTCGAGAAGGTGGACAGAACCGCGCTGGCCGTCCTCATCCGCCTCGCCGTCTTGCGGATAGCGCGTCATCCACACTTCTTCCGCGGTGAACACCAGCACCGGCGCGGCATAGCGGATCAGCGCGTGGAACAGCAGGTCGAGCACGGTGCGATAGGCGTTGCGCGTGGTGCTGTCAGGCCCGTCGCAATAGAGCGAATCCTTGCGGATATCGAAGTAGAACGCGCTCAAATCCTCGTTGCAGAAATCGACCAGCAACCGGGTGTAGAGGTTGAAGTCGTAATCTTCCGCCGCCGCTTTCAGCTTCGCGTCCAGCTCCGCCAGCAGCGCGAGGATATAGACTTCCAGTTCGGGCAATGCGCCCGCATCGCTCATGTCCCCCACAAACCCGTCCAGCGCGCCGAGCAGGTAGCGGAAGGTGTTGCGCAGCTTGCGGTACTGGTCGCCGACGCCTTTGAGGATTTCATCGCCGATGCGGTGATCCTCGGTGAAATCGACCGACAGCGCCCACAGGCGGATGATGTCCGCGCCGGTCTGTTCCATCACCGTCACCGGGCTGATGGTGTTGCCTTCGCTCTTGGACATTTTGCGGCCCTTGGCATCCATCGTGAAGCCGTGGGTCAGCACCTGATCGTAAGGCGCGCGGCCGCGCGTGGCGCAGGATTGCAGCAGCGAGGACTGGAACCAGCCGCGATGCTGGTCGCTGCCTTCAAGGTAGAGGTTGGCGGGCCATGTGAGATCGGGCCAGCGCCCGCTTTCCAGCACGAAGGCATGAGTGCAGCCGCTATCGAACCACACGTCGAGAATGTCTGTGACCATCTCGTAATCGTCGGGGTTGTGCGCGCTGCCGAGATACTCCGCCTTGCGTGCTTCCTCCCACGCATCGACACCTTCCTGCATGACGGCAGCAATGATGCGGTGATTTACCTCTGGGTCGGCCAAATAGGTGCCATCGGGCCGCACGAACAGCGTGATCGGCACGCCCCATGCGCGCTGGCGGGAAAGCACCCAGTCGGGCCGCCCTTCGACCATCGCGCCGATGCGGTTGCGGCCCTTTTCGGGGATGAAGGTGACGCGCGCGATTTCCTCCATCGCGCGTTCGCGCAGCGTTGGGGAGGCGCAGAGGGTTTCCTCGGAAGGGTCGATCGCGCCGCCTTCGTTCTCCCAGCCCTTTTCCGCGCGGGTCTTGGGCTCGATCCAGTCCATCGTGCGGTCCATCGGCACGAACCACTGGGGCGTGCAGCGGAAGATCACCTTGGCCTTGGAACGCCACGAATGCGGATAGGAATGCGCGTAGTCCGCGCTGGCCGCGAGCAGCGCGCCCGCTTCGCGCAGGTCGGTGCAAATCGGGCCTTCGGGCGCGTTGAACTTGGGGTTGATGACGCTCATGCGCCGCTCGTCTTCGCCGCCCAGCCATGGCCAGTCGTCGCGATAACGCCCGTCGTCCATCACCGCGAAGACGGGGTTGATGGGGTCTTTAAGTCCGAAGTCTTTGGCGCGTTTGCACAGATCGAAATCGTCCTCGCCATGATCGGGTGCCATGTGGACGAGGCCGGTGCCGCTATCGGTGGTGACGAAGTCGCCGGGCAGCAGCGGGCGCGGGGTGGCATAAAATGCGAGCGCCTTTTCCCACCCCCCAACATCTCCCTCGACGTCGCCCCGGACTTGATCCGGGGTCCCGCTTGTTTCGTCCGCGCCGCCAGAAGGCAGCGGGACCCCGGCTCGGGGGCCGGGGTGACGGGATTTGAGGAGATTGTAGATCGGGTGGCGGGCGAGGGTGCCGGCGAATTGAGTCCCACCTTTGAAGAAGGTATGAACGTAATCGCTATTGTCGAATGCGCAGCCGATGCGCTTGAGGAACGAAGGAACCAATGCAGTAGCGACCAGTAGGCGCTTGCCTCGCCATGCTTCCAGCGCAGGGTTGTCGTCGATTTCCCCGGTCTTGATCTCGAACAGCGAGTAATCAACCTCAGGCCCATAGGCCAAAGCCTGATTCACCGGGATCGTCCACGGCGTCGTCGTCCAGATCACCGCGTGCGCGCCGACCAGTTCGGGGGCGTTGGGGCACTCGATAATCTCGAACGCCACATCGATCTGGGTCGAGGTGATGTCCTCGTATTCGACCTCCGCCTCGGCCAAAGCGGTCTTTTCCACCGGCGACCACATCACCGGCTTGGACCCGCGATAGACATTGCCGGCCTCGGCAAACTTCAGCAGTTCGGCAACAATCGTGCCTTCGGCAGCTGCGTCCATGGTGAGATAGGGATTGTCCCAATCACCCATGACGCCGAGCCGTTTGAGCTGTTCGCGCTGCGTATCGACCCAGTGTTGCGCATAGGCGCGGCATTCGGCGCGGAATTCCTTTGCGGGGACTTCGTCCTTATTCAGCTTTTTCTTGCGGTATTGCTCCTCAACCTTCCACTCGATCGGCAACCCGTGGCAATCCCAGCCCGGCACGTAAGGCGCGTCCTTGCCCAGCAGGTTCTGGGTGCGGCAGACCATGTCTTTCAGGATATGGTTGAGCGCATGGCCGATATGCATATCGCCATTGGCATAGGGCGGGCCATCGTGGAGGATGAACTTCTCGCGCCCGCGCCTTGCGTCGCGCAGGGCGTTATACAGCCCGATCTGCTCCCAGCGCGCGGCAATGCCCGGCTCCTTCTGGGGGAGGCCGGCCTTCATCGGGAAATCGGTCTTCGGCAGGAAGACGGTATCCCGGTAGTCTTTCGCTTCTTTGGCGCGGTTTGCTGTGTCGTCGCTCATGGTGCGGCGGGCCTTAGCGGGCGCGTGGGCTTTGCGCAATTTGTCTTGGGAAAAGGTGTTTCGCGCAGAGACCGCAGAGGGGTTGCGCTGCGGTGCAGCCGCTTCGTCATTTCCGGAGCGGGGGCAAAGGGCCTGCGGCGCAAAACCATCTCTCCGCGTTCTCTGCTCCTCTGCGGTCTCTGCGAGAACCCGCTAACCAAGCAACCGCCGCGCCCGTTCGCAATCCTTGTCCATCTGCGCCATCAGCGCCTCAAGGCTGTCAAACTTCGCTTCGCCGCGCAGGAAGTGGTGGAAGGCGACCTCGATTTCCTGCCCATAGAGATCGCCGGAGAAATCGAAGAAATAGGGCTCCAACAGCTCCTTGGGCGGGGTGAATTGTGGGCGGATGCCGATATTAGCCGCGCCTTTCAGCACCTCGCCGGTTGCCAGAATCCGGCCTGTTACGGCGTAAATGCCGTATTTGGGTCGCAGATAGCTATCAATGGCGAGGTTGGCTGTGGGATAGCCGATGGTGCGCCCGCGCTTGTCGCCGTGTTCGACAATCCCGCGAATCGCGAACGGCCGGGTCAGCAGCGAAGCCGCCAATTGCGGATCACCATCGCGCAGCGCCGCGCGGATATTGCTGGAGGAAACCACCTCTCCGCCATCCTCCACCGGATCGACCACCCGCGACGTGAGGCCCAATTCGCCGCCAAGCCTGCGCAGCAGCGCGACATCGCCCTTCGCTTGCCTGCCAAAGGTGAAATCGCCCCCCGTCACCACGCCGTGTGCGCCGAAACGGTCGATCAGGATGCGGGTGATGAAATCCTCGGCGCTGGTTCCGGCCAATTCGGCATCGAAATGGAACACCAGCATCGCGGTCGCGCCCGCAGCCAGGTACAATTCCTGCCGCTGTTCCAAGGTGGTGAGGCGGAACGGCGGCACATCGGGGCGGAAAAACTCGACCGGGTGCGGATCGAAGGTGGCGATGATGCTGGGGCGGCCCTCTGCCTGCGCCCAACGGATCGCGGCGCCCGCCACTGCCTGATGGCCGCGATGGAACCCGTCAAAATTGCCGAGCGCAATCACAGCGCCGTGCAGGGCATCGGGGACAGGGTCACGGTGATCGAGCCAGCGCATCAGGCACGTCCTCTGCGCAAGGTCAGGAACGAGAACGCGGGCTGCGCGCCGTCCGCCGCATGATCCTCACGCGCGGTCAATACCCATCCGCGCCCCGGTTCGGCCATGAAGGTATCGCCGGGGTAACCCGCGTGAATTTGGGTGAGTTCGATCCGGTGGGCCATCGGCATGAACAGATCATAGATCGCCGCCCCGCCGATCACCGCGATTTCGCCGCTGTCATTGCCTTGGGCCGCCAGCACCAGCGCCTGTTCGACCGATCCGGCCAGCTCTGCGCCCTCAGCGGCAAAGCCATCGCGGCGCGACAGCACGATATGGCGGCGACCGGGCAGCAGGCCGGGCAGGCTTTCAAAGGTCTTGCGCCCCATCACCATCGGCTTGCCAGTGGTCAGCGCCTTGAACCGTTTCAGATCGGCGGGCAGCCGCCACGGCAGGGTGCCGTTATTGCCAATCGCGCCATTGGCGGCGCGGGCATAGATCAGGACGATTTCCGGTTTCATTTGCCCAGCGTCATTTCAGGGCGTGTCCGACGCGGGTGACATGGCCCATCTTGCGTCCATCGCGCGCTTCACGCTTGCCATAAAGGTGCAGGTGCGGTTCGCCCGGTTCGGCCAGAATCTGGTGGGCTGTCAGCGCCGCATCGCCGACAATATTGCGCAATTCGATCGCGGCAAAGCGGGTGACGGTGCCGCCCAGCGGCAGCCCGCAGATCGCGCGGATGTGGTTTTCAAACTGGCTGGTGGCCGCCCCTTCGATGGTCCAGTGGCCCGAATTATGCACCCTTGGGGCCATTTCGTTGAAGATCGGCCCGTCCCTTGTGGCGAAAAACTCCAGCGTCAGCACCCCGACATAACCCAAAGCATTGGCGGTCTTGGCGGCGAGTTCGCGCGCGGCGGGCACCTGCGCTTCGACCAGTGCGCCAGCGGGCAGGATCGCGCGGGTCAACATGCCGCCATCGTGCAGGTTCGCGGTCGAATCCCAAAACCGGATGGCGCCATCGCGCCCACGCACCAGAATCACCGAAAATTCGGTTTCGTAAGTGACGAAGCCTTCGTAGACGCAGGGGACTCCGGGGAACCTTACCCCGCTTGCTTCCAACGCTGATCGCACCCGCCATTGGCCCTTGCCGTCATAGCCATCGCGTGCGGTCTTGAGGATGCCGGGGGTGCCGACAGCGGTGATCGCGGCGGCGAAATCTTCCGCGCTTTCAACCCGTGCATAGGGGGCTGGTATAGCGCCAAGATCAGCGACGAAGCGTTTTTCAGCAAGCCGATCCTGCGCCACTTCCAGCGCGCGCGGCGGGCAGGCGAGCAATGGCTCGGGGATGGCAGCTACAGCGGCGAGTGGGACGTTTTCAAACTCCCACGTCACCACATCGCAGCGGTCGGCGAAATCGGCGAGCGCTGCGGCATCGTCCCAATCGGCGGTGATGAAGGCGCTGCAGGCATCGGCAGCGACATTATCGCCTTCGGGCGCGTAGCCGATTACCCGATACCCCAGCTGCAAGGCGGCCACAGCCAGCATCCGGCCCAATTGGCCGCCGCCGAGAATGCCGATGGTGGAGCCTGCTGCAAGCGCCAAACTGTTTACCCCGTTCGCCCAGAGCCTGTCGAAGGGCTGACCTTCTGCGACGCGGGGCATAAAGAAAAATGCCGGGCCTCGACAAGTTCAGCCCGGACGATTGCTGTCGTCAATCCACCGGCACCTCGGCCACGGCGGCGCTTTTGGCGGCGCGCCAATCCTGCAGGCGTTCGGACAGGCCCTCATCAGCCAGCGCGAGGATCGCGGCAGCCAGCAGCCCGGCGTTTTTCGCGCCCGCCTCACCAATCGCCAGCGTGCCGACGGGCACCCCGGCGGGCATCTGCACGATCGACAGCAGGCTATCCATGCCGCTCAAAGCCTTGGACTGCACCGGCACGCCCAGCACCGGCAGGTGCGTCATGCTGGCGATCATGCCGGGCAGATGCGCCGCGCCGCCCGCGCCCGCGATGATGACATCGAAGCCTTCGCCCTCGGCGCCTTTCGCAAAGGCGGCCATCCGGTCAGGCGTGCGGTGGGCTGAGGTGATCCGCGCCTCATAAGACACTTCAAGCTCGTCCAGCACTTCGGCGGCAGCCTTCATTGTTGGCCAGTCTGACTGGCTGCCCATCACGATGGCGACACGTCCCCCGGTCATTTCCATCACGCGTCCTTCAGATAGTAGCGCGTCCCCGGCACCATATCGGCATCAAAATCATAGATGATCGGCTGGCCGGTGGGAATTTCCAGCCCGGTGATATCGTCATCCGAAATGCCCGACAGATGCTTGACCAGCGCGCGCAGCGAATTGCCGTGGGCCGAGATAATCACCGTTTCGCCGCTGGCGAGCACGGGCAGGATCGCAGCCTCCCAATAGGGCAGCACGCGCTCAATCGTCAGCTTCAGGCTTTCGGTGTTGGGGATCGCGATCCCGGCATAGCGCGGGTCAGCCGCGAGATCATAGGCGCTGCCCGGTTCCAGCGGCGGCGGCGGCACATCGAAACTGCGGCGCCAGATATGCACCTGTTCGTCGCCGTGTTTCTCGCGCGTTTCCTGCTTGTCGAGCCCGGTCAGCCCGCCGTAGTGGCGTTCGTTCAGCCGCCAGTCTTTCACCTCGGGGATCCACAGCCGCCCGGCCTGTTCCAGCGCCAGATGCAAGGTGCGGATCGCGCGGGTCTGCACCGAGGTGAAGGCGCGGGTCGGCAGCACGCCCTTGGCTTTCAGCAGCACGCCTGCGGCTTTCGCCTCGGCCACGCCCTGATCGGTCAGGTCAACGTCCCACCAGCCGGTGAAGCGGTTTTCAAGGTTCCACTGGCTCTGGCCGTGGCGGACAAGGATGAGCTTGTGCATTTTTTCTCCGAGGGGTTCCGAGCCGCCCACTCCTTTAATCAGAATACAGCGCGGGGGTTAGCTTTCGTCAGCGCGATTGGGAAGGGTTTCTATCGGCGCAAAGTCCGAATCGTCCCCGGCACCTTCAACCGCGCGCGCTTGCGCCTTCCTGCGCCGCAGGTTTTCGCGCAGTTTGGCGGCGAGACGCGCCTCTCGGGACATATTCTTGCGAGGGTCTTCACTCATGCGCAACCCATTGCCGTTAGTTGGCCTCACCATCAACCCCCGCTTGACATTGCAGGGGAGCACGACAATAGCGCGCGCCTGATCCGGCGCTGCTGTAGCTCAGTGGTAGAGCGCACCCTTGGTAAGGGTGAGGTCGGGAGTTCAATCCTCCCCAGCAGCACCATGTATCCCTAGGAAATCCTAGGAAACATCTGGAAAACAATGGTTTTTGACAGTCGGCTGTTACATCTGTAACGGAGACCAACCCATGTGTTCCTACCTCGATCAAGTCGGTTCGACCTACTATTTCCGGCGCACGGTTCCCAAGGACCTTGTCGGAACCTTCCTCACAAACAGCAGACGGGCTCGTACTGAGTGGAAGCATATAGGTTGCAGCGGCGGGATGCGACAAGCTTATCTCAATTCAAAGCGATGCACTTCCGGTTCCGATTGATGTACTTGGCTCCAAGTCAGGCGATGCCCCCGACAAATCCGCTCGCTTCTCTCTTGCGGACCAATGCCATGCGCATGGGTCCGTTGCACCCGCGCTGCTTGCAACGCGCCCGCACTTCCACTTGATCGAGATAGAGGTGCCTACCACTGTGATGGGCAAGTATCACGTCGGGGGACAAGAACCGCACGGCTCCACATCGCTTGCATGTCAGTTCCAGCCGCACGTCATTCCCAAGATCGGCGGCGCGAAGATCGGTTTTCCAGTTCATCACCAGAAGTCCTCGGCAGACGGAATCCTGGTGAACGCGATCTTGCCGCCAACATTACCTCCCTTGGGCGGTTGCCATGGCCCGATGCTCACAACGGTTGAGGCAAAGCGGGTGTTGAGCGCGTCGATTGCCACTCCTACACGCTCCCACCGCTGCCGGTCGGCATCGTCGCTTTCCAGCCAATCCAACTGGCGCTGCGAAGCTGGCGACAAATCAAATAGAGTCACGCCAACGCGCATGATGCGCATTGATGCTGGCACCTTGGAGCGCAGGCAGCGCCACAAGTCGGATAAGCCCCGCAATAGCGCGCAATCATCGTTCACGATGGCAAGGCGGCGCTGTTCGCTCCAGCCGTGATCGTAAGAGCGGACCCAAAGCCAAATGCCTGCACAGTAGAAACCGGCCCGGCGCATCCGGCGCGCGGCCTTGGTCATAAGCAAGCGCGAGATTAGCTCGGCATCGTCGAGGCGGCGCTGGTCAGGGGGCAGCACGCGGGCATGCCCGAACATCCCCCTGCCCGTTCCCGGCGCAGTGATGCTGTAACCATGGAGGGCATACCAGAGCCGCTCTCCGGTAACGTTTCGCCAGAGCGCCCGCATTTGCTTGGGCTGGGTTTCGTAAAGATGGCGAGTGCTGCCTATTCTTGCCTGCGCCAGTCGCCGCACCATCCGCTTGCCGACGCCGGGAATGTCCTCCAGCGGCAATGCGAACAGCGGTTCGGGCATGGAATCGGGATGCCAGATTGTCAGTCCATCAGGCTTGTTCACTTTGCAGGCGATCTTGGCCAGGTGCCGATTGGCGGCAAAGCCTATCGAGCATGTGATGAAGGGGCCGATGTTGCTGGCGATACCGCGCTTGATCGCCGCTGCCGTCGCCTCGGGATCACGCCGTTGTGCGTCGTCCAACAGGCAAGCCAGTTCATCAATCGACTTCACCACGTCCACGGGGGCGATGCTGTCAATCTCGGCCACCAATGCGTTGTGGGCGCGCCGATACATTGCGGGTTGCTGGGGCACCAGAACAAGGTCCGGGCAGATTTGCCGCGCCTCATCTACCATCATTATATTCTTGACGCCCGCCGCCTTCGCTTCCCGCGACGCGGCGATGATGCAAGTCTTGCCGCCGCCCTCATAGGGAATGACGCCGACAGGACGGTTGCGCAAACGCGGGTTTAGCTGCTGCTCGACAGAGGCAAAGAAACCGTCGAAGTCGAGATACAGGTGCTCAATGGTTGTGGGTTTGCGCATGGTGTGTGCCGAATCAAGGGGAGGCGGACCAGAGAACATATAAGGAACAAATCTGCAAGCTGTTTGGCTGTCCGCCCTGTGTCAACCGCATCGATTGCTTGCGCAGCTGACGCAGTTTGGCGAGCGTCTCCAGCGTGGCGTGGCTTTGGGCCTGAGCCATCATGGCGATCTGGGTTCCGGGAGTTCAATCCTCCCCAGCAGCACCAGCAATCTCTTGGCACAGGCCCGTCCATGGGCGAGCGCCGATTGCTTTTGCAGGCGCGCGCCATTCGCGGCGCTTGGCTCTGTCAGAGTTTGACTAACGTCCCCACCCACTCCCGGCCGGTCATACGGCTGCGCGAGCACTCAGATCGATTGGCAGATGGTCCACCCTGCCATCCTTCGCGATCCGCACGGCCGTGTTCGGCGCAACGGCGCTCCATGCGTCGGCGTCTTCGTCAAAGGGTTCGGAGGCGAGGACTGTGCCTCTGTCGACTGCGCGGTAATAAAGCGTGGGCGGGTGATCATCGCTGGCCCAGCGGAAACCCCATAAAGCCTCACCGTCGCTCAGCGCGGCGGCGAACCTGACCCGTTCCGGCCGATCATAGGCCGATGTGATCGCCACCACTTCGGACAGGGAGCGAATGATCGCGGCGTGCGGGTCTGCTGGCAATCCGCGTGACAGGGCAATGTGAAACATCGCTTCGCTGTCGGTTGTGCCGTGGATGTTTTCATACAGGACTTCATCGATCAACGCTTCGACCCGCGCCCGCAGCTTGCGGTAATTGCTGATCATGCCGTTGTGCATGAACAGCAGGTTATCATGCGTGAACGGATGGCAGTTGGTATAGGACACGCCGCCCGACGTGGCTGATCGCACATGCGCCATGAACAATCGGGAACGGATCTGGCCGAGCAAACCCAGCAAGTTGGGATCGGACCAGGCCGGCAGAATGCTGCGATAAATGCCCGGGCTTGCGCGTTCGCCATACCAGCCGAGCCCGCATCCATCGGCATTCACATCGGTTTTTGCTTCACGCGCGGCCATCGATTGCGACACCAATGAGTGCGACTGATCAGTCATCACATCATCGAGCAGGATCGGTTCACCGATAAACGCAAGAAAGCGGCACAAACTGCAAATCCTCCATCAAGGCGGCCACAGGCCAAAACACGGCGCGCAAAAGAACCGAGAAAATCGATTTTGTGAACCGAAATTTCTAGACATTTGCTCTATTGCGCTTCAATCTTGCAAAATATACGCAATTATTGCAACATTTCAGCAAGAGAATATGGTGCTCGACGAACGCAATCTTGCCATTCTTGCCTTGCTGCAAGCCGATGCTGACACCCCGGTTGGCGAGGTTGCGGGCAAGGTGAACATGTCGATTTCGGCCTGTTCGCGGCGCATTGCGCAGTTGCGGGCGGATGGTTTTATCAAGGCCAATGTCGCCATTCTTGATCGCAAACTGCTGGGCGTTCCGATGACGGTGTTCGTGCTGGTCAAGGCTGGTCGCCACGCCGAAGAATGGATCGAGCGGTTCAAGAACCTGATCGCGACAATACCTGAAGTGCAGGAGGCCCATCGGCTGGCAGGCTCGTTCGATTACATCATGAAATTGGCATTGCCGGATATTGACGCATATGACTCGGTCTACAAGCGCCTCGTTCGCACGATTGAACCGCTCGAAATTTCCGGCCATGTCGCGATGGAAACGCTTAAAGAAGGAGCGTGCCTGCCGCTGGGCTACGCCCTTGGATCGACCGGAGGGCATTCATGTGGGGATTGAACCCCGGAGTAAAGCTGACCTATTAAGTAGAGTATGATTTTTTGATTGTTGCGCCACTGCTACGGCGATCATACGCAGTTCGGAAATGGGGACTGGCGTTGGGGCGGGTCAACAAATTTTGGTAGCGCCGTGATCGCTTAATGCGACGTCGGCTCAGGGTTATTTATCGGGGGTATAGAGATGAAAAAGTGGGTTGGAAGTTCGACAATTGCGCTGGCAGTAGCCTTCGCGGCGCAACCGGCAATGGCGCAAGACGCGGGCGAACAGGCCGCCGAGGAGTCCACCAATGTCATCATGGTGACAGGTTCACGCATCGGGCGTGAACGGCAATCGGCGTCGGTGCCGATTGTCAGCGTGCAGGCGCAAGACCTGCAATTGGCGGGCACAATCAATTCCGAAGACCTGCTCAATACCCTGCCGCAATTTGTGCCGGCCACCACGTCAGGTTCCAATTCGCTTGCCAGTGCCACCGGAACGGGCGCGGCCACGCTTGACCTGCGCGGGTTGGGTGCCAGCCGCAATCTGGTGCTGGTCAACGGGCGGCGCTATGTCTTTTTCGATGCCACCCAGGTCACCAACATCAATGCGATCCCGGCGGCACTGATCGAGCGGGTCGAAGTGGTCACCGGCGGGGCTTCGGCGGTGTATGGTTCGGATGCGATTGCCGGGGTGGTCAATTACATCCTGCGCGATGATTTCGAAGGGGTCGAAGCGCGCGGGCAATATAATCTCGACAGCCGGGGGGACGGCGGCATCGTTGACGTGACGCTGACCGCAGGCACCAATTTTGGCGGTGATCGCGGCAACATCACGGTTTCGGCCAATTACGCCGACCGCAAGGCGATCGGCACCGAAGACCGTGCGTTTTCGCGCCAGGTTCTGACCGATATTGCGGTGAACGGGGTCGATCAGCTTGGCCCGGGCGGTTCCAGCTTTGTGCCCAACGGGCGGTTTTCCGGTCTGCCTTCAACAACCGCGGCGATTGCTGCCATCCCCGGGCTGGCAGCGGCTTATGCTGCCGCCGGGCTCACCGGAATTGGTGCCAACGGGTTCATTCCTGACGACAGCGGATTGAATGTCCGCCCCTACATCGGGCCAAATGCTGCCGGTGCCAACGACGCTTTCAACTTCCTTGAAAACAATTTCCTGCGTTTCCCGCAAGAACGGTGGGGCGTTACCGCGCTTGCCCATTATGATCTGACCGATGGGGTAACCGCCTTCGTCGAGGGAGCCTTTACCAACAACAAGACGGTGCTGGGTTTCGCATCGAGCTTTATCAACGCATCCATGCCGATTGAGGTCAACAACCCCTTTATCGGTGCGCCGCTGGCCAATGTCTTGCAGGTGATTGACCAGAATCAGACGGGTGCGGCGGCGAATGACGGGCTGGTGAACCTGACGATTAATCGCCGCTTGCAGGAAGTCGGGCCACGCCGCAATTTCGATGACCGCGATGCCTGGCGTGTGCTGGGCGGATTGCGCGGCGAGATCGCTGGGGGGGAGAACGCCTTCAGCGATCTGCGCTGGGAAGCCTATTATTCCTATGCCCGGTCAAAGAACACGCAATTGCAGATGGGCAATGTCTCGCTGTCGAAATTCCGCGAAGGCATTCTTTCCGGCCCCGGCGGCGCTGCTCCGCTGGTCAATCCGTTCGGGCCGAATATCTCGCAGGCGGGGATTGATTTCATCAGCGTGGAATCGACCAATATCGACATCACCGATCTGCACGTCGTCGCAGGCAACCTGAGCGGTACGCTGTTCAGTCTGCCCGCTGGCCCGGTCGGCTTTTCGGTGGGCGGCGAATACCGTTCAAGCTCAGCCAATTTCCGGCCCGATGCCTTGCTGGCGGCAGGGGACATCGCCGGGTTCAACCCGATCACTGCCACCAAAGGCAGCATCGATGTGTGGGAATTGTTTGGCGAAGTTCGCGTGCCGTTGCTGACCGATGTCGCCTTCGCCCGCGAGTTGGCGGTCAATGCGGCCTTCCGTTATTCGGACTATGACCTTGAACAGGTCGGCGGGGTGTGGACCTATCAGGGCGGGCTTGATTGGCAGGTGTCTTCGGATCTTGCCTTTGGCGGGCAGTATCAGCGCGCCATTCGTGCGCCCAATGTCGGCGAAGCCTTCGGCGGCAATCGCACCTTCCCGGTTGCGGCGACCGATCCGTGCGCACGGGCGGCAGCGGCCACTGATACAATCTTGCGCGATCTGTGCATCGCCAATGGGGTTCCGGCCGCACTGGTGGGCAATGCGGCGGTGCAGCCGAATGACCAGATTCCCGGTGTGCTGGGCGGCAACGCCAACCTGCGCGAAGAAAAATCAGACACTTATACCTTTGGGGTGATCGTAACGCCGTCCTTCATTCCCCGGCTGCGGTTGTCGATTGATTATTATGATATTTCGCTCAAAGGCGCGATCAGCCCGCTGGCAGGCGGCGTCAACAGCATCCTTGATCTGTGTTTCAATCAGATCCGCAATCCCGATAGCGTGGCGTGTCAGGCGGTTTCCCGCAATCCGACCAGCGGTATCATCGACACCCAGTTTCCCGTCTTTGCGCTGAATGAAAATATCGGACGGCTGGAAACATCCGGCATTGACGTCCAGGTCAATTACCGCATCGAAACCGGTGGCGGTAGCCGTCTGGATCTGAATGTCGCCGGTGGCTGGGTGGACGAATTCACCATCACGCCGGTTCAGGATCTGGCAGACAACCAGAATTTCTGCATCGGTCTGTTCGGGCCGACCTGCGGCGAACCAAAATTCGAGTTCAAGACCACCAGCCGCGCGACATGGTCGACCGATCGTCTGTCGCTCAGCGTGCGTCACCGCTGGATCGATGCAGTCACGGTTGAAGACCTGCAGCTTGCCAATCGGCGGGGCGGGACGTCTCCTGCCCCTTCGACTGTGGCGGTGCAGCGGATCACGGCGCAGAATTATGTCGATCTGTCGTTCACCTACGACCTGAACGAGGCGATCAATCTGTGGGGCGGGGTCAACAACGTGTTGGACAATGGCCCGCCGCTGCTCGGCACCCGGCAGGAACGCAACAACACCTGGCCGGACACCTATGACGCCATCGGGACGGAGTTCTTCGTCGGCGTTTCGGCCAAGTTCTGATTGCATCGGCACATGAACCGGATCGATCGGCAGGACTGGCGGGAATGTTAAGCAGACGCCAGTTTGTCGGTCGATCCGCCAGCGCCGTGGCGCTGGCTGGATTGAGCGTTTCGTGCACCAGGGTCGATACGCGCAACACCTTGCGGATCGTGCCCTATGCCGATCTGCAGGCGCTCGATCCGATCGTCACCACCATCGGCATTGTCCAACGCCACGCGATGATGGTGTATGATTTCCTGTTTGCCCGCGATGCTGGCGGCATGGTTCAGCCGCAAATGGTCGAAAGCTGGGATCGCAGCGCCGATGGGCTGACGTGGACATTCCGCCTGCGCGAAGGGCTGTTCTTCCATGACGGCGCGCCGGTCACGGCGGATGATGTGATCGCATCGCTGCGGCGGTGGAGCGCGCGTGATGCCTATGGCCGGCAGATATTTGCTGTCACCTCGCGGATTGCCAGCGATGATGCCCGCACGGTGCGTTGGCAGCTTGACCGGCCTTACGGATTGATGTTGCAGGCCCTGTCCAAGACCGGCGGGCCGGTTCCGGCGATCATGCCGCGGCGGCTGGCTGAAACCAGCGTGACAGCGCCAATCCGCGACACCACCGGATCAGGCCCGTTCCGGTTTGTCGATGCCGAATGGATACCGGGCGGCGTGGCTGTCTATGCCCGCAACGACCAATATGTCCCGCGCGCTGAACCGGCCAGCGGAGCTGCGGGGGGCAAGCACGTGCTGGTTGACCGGGTCGAATGGCACAATATCCGCGACCCGCAGTCCGCCGTGCTGGCGTTGGCCGCGGGCGAGGTGGATTACGTCGAAAACCCGACCGCCGAATTCCTGCCGATGCTGCGCGGTGAGGATGTTACCATCGTGCGCAACGATCCGCTGGGCACGCAGGGAATGCTGCGGATGAACCACCTGCATCCACCGTTCGACAATCCGCTCGCGCGGCAGGCACTGCTCTATCTGATCGATCAGCGGCGCTATCTGCAGGCGATGTTCGGCAACCCCGACATGACGCAGGCCTGCAACGAATTCTTCGTGTGTGGCTCGCAACTCGGCAGCACGGCGGGCATCCCCGAAGGCTTCGCACCAGACCGGGAAAAGGCACGGCAATTGCTGGCCCAATCGGGCTATGATGGCCGTCCGCTGGTGATCCTGCACCCCACCGATATCCAGTTCATGAACCTTGCCACGCTGGTGCTGGCCGATGATTTGCGCTCGATCGGGGCGAAGGTAGATTTGCAGGCGATGGATTTTGGCGCGATGTCATCCCGCCGCGCCAATCGTGCTGCGCCGGAAGACGGAGGCTGGCATATCGGGCTGACCTATTGGCCCGGCGTCGATGTGTCAGACCCGGTCGCCAATTCGCCGATGCAGGCCAATTGCGATGCGGCGTGGCCGGGCTGGCCGTGCGATCCGGCGCATCAGGCCTTGATCGACCGCTATGCCTATGCCCAGTCCGATGCCGAACGTCAGGCGCTGGCCGACCAGATTCAGGCCAGTGCATATCGGCTGTTGCCCTATGTTCCGATTGGCCTGTGGTACAATCCGATCGCCTATCGCAACAACCTGCAAGGCGTGCTGAGCGTGCCGGGCAGCAGCGTGTTCTGGAATATCACCAAGGCGCCGGCCAACCGCGCCTGACTTACGCAGGCGATGACAGCGGGAAATGGCACGCAGCAATATGCCCCCCGCCCGCGTCGACTGGTGGCGGGGCGGTGGTGGAACACACGCCTTGCGCAAACGGACAGCGCGTGTGGAACCGGCAACCCGACGGCAGATTGCTGGGGCTGGGCAGATCGCCGGTCAGGATGATCCGTTCGGCCGCATCGCGCTTGGCCGGGTCAAGGATCGGCGCGGCTGACAGCAAGGCTGCGGTATAGGGATGGCGCGGGCGGGCGAACACCGCATCGCGCGGCCCCGTCTCGACGATCTCGCCCAGATACATCACCGCCACCCGCGTGCTGATATGGCGCACCACCGCCAGATCATGGGCGATGAACAGATAGGACAGGCGGAATTCGTCCTGCAGATCCATCAGCAGATTGACCACCTGTGCTTGAATCGACACGTCCAGCGCCGATACCGGCTCGTCCAGAATGATCAGATCGGGGCGCGGCCCGATGGCGCGGGCAATGCCGATGCGCTGGCGTTGTCCGCCCGAAAATTCGTGCGGAAAGCGGTCAATCTGATCGCGCCGCAGGCCCACCCGTTCGAACAGGCGTGCCACTTCTTCGCGCAGCGCCCCCCCGCGCAGATCGGTGAAATTGCGCAAGGGTTCGGCCACCGCCTCACCCACGCTGCGGCGCGGGTTGAGCGATGCGAAGGGATCCTGAAACACCACCTGCAGCCGCCGCCGCAGCGGCCTGAGGCGGGCTTCGGGCAATTGCGAAATGTCCTCGCCATCCAGCCGGATGGTGCCGCCATCGGGCTGTTCCAGCCGCAGGATGCAGCGCCCCACGGTCGATTTGCCGCAGCCGCTTTCACCCACCAGACCCAGCGTTTCGTTGGCGGCGATGGTCAGGCTGACCCCGCTCACCGCCTGCACCGCGCCTGCGGGTTTGCCGCGCAGCTGATCGATCAGGCTGCGCGGGTGCGCAAAGCGTTTGATCAGTCCGGTCACCTCTAGCAGCGCAGTCATGCCGCACCCCCGGCCAGTTGATCATGTTTCCAGCACGCGCTCAGCCGGTCAGCGCCAACCGCGGTCAGCGGCGGGCGGTTGGTGCGGCAATGGTCGTCTGCCAGCGGGCATCTTGCGGCGAACCCGCAGCCGGGCAGGCTGCCGGCATTGTGCGGCACCGCACCGGGTATTTCGACCAGCCGCGCGTGCGCATCATCGCTGATCGCGCTATCGAGATGCGGCATCGATCCCAGCAGGCCGCGCGTATAGGGATGGCGCGGATTGCGGATAAGCGCATCGACCGGGCCTTCTTCGACCTTGCGCCCGCCATACAGCACGATCACCCGGTCGGCATTTTCGGCAACCACGCCCAGATCATGCGTGATCAGCAGGATCGCCATGCCTAGCCGTTCGCGCAGATCGCGCAGCAGTGCGAGGATTTGCGCCTGTATCGTCACGTCGAGCGCGGTGGTCGGTTCATCCGCGATCAGCACGCGCGGCCCGCACGACAGCGCCATCGCGATCATCACCCGCTGCCGCATCCCGCCCGAAAGCTGGTGCGGATATTGATCGATCCGCATATCGGCCTGCGGAATCCTCACCAGTTCCAGCACTTCGATGATGCGGGCGCGCACGGCTTCGTCGCTACCGCCTTCATGCAGACGGATCGCCTCGCCAATTTGCTGGCCGATGGTCAGCACCGGGTTGAGCGAGCTCATCGGATCCTGAAAGATCATCGCCAGATCCTTGCCGCGCACCCGCCGCAAGGCACGATCATCGAGCGAGGCGAGGTCGATCCCGTCGAGCCGGATGGTGCCTGCAACAATCTTGCCCGGAGGATCGGGAATCAGCCGCAGCGCGGCGAGCGAGGTGACGCTTTTGCCCGAACCGGATTCGCCCACCAGCGCCAGAATCTCGCCAGCATGAAGGGTCAGGCTGACATCGTCCACCGCGCGCGTGGTGCCATCGCGCCCGCGAAATTCGACCGCCAGATGGTCAATCACCAACAGGGGTTGCCGCGCGCTCATGGCTGCCCCGTGAAACGCGGATCGAAGGCATCGCGGAGTCCGTCGCCCAGAATATTGACCGACAACACCATCACCGACAGCACCAGACTGGGAAACAGCACGATATGCGGCGCCAGCTGGAACACGGTGCGGCCTTCGGAAATGATGTTCCCCCAGCTTGGCGTTTCGGGCGGGACGCCTGCGCCGATGAAGCTCAGCACAGCCTCGGTCATCACGGCTGCGGCGAACACGTAACTGGCCTGCACCAGCAGCGGGGCGAGCAGGTTGGGTACGATATGCCGATAGAGGATCACCGGCACCGATGTGCCTGCGGTGGTGGCCGCTTCGATGAACAATTGCCCGCGCAGTGCGATCACCTGCCCGCGCACCAATCGCGTCACACGCGGCACTTCGGCGATAGTGATGGCGATCACGATGCTGCGGATGCTCGGCCCGGAAATCGCCACCAGCGCGATCGCCAGCAGGATCGACGGGATTGCCATCAGGCCATCCATCACCCGCATCAAAATGCCATCGACCCAGCGGATGAAGCCCGCCAGCAGTCCCAGCAGCAGGCCGGAAAAGATCGCTGTCAGCGCCACCACGCAGCCGACCATCATCGACACCCGCGCGCCGTAAACCGTGCGGCTGAAGACATCGCGGCCGATCTGATCGGTGCCGAACCAGTACCGCGCATCGGGGTCCTGCAACCGGTCAAACGGCGCGATCAACTGCGGATCGATCGGGGCGATCAACGGCGCGGCGATCGCTGCCAGCGCCATCGCCGCCAGCAACGCCGCTCCGACTGCGGCACCGCGATGCTGCCGCATGGCCTGCGCAACCCCCGCGGTCATAGCCTGATCCTCGGATCAAACAGACCGTAGCTGAGATCGATCAGCAGATTGAGCAGCACATAGGCGACCGAAAATAGCAGGATCACGCCCTGGATCACCGGATAATCGCGGCGCAGGATCGCATCGACTGTCAGCCGCCCCACGCCGGGGATGTTGAACACGGTTTCGGTCACCACCACCCCGCTGATCAGCATGGCGAAACTGATGCCGATAATCGTGACAATCGGGATCGCCGCGTTCTTCAGCGCATGGCCGATCAGCACCCGCATCACCGGCAATCCCTTGGCCTGCGCGGTGCGGATGTAATCCTGCCGCAGCACCTCCAGCATCGCGGCGCGGGTGGTGCGCGCAATCAGCGCAGCGTTCAGCACGCCCAGCGCAAAGGCGGGCAGGATCATGTGGCGGAGGAATGGGCCGATCCCGTCCATCAACGGCTTGTATCCCTGCACCGGCAACACCGGCAGCGCGACCGCCAGCAGCAGGATCAGGCAGTAGGACAGCACAAATACTGGCACTGAAAAGCCCAGCACCGCAAACCCCATCGCCCCGCGATCAAGCCAGCTTCCGGGCTTCCACGCCGCCAGCACGCCCAGCGGGATCGCGATCAGCAATGCCACCAGCAGCGATAATACGGTAAGCGCGATGGTCGGTTCGAGCCGCTGCGCGATCAGGCTGGTGACAGGGCGGCCGGAAAACACCGATTGCCCCAGATCGCCCCGCAAAACCCCGCCACCCCACTGCAAAAACCGTTGCAGGAACGACTGATCCAGCCCCAGCGACGAACGGATGCGGGCGATTTCCTCGGCGCTCGCCTGATCGCCTGCCAGCACCGCCGCCGGATCGCCGGGGGCAAGGTAAAGCAGCGAAAACACAATGATTGCCACCAGCAACAACACCGGGATGGTCGCCACGATCCGGCGCAGGACATATTCAAGCATGGCCAAAACCGGTCAGATGGCGCGCGGGGCACCCGGCGTTCCGGCGATCTTCGATCAGTATCAGAGCCAAAATCGCCATTGCCGCAGTCCTATCGGGTATTTTCGGACAACTCAATCGGCGTGCATTATAGGGCGTTGAAGATTGACAGAGGACGGCACCCGGTAATGCAGATCGAAACGCTTGAAGCTTATTTATGGGCCACGCCGAATTCGCGCCGGGTATCGATCCTGTTTGAAGAACTGGGGCTGGAATACCGGGTCCACCCGGTCAACATCCGCGCCCGCGAACAATTTGCGCCCGCGATCCTTGCGCTCAATCCCTATGGCAAACTGCCGATTGTCACCTGGCGCGAACAGGGAGATGCGCATGTGATGACCGAGTCCGGCGCGATCCTGTTCCATTTCGGCGCGCGCGATCCGGCGATCCTGCCCCCCGGCGGTGCGGCGCGCGAAGCGGTGCTGGTGTGGCTGATGATGGCGATGACATCGCTTGGCCCGATGACCGGCAATGCCCACCACTGGACCAGCCTTGCCCCCGAACCATCGGATATCGCGATGCAACACCACGTCGCGCTGGTGCGCCGGGCTTACGCGGTGCTGGAACAGCAGCTTGCCCGCCACGATTATCTGGCCGGGGATGCCTATTCACTGGCCGATATCGCCGCCTATCCCTGGGTTGCGGTGCACGATTGGGCGCGGGTTGATCTGGCCGACTTTCCTGCGATTGCCCGGTGGCTGGAGCAGGTGGGTGCGCGCCCCGCCGTGCAGCGCGGGATGCTGGTGCCGCACGGAGAAGTTCTGGCCTGACGTTGCGCGGAGGGCCGCCGCGTTTGGGGCGGCCCTTGCCCCCGTCAACCACTCACGCGATCCGATGCTCGCCTTTAATCCACCGCAAGTTTATGTGAGACGGTGCGGAGGACCGCCGCGTTTGGGGCGACCCTGCGCCTATCAACGACTCACGCGATCCGATGTTCGCCCCGTATCCACCGCACCGTGCCAGAACTAGCGCGCATCACCACGCTTTCGGTGGTCATATAGACCTCACCCGTCAGCCGGCGGCGGCGCTTTACCCCGTCGAGCAGCGAGCCTGAGGTCACGCCGGTCGCTGCGAAGATGCAGTCACCTTTCGCCAGATCTTCCAGCTTGTAGATGCGGTTGAGATCCGTGATCCCCCACTTCTTCGCGCGGGCTTTTTCATCATCGTTGCGGAACACCAGCCGCCCGTTGAACTGCCCGCCGACGCAGCGCAAAGCCGCCGCTGCCAGCACGCCCTCGGGCGCGCCGCCCTGGCCCATATACATATCGATCGTGGTTTCCTCGTCGGTCACCGCGATCACGCCCGCGACATCGCCATCGCCGATCAGCACCACCCCGCAGCCGATCCCGCGCAGTTCCGCGATCAGTTCGGAATGGCGCGGGCGATCAAGCACGCAGACATTGATGTCGGACGGCTTCACCCCCTTGGCCGCCGCCACCGCCATCACATTTTCGGTCGCGGATTTGGCGAGGTCGATAATGCCTTCGGGGTAGCCGGGGCCGACCGCCAGCTTGTCCATGTAAACGTCAGGCGCGTTGAGCAGACAGCCCTTTTCCGCCGCCGCCAGCACCGCCAGCGCATTCGGGCCGGCCTTGGCGGTGATGGTTGTGCCTTCGAGCGGGTCGAGCGCGATGTCGATCTCCGGCCCTTTGCCGATCCCGACCTTTTCGCCAATGAACAGCATCGGCGCTTCGTCACGCTCGCCTTCGCCGATCACCACGGTGCCATCCATATAAAGATTGTCGAACGCGCGGCGCATCGCTTCGACCGCGGCGGCGTCGGCAGCCTTTTCATCGCCGCGCCCGATCAATTGCGCCGCAGCAATCGCGGCTGCTTCGGTGACGCGCACCAGTTCAAGCACCAGCACGCGCTGGATGGCGTTGTCATCAGGGGCTTGCCCCACGCCTTGATTGGCGGCGTTGCGGTCGGTAGTGGTTGGCGAGTTCATGCGCAATTCAGCCTTTTATCGCTTTGGTTGCAAAAACCTTGGGAATGCCCCCGCGCATAGGCTGATGGAGACGGGTTTGTCGAGCAATGCCATTCCTGTTGCGCCGGGTTTCCGTAACGTCATGCTGTTTTTGGCCCTCTCAGCTGCGGCGCTGGTGATCAGCGATCCTGTGGCCGCACAGGATGACACCGCCGCGACAGCGCCCGCCGCTGAAACGCCGCCGCCACCGGCCCCTTCGCCACCAGCCCCGCCGCCGCGCCCGCGCATCAATGTGCTGGTCACCGTGCCGCGCGGTGAGGTTAATCAGGCGCAGGCAATCGAATGCGAAGACCGCGCCGATGCGGGTACGATCAGCGGCGAAATCGTGGTGTGCCGCCAGATCGCCGATGATGGCAGCAATTCCTTGAGCGGCAGCCGCAAGAATGCGCAGAAACGCTACGCCGAAGAAACCGCGTTTGCGGATGTGCCGCGTGCACCAGAGGCGTTCGGGATTCCCAACCACGGCAATTCCATCGGCTTTGGCTCTGTGCCGCCGCCCGCACTGATGATCGATGTCACCGCGCTGCCCAAAGCTCCCGCCGGTTCCGATGCAGACCGGATCGCGCGCGGATTGCCGCCGCTGGATCAGGATCGCGAATTGTCCGAGGAAGAGGAAAAGGCCCGGCGTGAGGCGGCAGGGATCAGGACGGTGATTCCCCCGCGCGGGAAGAAGAAGGGCGGTTAGGGCACCGCAATGTTCTGGCATGGCATAAGCGCCGCAATGCTGCTGGCGGCCAACGCACCGCCCCGGTTGCCGCCTCCATTTCAGCCGCCCGCATCGGCGTCGCGCCTTCCGCCCCGCTCGACTTCGCCGACGCCTGCGCCCGCGCCGGAACGCATTCCGATCGATCTGGGGCCGGAGGAACCGAGCGCCGCGCCGCCCGATCAGATCGACATTCTCGTACCGCCGCCCGCGCCCGAAGCGGCCAATGCGGCCTTGATCAAGGAATGCGCGGACCAGCAGGACGCGGGCGTGGTCGCGGGGGAAATCGTGGTGTGCCGCGCGCTGGAGGTGGACACCTCGCAGCTCTACAGCGGCAGCCGTGAGGCGTGGCTGAAAGACTATGCCGAACGCACACAAGGCGCGGGAACGATTGCCCCGCCTGACGTGGCTGGCCCCGGCATCTTTCGCGGGCCTGCCACGATCAGCGGGCTGTGCTTTTTCCCGCCCTGTCCCGATCCACCCGCGCTGATCGTAGATGTGGAGGCGATCCCGCCTCCGCCTGCCGGGTCTGACGCGGAACGGGTGGCGCAGGGGCTGGCTCCGCTGGAATCGGACGATGCCCCGCTATCGGACGAGGCGCGGCGGCGACTCGAAGCGGAGTTGGGGTTGCCGGAGGTGGGCGAGGCTCCACCACCAAAATAGCTGCGAGTCCCCGCGCAGGCGGGGGCCTCCATCGGTTTGGGGCTATATCGCCTGAGATCCCCGCCTGCGCGGGGATTCATAAATGCTACAACGGCAAAATCGGCAGCACCAGCGGATCGCCGGTCAGGCTGTCCGATCCTTCGAGCAGCGCGAGCGCAGCGGTGACGTTGGCTTCCTGCCCTTCATGCGTGACCATCGCCACCATCACCTCACCCGCATCATGGCCGCGGCCTTGCTGGATCAGGCTTTCGATCGAAACATTGCCATCGCGCATCGCGGCGGTGATTTCGGCCAGCACGCCGGGCCGGTCTTTGACCATGAAGCGCAGATAGGTGCGTTCGGTGCGGTGGCCGGGTTCGGCAGGCGGCATGGCGGCAAGCTGCGCGACGGGGATCGAGAACGGCGCGCCCACTTCGTCGCGGGCGATGTCGATCAGGTCAGCCGCCACCGCGCTTGCGGTCGGGCCGTCGCCCGCGCCTGCGCCCTGAAACAGCAGGCGCCCGGAAAAATTGCCCTCAGCCACCACCGCGTTGGTCGCGCCGTCGACCGCACTTAAGGGGTGGCCCTTGGCGACGAGGCACGGGCGCACGCGCTGCAGCAGGCGCGGGCCTGCGGGGGTTTCTTCGACATCGGCCTCACCGATCAACCGGATGACGAAACCGAGCGCATCGGCCTGAGCAATATCAGCGGCGCGCACCTGCGTGATGCCATTGACCCGCACCCCGGCAAAATCGATCCGCGTGCCGAACCCGATCGCCGCGAGAATCGCCAGCTTGTGCGCCGCGTCCACGCCCTCGATATCGAAGGCCGGATCAGCCTCGGCAAAGCCCAGCCGCTGCGCCTCGGCCAGCACGTCAGCGAAATCCGCGCCGGTGCGCTCCATCGTCGACAGGATATAATTGCAGGTGCCATTGAGGATGCCGTAAACCTTGGTCAGCGCATTGGCCGATGTGCCTTCGCGCAGGCCTTTGATCACGGGAATGCCGCCGCCCACTGCGGCTTCGAATTTCAGCGGAACGCCCGCCGCCTCGGCAAGCTGTGCCAATTCCAGCCCGTGATGCGCCACCATCGCCTTGTTGGCGGTGACGAGGCCTTTGCCCGCCGTCAGCGCCGCGCGCGAGAGGGCGAGCGCCGGGCCATCCGACCCGCCGACCAGTTCCACCACCACATCCACATCACCGCGTCGCGCCAGCGCGGTCATGTCGTCTTCCCACGCAAAGCGGCCGATATCGACGCCGCGATCCTTGCTCCGGTCACGCGCGCTGACGGATACCACTTCGATCGCCCGCCCCGCGCGCGCCGCGATCAGCGTGGCGTTGGTATCGAGCAGCCGGATAACGCCCGCGCCCACTGTGCCGAGCCCGGCGATGGCAATGCGCAAAGGCTTGGGTTGCGGGGCAGCGGTATCGGGCAAGCGGTCCTCCATGATTAACCGGAAACGCCGCTTAACCTGCGTCCGCGCGCGGTCAAGCCGCGAGGTGACTAGGGCAGCTCAGGTAATCCGCCGCTCGCAGGCTCCAAGCTGGCTGATGACAAAGGCATAATCCGCCGCCGCAAGCCGTCGTTCGGACGGATCCCGCGCGAGGTTGGTGCTGCTCGGCAGTTGCGCGGGCAGGGCGCAGGCGAGGCGATACCAGCGCAGCGTTTCAGGCGCGGGCGGGCGCGCCGCCGCATCGATGATTTCGCCCCAAGACACGCCCCACTGCACCTGCTGGCCCGGACGGCGCAGGATGGTGAGCGACACCGGCGCGCGGCTTTCGGTGGCGAGGAAGATCTGCGTCTCCGATTCGCCGGTCAGGGTGCCTGCCACCGCCAGCGCATCGCTGATCCCGGTGATTCGCGGGACTGGATCGGCGGCGTAAAGCTCGGTCAGGATCGGGCGCAGCCGGGCCTCCAGTTCGGGCGTGTAGTCCAATTGCGCCTTGGGCGCGATCAGCCGCACTTCGCCTGGCCGACCCGGCACCGGGTCGGCAAACAGCACCATTTCGCGGTTCTTGAGCTTGGGCACCTTGCCCTTCGCGTCCAGCGGCACGTCAACCAGATAGGCCAGCGCCGACCCGGCACCGCTGCGTCCGGCGATCACCGCCAGCGTGTTTGCTTCTATAAAAAGCCGGGCGAATCCCGGTGCCAGACCGGGTGCACGTTCGGGCTTGAGCGTGGTCTGGCGGCGAATCTGGACGCGAATAACCAGGTCAGCCGCGTCCGAAAGTGTCGCCAAATCGGCATAAGTCGGACTATTTATTGCCGTTGGCGCAACCGCGCTTGCACCCTGTGCATGGGCCGCGCCGGGCACCATTACAAGGCTGGCTGCGACCCAAGTAAGTGCCCTTAGAGGTCTGAAAAATTGTGTTAAATTACCGTTAACATAGTGGTTCATGGTGGCATCCATTGATCGGCTTTGAACCTGCATTCTAGCAGCCCCGGTTGGACATTGCTTGCAGTGAATTGGCGCTGAACCGCAAAAGCGTTTGATCGACTGGGGGATGCTCGTTAAAGCCCTGAGTGCTGACCATGTGGGACTGGGGACATTGCCACACGGACAGCTCAGGTTGCGCTTTGGGCGATTGCGTTCAGGGCGTGCCAGTCGGGAGAGGTTTGGGCGATGCGCGATATTGGCGATTGCTCTTTCTGTTACTTCCGGCATGGGAGGACCAAAATAATCGGGATCTGCTCACTGGCCTGATTGGCCGGAGAGTGGGGAGTGTGCCGATCGCATGATCGGCGAGTAATTGGAGAGAAAGCGCTGGATGTCCTACGCTGACCAACAACAAGGATTGACCGGCCCCAAGCTCGTCGCAATGATTATCGCGCTCGCGATAGTCGGTGGCGTCGGGGCAGGTATGGTGATCTTTCTTGCCGTCGACGCGGTCAAAGAGATAGTCGAACGCGTCACCACCGTGAACGTTGAGGAAGAGCCGCCGCCACCGGACGAGCCACCGCCACCACCAGAAAACATTCCGGAACCGACGTCGCCGCCGCCGCCTGTGGCGCCGCCGCCGATGATCAATATTGCGCCGAATCCGCCGCAGATTGAAACGATACCGATTCCGCCACCGCCGCAGCCGACAAACGTCCGCCCAAGCGTGGTAGAGGCGCCTCCGGGGCCGCCGGCCCCGCCGTCGAAAGCGCGCGGTGCCCGCACCAAGAACGAACGTAGCTGGGCTGCCCGCATTCAGGAAAACTACCCGCCCCGCGCCTTGCGGGAAGAGGTTGAAGGCACTGTGGGCGTGCGTGTGACTGTCACCGTTGACGGTCGCGCGACAGGCTGTTCGGTAACTGCGTCAAGCGGGTCGAGCATTCTGGATCAGGCCGCCTGCACCGGGATGGAGCGTTACGCACGCTTCGAGCCTGCGCTGAATGATGCCGGCGACCCGACCACGGGCAGCTATTCGACTCGCATTACCTATCGTTTGAACTGACGGACAATCCGGCTGGCGGCACCACCGCTTGCCACTGGAACAATTCTTTCAAGAGGACTTTTCGCAATGAACCTTACCCTTCTCGCCGCGGCCGCCGCGGAAGCAGCGCCTGAAAACAAGTTCGGCTTCGTCGAAGCCATGGAGCAGGGCGGCCCGGTCGCCTGGTCGATCCTTGCCGTGCTGGTGATCATGAGCATCGGCTCGTTCTACATTCTGTTCACCAAGCTGTTCGAGCAGAGCAAGATCATGCGTCAGTACAAGACCGTGCAGTCGAGCTTCTGGCGTGCTGGCACCCTCAAGGAAGGCGCGGCCAAGCTGGAAAAGAACAGCGCGTGGCGCCAGCTCGCAGACGATGCGGTCAAGGCTCAGGAAGAGCATGGCAAGATGACCGACAGCCTCGAATCGCATGATTACATGCACGGTTCGCTGCAGCGTTCGGAAGATTCGATCAACGCTGTGCTCGCGGGCGGCCTGCCGTTCCTTGCATCGGTTGGTGCGACCGCGCCGTTCGTTGGTCTGCTCGGCACGGTGATCGGGATTTACCGCGCGCTCATCAACATCGGGATCGCAGGGTCGGCCTCGATCGACAAGGTCGCTGGCCCGGTCGGTGAAGCGCTGATCATGACTGCCATCGGTCTGCTGGTCGCTGTGCCTGCGGTGCTTGCGTTCAACTGGCTGCAGTCGCGCAACCGTCGTATCGGCGAGCTGCTGAGCAGCTTCTCGACCGACATTCTGGCCTTCATCAACTCGAACGGCGCGGTGAAGCCGGCGGTAACCGCCGCTCCGGCGGCCAAGCCTGTTGCCAAGCCTGTCGCGTCGGGCACCAAGGCCTGATTGCCATTGTCGCAAACCGGCGGGGGTGCCTTTCCGGGTGCTCCCGTCGCTTTACCGGGCGGGGATTCTGATAAGAACCGCCGCCAGTTCGTAATCTTCAAGTCAATATTTTGACAGGCTAGGAATTCACAATGGCGATTTCGACGGGAGGCGGGGGCGATACCCCAATGTCCGACATCAACACCACGCCGCTGGTGGACGTGATGCTGGTGCTCCTGATCATCTTCCTCATCGCGGTTCCGGTGGCGATCCAGACGATCGAAAAGCTGGAAATCCCGGTGTTCGAATCGATCGAATCGAAGGACAAGGTTGAAAACCTGCTCCTCACCGTCAGCACCACCGACGGGGGCGGCCGCAGTGCCGGGGAACCGGGCTTTAACGGTGCCTCGCGTGAGGGTGACTGCCGGGTCTATTTCAACAACATCACCCCGGTTTCGTCCGAGGAATTGCAGAAGATGGCGTTCGACCGCCTCGATGCAATCGTCAAGCGGGCGGGTGGGCCTGAAGCCCTGATGGAAAACCCCGATCAGATCCCGCAGGTGCATATCCGCGGCGACGTAAACGCACCGTGGAAATGCGTGGCGGGCGCGATCTACAATGTTCAAATGGCTGGCTATCCGATCGTCGGGTTCATCTCGAACCCGGTCGAACCGGGTATCTGATCCGTCAAGCAATCTAAGGAGTAACTGCCATGGGGATGTCCGGAGGTAAGCTCGACGGCCAACCAATGCTCGACATGAACATGACGCCGCTGATCGACGTTCTGCTCGTTCTGCTGATCATGTTCATCATTACAATTCCGGTGGCGACCCACTCGGTCGACATCGATCTGCCGCAGCCGGATCCCAATCCGCCGCCGGTGATAATCGAACCGGTCAAGAACAAGCTGGTGCTGACACCCCAGGATCAGATCCTGTGGAACGGCACGGCGATCACCGAAGGCCAGCTGCGCACCATCCTCGCTGAATCGACCAAGATGACGCCTGAGCCCGAACTGCAGTTCGAGCCTGAGGCGCTGGCCAGCTACAGCCTGTCGGCGCGTGTGCTGCAAGACATCAAGGTGTCGGGCGTGACCAAATTCGGGTTTGTCGGCAACGACAAGTATCGCGAATTCGGCAAGTAAGTTTGCCGGGTCTAGGGGTGCCTTAGGGTGCCCTTAGGGGTGGCTTAGAGGGGCGCTGCGAGGGATCGCGGCGCCCTTTTTGCGTCGCGCAGGCCAATGTTTCACGTGAAACATTTGTGGGGTAATGCCGCCAATCAATCCCCCTCGCGCTGCAAGTCAGGGCGCATCGCCGCCGCAATCAACCCCTCGGCCTCAAGCAGCAATTCATCATCCACCGCGCCTTGCGGCACCGCCTCGCGCCCGATCATGGTCATCACCGGCACCGCCAGCGGGGACACCCGGTCAAGCGTCACATGAACCAGTTCACGCGCAGACCGCTCAAGCAAATCCGCGAGCCGCCCCACGTCGGTCATCCGCGCTCGCGCATCGGCCCAGGCCGCTTCGATCAGAACGTGATCGGGCTCATATTTTCGCAGCACGTCGTAGATCAGATCGGTCGAGAAGGTCACTTGCTTGCCCGTCTTCCGCGTGCCCGGATGCTGGCGTTCGATCAGCCCGCTGATCACCGCCACCTCGCGGAAAGCGCGGCGCAACAGGTGGCTTTCTGTCACCCATGCGGTGAATTCATCGGTCAGAATATCGGACGATAACAGCGGCACAGGGTCGGTGATCGGCCTCAGCCCCCACACCGCCAGACAGTAATCATTGGCGACAAACCCGCCCGGCAACAGCCCGCGATCTTCCATCCGCCGGGTGATCAGCATCCCCAGTGACTGGTTCGCGTTCCAGCCCGCAAAAGTATAATAGGCGGCGTAATGCTTGCCCGCGTGGGGGAAGCTTTCGACCAGCAATTCGCCCGGTGCGGGCAGGCGGCTGCGGTAATCCTGCATCTCCAGCCATTCGCGCACATCATCGGGAAACCGCCCCCAGCCCGCGCGGTCAGCCAGCATCGCCTGCACCCGCGTTGCCAGATGCGTGGTGAGCGGCAGACGCAGCCCGCCATAGGATGGAATAGTCGCGCTTTTCTTGGCCGCGCGCACCACCACGTCCATGTCCTTGAGGCTCTCCACTTCAAGGCTCACGCCTGCAAAGAAGAAGGTATCGCCGGGGGAAAGCTGCGCGGCAAAGCGCTCCTCGACCTTGCCCAGGCTGCGCCCGTTCTTGAAGCGCACGGTCAACATTTCGGAATCGACGATGATCCCGGCATTCATCCGGTGGCGCTGCGCCTGATTGGGGTGGGCGAGCCGCCACACACCTGATTTGTCGCGCACAATCCGCTGGAACCGGTCATAGGCCTTGAGCGCATAGCCGCCGTTCGAAACAAACTGCAGCACACGTCGAAACGTCGCGTCATCCAGCCCGCTATAGGCGAGGGCAGAGCGAACCTCCGCCAGCAACGCGACCTCATCGAACGGCCCCGCGCAGGCGCAAGCCATGATGTGCTGGGCGAGTACGTCGAGCCCGCCGGGGCGAAACGTCGCGCCATCGCGCTGCCCCTGATCGACCGCGTCCTTGGCCGCCATCGCTTCGAGAAACTCAAACCGATTGCCCGGCACCAGCACCGCGCGGCTCGGCGTATCGAGCCGGTGGCCCGCGCGTCCGATCCGCTGGAGCAGGCGTGATGAACCCTTGGGCGCGCCCATCTGAACCACCAAATCAATATCGCCCCAGTCGACCCCCAGATCGAGGCTGGCGGTGCACACCAGCGCGCGCAATTCACCGCGCGCCATCGCCTCTTCAACCTTCCGGCGCGCCTCGGTGGAGAGGCTGCCGTGGTGGATGCCGATGGGCAGGTGATCGGCGTTCTCCTCCCACAGGCACTGGAAGATGAACTCGGCCAGAAACCGCGTATTGGTGAACACCAGCGTCGTGCGATTGGCCTTTATGGCTTCGTAAAGCTGCGGCACCGCCCAGCGTCCGGCATGCCCGCCCCACGGCACGCGTTCTTCGACGGGGAGCAGGATTTCCACCTCTGGCGCAGCGCCAGCCTCGCCCAGCACCAGATCAGCCGCTGCGATTTCGCCCTCTGCGCTAGCCGATTGGGGCGCGAGCCATTCCTGAAAGGCGCGCGGGTTGGCCAGCGTCGCTGACAGCGCGGCGCGCTGCGCTTGCGGGGCGAGCGCGTGCAATCGTGCAAGGCTGAGCGCCAGCAGATCGCCGCGCTTGTCGGTGGCAAAGGCGTGGACTTCGTCGATCACGATCCGCCGCAGCCCGGCGAACAGATCAGCGCTTTCGGGATAGGACAGCAGCAGCGACAGGCTTTCGGGCGTGGTCAACAGCACATGCGGCGGGCGTTCCCGCTGGCGCTTCTTGCGGTTCGATGGGGTATCGCCGCTGCGGGTTTCAACCCGGATGGGCAGGCCGATGTCCTCGATCGGGGTGAGCAGATTGCGCTTCACATCCTGCGCCAACGCCTTCAGCGGTGAGACGTAGAGCGTGTGGAGGCCATCGCCTGGCACCGCGCCTGCAGAGGGGGCAAAGTCGCACAAAGTCGGCAGAAACCCGGCAAGCGTCTTGCCCGCGCCCGTATCGGCGACGAGCAGCGCGTCGCGACCCGCGCGGGCCTTTGCCAGCATCTCCACCTGATGCCGCCGCACCCGCCACCCGGCCTTCGCAAACCACGCGGCGATTTCTGGCGGGATGGGCGCGGCAGGATCGGGCGGGGTCACGTCATTCGAAGTCGGAATCGCCTTCATCGCGGTTCAGATTGGCCTCGATTTCCTCGACGCTGTAGCCGGTCATTTCCGCCACCCGCGCGCGCTCTTCCGGCGAAAGATCGGCAAAGCTGCGCACCGCCGGAAGATCGGCCACGCTTTCGGCTATGCGTGCTTCCATATCGCCCATCATCCCCATCAGCGCGGGCATGGCGTCCATGCTGGCAGCCATGATGCGCGGATCGCTCGCCATCAGGAAGCTTTCGCGCGCATATTTCGCGCCGGCCGGGGTGGAAAAGAATGCGTCAATCTCCGCAAGGTCGCTGTCGGAAAAGCGGATCGCATAAAGCTCGGCCATCGCCTTGCGCATCCCCGGCTCCATCAGGGTCATCACATCCTTCATCATCGCCGGGATTATCGCCATTTCGCGTTGTTGGCGTTCGGCCCATGCCGGGTCAAACAGGCTGGCGAGTTCAGCCGCCTGATCCTCGCCAAGATCGAGTGCGTAGGGCGGAAGCCCGATCTGCCTTGCCAGCGTAGTGGTCGCGCCATCGGGCGCTGCCGCCATCATCGGGCCCATCACGCCATTGTACACCTTGTCCATCATCTCGGCCATGGTGCCTTCGGGGATGACCTTGGCGATCAACTGCTCGGCTGCGGGAAGCCGCGCTTGCTGTTCGGCGGTCAGCGGTTCGGCGGTGAACATCCCGCTGAACATATCGGTCATCGCGGCCAGTTGATCCGCTTCGCTTGGTGCGCTTGGCGCGGCATCCTGCGCAGCGAGCGCGGGTGTTGCGACAAGCAGGGCCAAGCCTGCGGCGGCGGCGGTCAGCGAACGCATGATCATTCAATCTCCCGTGTTGCGAGCGCTTTATACCAAAGCTCGATGCGTATCATTCATCGAATTTTGGTTAAGCCCGTGCGGTGCCCCGCGCATTCCCAGCGCGTGATGCGTCAGCATCTCAGCGCGCTGGAACTAATGCCCGACACTGTCCCCGCGTTCCAGCCCCGACAGCGCCAGTTGTTCGTCAATCTGCGCCAGCAGCCGATCGAGCCCCTCTGCGCTCTCGCTCTCCGCGCGGGCGACCAGCACGTCCTGCGTGTTCGATGCCCGCAGCAGCCACCACCCGTCAGCGGTGTTGACCCGCACGCCGTCGGTCGCGTTGACACTTTCAACAGCCGGGCCGGGGTTGGTGGTGAGGCGCGCGGTAATTTCCGCCATCGCGGCGAATTTGCGCGTCTCGTCTACCTGAAACCGCAGTTCGGGGGTGTTGAGCATTACCGGGATCGCCCCGCGCAATTCGGTCACCGATTTGCCCAGCCGCGCTGATGCCGCCAGCAGCCGCACCCCTGCGTAAAGCGCATCGTCAAAGCCGTAATAGGTATCGGCAAAGAACACATGCCCGCTCATCTCGCCAGCCAGCGGCGCGCCAGTTTCCTTCATTTTGGACTTAATCAGCGAATGGCCGGTCTTCCACATCAGCGGCTCTCCGCCAAGCTCAGCCACCCGGTCAAACAGCGCGCGGCTGGCCTTCACATCGGCGATAATGGTCGCATTCGGACGGGTTTTGAGCAGGTCTTCGGCATAGATCATCAACAGCTGATCGCCCCAGATCACCCGGCCTGTGCCGTCGATCGCGCCAATCCGGTCGCCATCGCCGTCAAAAGCTACTCCGAAATCGAGGTTCTTGTCCGCGACGAGCGCGCGCAAATCGGCAAGGTTCGCCTCCACAGTCGGATCAGGATGGTGATTGGGAAAATGTCCGTCAACTTCGGTAAACAACAGGTGGTGTTCCCCCGGCAGCCGGGCCGCCAGCGCTTCGAGCGCGGGGCCGGCCGAGCCGTTCCCCGCATCCCAGCCGACGCGCAGCCCGGCGAGCGCAGCGGGATCGATTCCGGCCAATCCTTCGAGCAGGCGCTCGATATACTCGCCCATGACGTCGCGCGTGATGATGTTGCCCGCGCCACTGGCGAACGCCCCGCTTGCGGCCAGTTGCCCAAGCTTCTGGATATCGGCGCCGAAGAACGGCCGGCCAAGAAATACCATCTTGAAGCCATTATAATTGGGGGGATTGTGGCTGCCAGTTATCTGAATGCCGCCATCCACTTCTTCGGCTGAGGCTTCGGCATAATACAGCATCGGGGTGGCGCTCAGGCCGATCCGCACCACGTCACATCCGCTCGCGGTCAAGCCTTCGACCAGCGCGTGTTCGAGCATTGGTGAGCTTACCCGCCCGTCATACCCCACCGCGACAGTATTGCCGCCTTCTGCGCGCAGCATGGTGCCAAATGCCCGCCCAATCGCGCGCGCATCATCCGCGCCCAGCGTTTCACCGATGATCCCGCGAATGTCGTATTCGCGCAGCATGGTGGGGTGAAAATGGTGCTGCATGAGAAGATTGCCCCTTGATTGCTCCGTCAGTCTGGCCTGCGACTGGACGGCAAATGTGTCAATCCTGCGATCGTCCGCGCGAGCGGATCAGCCGCCTTCGTCACGGCCCGGAAGGGGCAGTTCGGCCAGCAGCAGATCGCGCGCGGCGTTGGCTTCCTGCATCGCGGCATTGGTGCCGCCCCGGTCGGGATGCACCAGCGCGGTCAAGCGGCGGTGCGCGGCGATCACCTCTTCGCGGCTCGCCCCGGCCTCCACTCCCAGCAGGCTGCGGGCGCGCCGCAGCGCTGCCCTGCGGGCGGTTTCCCCACGCAGATAGTCCCACGGCCAGCGCCCCAGCGCCCAGCGGCAAACGACGCTGAGCGCGATAGCGACAATGAACGCCTTCAGCAGCATCAGGCCAACTCCAGCTCGCTCTGCGCGCGCGCGAAATCGGGCAGGTTCAGCGCCTTGACCAGCGAACGCAATTCCTGCCGGGCGACCAGATGGCTGGTGCCCAGCTCGCCCAGATGGCCCTTGTCGAGCAAGGTCAGGCCAGATGGGAACAGCTCGCGATAGATCACGCGTTCGGAAAGCCCCTGCGTCACCCGGAAGCCCACCCGCTTGGCCATTTCGGTCAGCGCCTTGTGCAGACGCGCCTGGTTGCGCGCCTCGACATGTCCGGTGCGGTTGCGCACCACGATCCAGTCCATTTCCGGGCGCTGCTGTTCAATCGTCATGCGGCTGCGCTTCATCCGCGCTTCCCAGATCAGTTCGGCAAAGAACGACAGCTTTTTCACCTTGAACGTCTCGGCATCGACTTGCCCGATCAGATCGAAATCGACGAAGCTGTCATTCATCGGTGTTACCAGCGTGTCGGCGTTTTCCACCGCGATCCGGGCATAGGCATCATCGCGGCCCGGATTGTCGATGACGAGAAAGTCGCAGCTCGCCTCCAACCGCCGGATCATGGCGAGCAGATCGCCGGTATGTTGACCACGAAACACGTCGCATGCGGGGGTTGGCAGCGTCAATCCGCGTTTTTCCAGCGTGGCCAGCCGGTTTTCGATATAGCGGTGCATCGTGCGCTGGCGCGGATCGAGATCAATCGCGGCCACCCGCGCGCCCAGATAGGACAGCGCCACCGCGACGTGCACCGCCGTGGTTGATTTGCCCGTGCCGCCCTTTTCATTGGCAAACACAATGCGGTGCGCCTGTCCGGGCCGCAACTTGCGCGGTGCCAGCGGTTGATCAGGAGCGGCGGGTGTCATGGCGGGTTACTTTCAATCGCAGGGCACATTTCAGGTCACAGGGTCAGCCGCTTGATATAGGGCGGCCAGCACCGCTAGGGCGCTCTGGTAGGGGTCTATCCTTGGAGGCGAAGCGGTGCAAACGGTCAAGACGCTCGAAATGTTGAGAACTGCCCTGGGCCAGTTGCGAGCAGGTGGGGCACGTATCGCATTGGTGCCGACCATGGGCGCGCTGCACGAAGGCCACCTGACGCTGGTGCGCCGCGCGCGCGCGGTTGCCGATCACGTCGTCGCCTCGATCTTCGTGAACCCCAGACAATTCGGCGCGAACGAGGATCTGGACGCCTACCCGCGCCAACTGGCTGCCGATGCCGCGATGCTGGCGGGCGAAGGCTGCGCACTGTTGTGGGCACCCACGGTGGAGGTGATGTATCCCACAGGGTTCGTCACCAATATCAGCGTTTCCGGTGTCAGCGAAGGGCTGTGCGGCGCCGCCCGGCCCGGCCATTTTGACGGGGTGGCAACCGTGGTGTGCAAGCTGTTCAACCAGGTGCAACCCGATGCCGCGCTGTTCGGGGAGAAGGATTTTCAACAGCTTGCGGTGATCCGGGCGATGGCGCGCGATCTTGATCTGACCCACCCGCACGCAGACGCGATCATCGGCGTGCCGACCGTGCGTGAGGCAGATGGTTTGGCGATGAGCAGCCGCAACCGCTATCTTGCGCCAAACAGCCGCGCGGCGGCGGCGGCGCTTCCGCGCGTGATGCAGGCGGCGATTGCGGCGATCGAAGGCGGAGCGAATATCGCCGCGACACTGGCAGAGATGGAGGCCGCGATCATCGCCGCAGGGTTTGCCAGCGTTGATTATGCGGTGCTGGCCGATGCCGCCACGCTCGCGCCGCTGACCGCCTTGGGCCACACCCCCGCCCGCCTGTTGGTGGCGGCGCGGATTGGCGGAACGCGGCTGATCGACAATATGGGTGTTTCGCCCGCGCTCAAGTAGCGAAGCGGTAGCGCGACAAGCACGCCACTAAATCCTAACATCCCAAAACAGCGTTGACGCGCGCCCCTGCCTGATGGCATTGGCGCAGCCGAGCGGGCGGGTATAGCTTAGTGGTAAAGCACCAGCCTTCCAAGCTGGCTATGCGGGTTCGATTCCCGCTACCCGCTCCACAATTCCCGAAAAGCCGCAGAAAACCGCCAATCCGGAGGCGGCATGCGCACCTATTCCCCCATAGCTTCTCACACAGCATCTCACACGGCTGAGCGTCTTGATCTTGGCTGGCAGCGGCCGGCCGGGATCCTGCAGGCCATAGATTTTTTCTATGATGCCGGTGATCCGCCCTTCGCTATCGGTCTGCACCAGCGCTGCCGCGATCTCGATCACCTGATCCGTTTCCGGATCAAGTCCGTCAGTCTCGGTATCGACTACTGCGATGGTCGGCCCCGGATTTTCAGGGTTCCCCATTTTCGGCCAGTCATCCAGCCGAGCGATGGGACGAAGAATGCGCACCGCCGCGTCGGAGGTCCCATTGGCGCTTTCGCCTGCGGTATTCGTTATTCCGTTCATGCTTTACCTCGTCATAGCGAGGCGGCCGAAGGGCCTTTTCCCTTCTCCTACCGACCTCGCGCGGCGAGGCCCCCGACAGAGGTTTTCCTAATGAAACGGCATGGGTGGGCGAATTTGGGTGGAGATTTGGTAAAAATGGGGGCTAAGGGCAATCTAAGCGGCAGCTTGGTTGTCGATGATGGCAATACACCTAATCATCTCCACGAAGTTTAACACCTGTCACTGCTGCAGTGTATTCAGGATTAGATAAATTATAAGGAACGCCATCAATTGCTGTGGTGTAATCGCTTTCGAGGTAGAACTCCGGAATGGCGTAACAATCTCGATAGCTTTGACCAGGTGGAATTATACGGTCCGAGCCGATGATCTGGGAATTGTATTCAGTCGAATAACCAGAGTCTATCACGATTAATTCAAATCCAACGTTGAGTGCTGCTTTATCCGATACATTGGTGAGGCTTACACTAAGAGGGAAATTAGTAGGACAATCGTTCTGTATGGCGTTAATTTCAGCCAAGATAGCATCTTCATTGAACTTCGGTTGGCCCTTCGTCACGAGCTCGGCAATTACAAAAATTCCGAGCGATGCGATTGCTATAATGCTAAGAATTCCCACAAAGCGACCGACCTCACTCCATCCGCTCTCATGATGAACGCCTCCAACCATCTTGCTTCCCTTATCTTGGTGTTTGCCCATAAGTAACATCTGGAAGTCGAGTAGCTAAATTTTCAACGTATTACAGAATTTTTTCGTCTCGTTGACCGACGAAATCAACCGGCCTCACTTTGGAGCGCGGGCCCATCTTGAGCTAAAGGCTCAATACCAGAACACCAAACGCTACTGGCTTCCACCCTTTCGGCTTTCCAACTCGAGCTTTACGACCGCTGACTCCCGGGCGCTACAGACTTGAATCGGCGACTCATCGCTCTGCCACGTCATCCCTTTCATGACCGTGCAGAAGCACCGCCAGTAGTCCTGATGAAACCACACTGATGCGGGGCAGGACGCGCAGGCAGTCTGTGGGGGTGCATCGGCACCGTGGTCTTGCATGAGCCGGAACGCCTCCGGCTGAAAGGTCGTGTATCGCCCTACAATTTTGGCGGGCTGGGCGGGCGTTGTTGCACTCATCACATTCTCCTTATGGTTGGGGCGTTCATGGCGCAATGGTGGAGCGACCACCTTGACGGGCTGCGGAAGGGGGCAGAAGTCGTGCCGATCAAGGCGGGGAAGCGGTGATCGGCGAAAAAAACTGCAACTCGCCGACGATACGTAAGCGATCAAAGAATTTCTACGTCGTTTCAGCCTTTTATACCTAAGAGAGTTGCCCACCGCTCGCCGCAAACCCGCATAACTCGCTGGCGGATCATTTGTGCACAAACCGCATTTTCTTCGATATATCAGTTGAATGTAACCCGAATTCGCGGGGTAGGGTGTGCTCGCTGTCCCTCAATTGCGCAGTTCGGATTCAATGCCTCGGACGCTTTCAGCTTGGCGCCTTTAGACGTTTGCCCAGAACGGAGCTTCCGGCAGGCTGGACTGTAAAGCCTGGATCGGGTTCTGGCGGTTCAACGGCACACAATATGTCAGCCATTGGCAGTTTGCCGAAAGGAATGATTGTGCGGGGCGGAAGACAGCAGCCCGACCATCCAATCGAAGACGGCAGTTCTCGACCCAGAGCACGAACCCGCTTCGCGGGAGGGTCGCTTGGTGTGAGGTCGTCTGGTATTGTCGAGGCTTTGAGAGCGGCGACGTCGCTTGTGAGGGTGGAGTTCCTTCAATGGAGAGGAACTCATCATGGATACCATCACTACCGCTGTCCCGAGCAATTCCCTGCGCGAGCGTATGTTGCAAGACATGACGATGCGTGGCTTTGGCGATCACACGCAGAAGGACTACATCCGGCACGTTCGATCATTTGCCGCGTTTCTCGGCCGGCCTCCCGATACGGCGACGATTGAAGATCTCCGGCGTTTTCAGATCGATCAGCATGAGCGCGCAATCAGCCCTGCAACGATCAACGGGGCCGTATCGGCACTGCGGTTCCTATTCAGTATTACCCTCAAGCGACCGGAGATGGCACTGGGGCTGGTCGTCGTTCGCTGCACCCCCAAGCTCCGAGAGGTCTTGAGCGTCGAGGAGGCCGCACGGTTGATCGAGGCGGCGCCCGGCATCAAGTACAAGGCCGCATTCAGCGTCGCCTACGGCGCGGGCCTGCGCGTGTCCGAGGTGACCCACCTCAAGATCGGAGACATCGACAGCGAGCGTATGATCATCCGTGTCGAGCAGGGCAAGGGACGCAAGGACCGTAACGCCATGCTTTCCCCGCACCTGCTGGATTTGCTTCGTCAGTGGTGGCGCGAAGGCAAGCGCCGCGGGGTGATGCTCCCCAATGGCTGGCTGTTCCCAGGCCGCAGCTGCACCGATCCGATCTCGGCGCGACAGTTGAACCGCGCCGTGCATGAGGCGGCCGAGTTCGCCGGGATCCATAAGCGCGTGAGTCCACACACATTGCGCCATTCGTTTGCCACTCACCTGCTCGAGCAGGGTGTCGATATCCGCGTGATCCAGGTGCTGCTGGGCCATACCAAGATCGACACCACCGCCATTTACACCAAGGTATCATCCAGAACGATGCAGGCGGTGGCGAGCCCGCTCGATCATATCTTCAGCTTGATGGAAGGTCGGAAGCGAACGGTATCGCCGCCCGGTTGAACCGGTGCGCACCTCGATCGAGGTCGCCGACATCTTCCGGAGTGCCGGGCTTGCGTATCGCGCAGCCCATGCCGGGCATCTCAGCCTCGGCCAGCTCAAGGTCATGGCGGCCATCGAGAACTGCCGCACCGCCGCGCTGGGCGGCCACGTCGAGGCCTGCGATGACTGCGGGCACTGGCGGATCGCCTACAACTCCTGCCGTAACCGGCATTGCCCTAAATGCCAGGGTGCAGCGGCGCGCACCTGGCTGGCCGCGCGCGAAGCCGATCTGTTGCCAGTGGGATACTTCCACGTCGTGTTCACGCTGCCGGCCGAGATCGCGGATATCGCGTGGCAGAACAAGGCGGTGGTCTATGATCTGCTGTTCCGCGCGGCTGCGGACACGATGCTGACCATCGCCGCCGATCCCAAGCACCTCGGCGCGCGGGTCGGCATCACCGCCGTATTGCACACCTGGGGATCGGCACTGACCCACCACCCGCATGTGCACATGATCGTGCCAGGGGGCGGCATCGCGCTCGATGGCACGCGCTGGATCTCGTCACGCCCGGCATTCCTGCTACCGGTGCGGGTGTTGGGCGCATTGTTCCGCCGGCTGTTCCTCACTCGCCTGCTGGCATTGTTCGATGCCGGCAAGCTGGCCTTCTTCGGTCAGCTCGCTGAGCTCGCCGATCGGCGCGCATTATTGCGTCATCTCTCACCTGTCCGCAAAAAACGCTGGGTGGTCTACGCCAAAGCGCCCTTTGCAGGACCGCAGGCGGTGCTGGCCTATCTCTCGCGCTACACCCACCGCGTCGCCATATCGAACCAGCGGCTCCTTGCCTTCGACGAGCGCGGTGTGACGTTCCGTTACAAGGATTACCGCCGTGACGGGGCCGAACGCCAGCAGGTCATGTCGCTGGCGACCGACGAGTTCATCCGCCGCTTTCTGATCCATGTCCTGCCGCGGGGCTTCCACCGCATTCGTCATTACGGCCTGCTGGCCAGTTCGACGCACAAGGTCGCCATGGCGCTCGCCCGCAAGCTGCTGGGCATTGCTGCACCAATCGAGGAGCCCGAACCGGATGAACCGCCCGACCACCGCCCGCCATGCCCATGCTGCGGTGGGCACATGACCATCATCGAGGCCTTTGCCCGTTCGTACCAACCGCGTGCACCGCCTACGCCAGCACTCCCCGCCCGGAGACACACGCCATGATCCGGCATGGCTCGCCCTGCAAGACGGTCAGATCCATGGGGACCCGGTCGATGCCCCCGCGCATGCCCGGCCCAGAATTAGCCCGGGCGCAGGGCGTGGTCGCCAGCAAATCCAATGCCGTTTGCAACCCGATACCCTACGAAACCACTCCGATCCGACCATTGGCTACACTGCCGCATCACGAGCGCCCGCCGCCCCAGACAATCCCAAAGCCGCTTTACCCATAGACCAGCGCGTGCGGACCGCGGGTTCCTGCACTGGAGGCTTTCGTACGCAAGCGGCCGAAACCCTTCACAGATCCGGTCGTTCACGATCGCCTGATTGAACGTCTGGCCCTGCCACAAACTGCCGCTAAGGCAGTCCGGGGCTTACGGTCGCAAATGCGCCTTCACTCCTGTCACTTGCGGTTGCGACTAATGTCTCCAGAAGCCGACATTCACTGCGCATCCAGCCTGAAGGTTGGGCGGCGGGACGCAATGCTTCGTGCACGGCGGTGGGATTGCTGCTAAGCCTGCGACCTGATGCCGCAAAGAAGCCCTCCCCAAGCAGGTGGCGACAGGCTCGTCGGGAAGGTCTTGCACACCGGGAAGGCGGAACAACGTATCGCTTGGGCACCCACCAAATCGGGCGGCACGGCGATATCGCCGGTTCCGATTGTAGGCATCGGCGCATCGGCCGGAGGGCTGGATGCCATGGCCCGGCTGCTCGATGCGATGCCGTCCGATACGGGTATGGCTTTCTTGCTTGTGCAGCATCTTGATCCCCACCACCCCAGCCAGCTAGCGGAGCTGCTCGCCACCCATACGGCTATGTCGATCTGCGAGGCGGCGGAAGGCATGGCGGTCCTCGCCGATGCGATCTATGTCTGCCCGCCGGGCCAGTTCATGGCGATCCGGTTCGGTGTGCTGCATCTGTCGCGCCCTCTGGCAGGCGATCATACCCGCCTTCCCATCGATTTCCTTGTGCGTTCGATGGGAGAGGAATGCGGTCCGCGTTCTGTCTGCATTATCCTGTCGGGCACCGGCAATGATGGCAGCGGCGCGCTGCCGACCCTGCACGACAGCGGCGGATATATCATCGTACAAGACCCGGATGAGGCCGAGCACGACGGGATGCCGCGCAGCGCGGTGCTGACCGGGCTGGCTGATGCGGTAGAGCCGCTTATCCGGATACCGCAGGCTCTGGCAAAAATCGGACAGCAGATCATCCACGCGGCCGCTCGCAGGATGCAGCCCGCAGGCTATGAGGCCGGCGATATCCAGACCATTATCGCGCTGCTGCAAGGCAAGGTCGGGCAGGATTTCAGCGCCTACAAGCGCGGCACGCTTGAGCGGCGGATCCATCGACGCATGGGCCTCAGCGGCCTGCCGGCAGGGGCGATTGCGCGGTATCGTGACGAACTGGCCCGCAACCACGAAGAATGCCTTGCGCTGGCCGAGGACCTGCTGATCAACGTCACCAGCTTTTTCCGCGATCCATCAGTTTTCGATGTGCTCGAGGGCAGTGTCATCCCCGATTTGCTCGCCAACCTCGCCCCCGATCAGGCGCTGCGTGTCTGGGTAGCGGGGTGCAGCACGGGAGAAGAAGCCTATTCGCTGGCGATGATTATGCGCGATGCGATCGTGGCGGGGCGGCGCGATATCAAGCTGCAGGTCTTCGCTTCCGACATTGATGCACAGGCCATCGCCGTGGCGCGTGAGGGTCTGTACGCGCACGCGATCAAGGATGAAATTTCGGCCGACCGGCTGGCGCGCTACTTTGTTGAGGAAGAAGGCGGCTACCGCGTGACCCCGGCCTTGCGCGGATCGGTAGTGTTCACCGTGCAGGACGTGCTGACCGACCCGCCCTTTTCGCGGATGGATCTGGTATCCTGTCGCAATCTGCTGATTTACCTGAAGCCCGAGGCGCAGGCCAAGGTCATCGGCCTATTCCACTTCGCCTTGCGCGAAAACGGCGTGCTGCTGCTCGGCATGGCAGAAACCCCCGGCAATGTGGCTGACCGGTTTGCCGTGCTGCACAAGCCCGAGCGCATCTACCGTCACATTACCAAAAGCAAGCCGGGCGAGCCGGGCTTTCCGCTCAGCTTTGTCGAAAGCATCCCCAGGCTGACCGCCTTTGAAAGCAAGCAGCAACTGACCCGGCAGGCGATGCTCGCCAATCTGTGCCGCGATGCGGTGCTCGAAGGCTTTGCGCCTGCCAGCCTGCTGATCAACGCGCAGCGCCAGTGCATCTATTCGATCGGCCCGGTCAGCCGCTATCTGCGCTTTGCCAGCGGCCCGCCGACGCTGGATCTCTTGGCGCTGGCACCGGATGAACTGCGCGGCACCTTGCGGCATGCCCTTTCGCGCGCAAACCCATCACAGCCCCTGATCGAGACTGGCCCGTGCCAGACCAGCGTGGACGGAGCGCCGGTGTCCTTCACGATCCAGGTTCGCTTCATCGCAAATGATGGCGAAGACCTGCAATTGGTCAGCTTCATCGAGCAACCAGCCCTGCCGGCCGTTAACGCAGCCTTCGCCGGCGAAGACAGCACAGCGCAGGTGCGCGAGCTGGAACGAGCGCTGGAGGCTGCCCATGCCGATCTCCTCAGCGCGGTCCAGAGCCGCGATGCGCTGGTGCTGGAACAGCGGGCGATCAATGACGAGGCGCTGTCGGTCAACGAGGAGTTCCAGTCCACCAATGAAGAACTGCTGACTTCAAAGGAAGAACTGCAATCGCTCAATGAAGAACTGATCGCGCTCAACAGCCAGCTTCAGGAGACTTTGGATCGCCAGCGGATCGCATCGGACGATTTGCAGAACATTCTCTACAGCACCAATGTGGCGACCTTGTTTCTTGATCAGAAACTGCGAATTCGCTTTTTCACGCCTGCCACCAAGACCTTTTTCAGCGTCATTCCCGGCGATATCGGCCGTCCTCTCGCTGATCTGCAATCGCTGGCTGATGACGATGACCTGCTGACGGATGCCGCAGTGGTGCTGCACGACAGCACAACGATCGAGCGCGAGATCAGCGGACCTGCGCAATCGTGGTTCCAGCGCCGCATCTTTCCTTACCGCACCCATGATGACGGGGTGGGGGGCGTGGTCATCACCTTCAGCGACATCACCGAACGCCGCCGGACGGCGGCCGCGCTCGACGAAGCCCGGAAAGCGGCGGAACAGTCAAATCGCGGCAAGTCCCGGTTTCTGGCCGTTGCGAGCCATGACCTGCGCCAGCCCTTGCAATCGCTCGGGCTGATCCAGACCATGCTGCAGGAAAGTGTCGATGATCCTCGGGCACAGGAACTCGTCGAGCGGTCTGGCGTCTTGCTGGACGCCATGTCGGGGATGCTCAATTCACTGCTCGACATCAACCAGATCGAGTCTGGCGTGCTGCAAGTCAGCAACGCCGCGTTCTCGGTCGCTGAACTGTTCGAGCGGCTGCGGGCCGAGGTCCAGCCGCTGGCCGAGGCGCAATCGCTGGAACTGCGGGTGATGCCCAGCACCGCCATTCTCCTGACCGATCCGCGCCTGCTGGAAGTGATGCTCCGCAATCTGCTTGCCAATGCGGTCAAATACACGGCGCCGGGCGGGCGCATTCTGCTGGGTTGCCGCCTGCATGGCGAACAGCTGCGCATTGAAGTGTGGGACACCGGGATCGGCATCGCGGCCGATCAGTTGCACCCGATCTTCGATGAATTCCATCAGGTCGATAACCCCGTCCACGAGCGCGAGCGCGGGTTTGGCCTCGGGCTGACGATTGTTCGCGAATTGGGGCAATTGCTGGGCTTGGAGGTCGCGGTGCACTCGCACCTGGGCAAGGGTTCAAAGTTTGCGGTGGTGGTCGCGCGCGGGTTGCCGAGTGACCCGCCAAACAGGCTGTCTGCCTTGCCGGCGCCGGAACTCTCAACCGGGTGCACCATTGCGTTGGTCGAGGATGATCCGGATGTCCGCGATGCTCTCCAAGATCTGCTCACGCGGGCAGGGCACACCGTCATTTCGGCGCGGGATGGCAATGCTGCGCTTGCGCTGGTCGGGCAAGGAGCGATCGTGCCCGATCTTGTGCTGACCGATTACAACCTCCCCGGCGGCATGAATGGCCTGGAAGTGCTGGCGGGCCTGCGCAACGTGCTCAAGCAGGATGTGCCTGGCATCGTGCTGACGGGCGATATCGCTCAGGATACGCTGGCCGAGATCGAATTGGCCGATTGCATGCTGCTCAGCAAACCCGTGGCCGCCGATGACCTGCACGCCGCGATCCGCGCCTTATCCCCACCTGACCGCGCGCCGCGCCAGCCGGAGAGGCAGGGCCCGGTGCACCTCATCTGCATTGTCGAGGACAGCCCCGACATCAGCAACGCCATGCGCAGCGTGCTTGAGCATGAAGACTGGCCGGTCATCACCTATCCGAGTGCGGAGACATTTCTAGCCGCCGAGCAGGCCGACCGCGATCAGTGCCTGATCATCGACACCAATCTTCCTGCCATGAGCGGGATAGCGTTGATTGAGCAGTTGCGGGCCGAGGGAAACCCTGTTCCGGCAATCCTCATCACCGGCACCGGGGACATTGCCATGGCCGTGCAGGCCATGCGGTCTGGCGCGAGCGACTTTATTGAGCGTCCGGTCAGCCGCAGGGATTTGCTCGACAGCATAGAACGCGCGCTCTCGCAAAGGTCTTCCGGTCTTGGGCGCGGTGCTGCCACAGATGCGTTTCAAAGCCGGATGGCGGCTTTGACCCCGCGCCAGAAATCCGTGCTCGATCTGGTGATCGCAGGCCAGCCGAGCAAGAATATCGCGGCCGATCTCGGGATATCGCAGCGCACCGTCGAAAGCCACCGCGCCCACATCATGCGGCGCATGGGCGTGCGCACCATCCCAGATTTGGTCCGTGCGGTCGTTTCAGCACGCCCTGCCTGAACTTGCGGCTGCATTTACAACCTGTGTTTGCGTAGATTCCGAGTCTGCCGAAAGGCCCTTTATGGGCCCACACCAATCTCGCGACCCCGACTAGGGCGTCCGGGAAAAACGTCAGTCCCTGTTGTTCCTCCCGGACGCCCGCTTTTTTTCAGGAAAGGTGGGCCATGTTGAAACCTGCATTCGGACTTGTGTCGGCAGCATTGCTGGCGGGCTGCGTCAGCGACATGCCATATGGTAAGGATCGCAATGACTGGTCACGTTACGATTATGACCGGCCCGATCCGACCTATGGCAATTACTATGCCGACCGATATCACCGCGATGATCCGCGCCGCTATCGGGAACGCCAGCTCAAGCGCGACGAGCGGATCTATCGTGGTCAGGATGGACGATATTACTGCCGTCGATCGGATGGGACGACCGGGCTGATTGTCGGCGCGGTCGCTGGCGGCGCTTTGGGCAATGTCATCGCGCCCGGCGGTTCGGAACTTGTCGGCACGATTCTTGGAGCCATCGGCGGCGGCGTAGCGGGCCGCGCCATTGATCGCAGCCGTGAGGTCCGGTGCCGCTGAGGCAGAGCAGAGCCACAGGGGGGAGAGAAGCAATGCTGTATGCCATCATCGCAATTCTGGTGCTGCTGTGGCTGGTGGGATTGGCCACATCAACCACCATGGGTGGCTTGGTTCACCTGTTACTCATCATCGCGCTTTTCGGCTTCGTCGTGAATGTGATGAGCCCGAAAGCCAACTAATACTGGCCGATGATCCCTAAATTCAACTCCAATCGGGAGCATACCAAATGCCGTTAATCAATCTTATCGTCGTTTTGATCGTGGTCGGGGTCATCCTGTTCCTGATCAACAACTATTTGCCGATGGACGGGAAGATCAAGACCATCCTCAATGTGGTGGTCGTGATCGCGGTCATCCTGTGGCTTTTGCAGGCCTTCGGCATTCTCGGTTCGCTTAGCGGGATCAACGTCTGACGCTGACCGCATTACCGCGCTGTCACACGAAGTGCGCACGATACCAAGGCAGAGCTGTTCTGCAAGCATCAAAGGAGACTTCCCATGGGTGAATTCACCGACAAGGCCAAGGGTGCCGCCAACGAAGCGATCGGCAAGACCAAGTCTGCCGCCGGACGCGCGACCGACAACCCCGAACTGGTCGCCAAGGGCCTGGCCCAGCAGGGCAAGGGCAAGGCCCAGCGCTTCACCGGTGCAGTCAAGGGCGCGCTCGGCGACAAGATCTAGTCCGCCCCGGCACGTCCCCGCGCCAAACACCCTGATCTCCCGTGATTTGACGGGCACCACAAGGATCTCACCATGCTCAACTCCCCCGCAGAAGGCTTGTCCGGTCAATTCAAAGACAGCGTCGATACCGCCGCCGAAGCGCTGAAGACCGCAGCATCCAGCACGCACGAATTCACCGAGGAAGCCGGAGAGGTGCTCGCCACCGCGACGACCGAGATCACCAAGCTGGCCGAAAGCCTGCGCACCCATGCGGTCAATGCCGCTAAGGATGCGGCAAGCTTTGCCAAGCATGAAGTCGAGGCCCACCCGCTGGCGTCGCTGGCGGCTGCGCTCACAGCGGTTGTCGCGATCATGGGCCTGATGGCGGTTACCCGGCGGAGCAAGCTTCCGGCGCAATGACCGTCTTGAGGCCGAAAGGCTGCCTGCCTACACCTTCAACGGGAGAACTTTATGTCTCAGACATCGCACGACACATCAACGCTGAACAACCTGATCGCGACCACCTTCGACAGCGTCGAGGGCTATAGGGAGGCAGGGAAGAATTCGCAGGGTGATCGCTTTGCTGCCATGTTTAATGCACGCGCGGTCGAACGCGAGTCCATCATTGCGACGCTACGCGGCGAAGTCACTCGTCTGGGCGGCAAACCAGAAGATGATGGCACTGTGCTTGGCGGTGCCCACCGCATGTTCCTCAACCTCAAATCGGTGGTCACTGGCCGGGACGAAAAAGCCATCATCAGCGAGGTCGAGCAGGGCGAAGATCACATCAAGGACAGGTTCGAAGATGCGATTGCCGACACCGAACTGTCACCCGGAGTCTTGCACACGATCCGCGAATGCTATGCCTCGATCAAGCAGGGCCATGACCAGATGCGCGATCTGAAGCAGTCGATGGCGTGAAGTTCCTGCCCTGCGCATGGTGACGGCTGAGGCCATCGCCGAGCGCAGGGCACCAATGGCTTATTGCTGCGCTCGTGAAACTGGCACTAGCGGGCGCAGCAGTAAGTTTTTTCGTCAAGGTCACAGCGATAGAGGCTGGCTAGCTTGGGTGCGGCTCGGCACTGTATTGCATTTTCATCAGCGCCGAATTTTGTCTGTAAAAAAAATTCAAAGTCTATTTTTAGCTCATAATATATGCTGTTTTTTTCATGAATACTGATCTAAATCATCAATATAATTTGAATTACATTTTATATAATAGGCATCAATAAATTCCCAAATTAGACAAGGAAGCATTATGTCTATCAAAAACAATTCAATCTATATGAGTTTTTGTTGTAAGAGGCTGTCGACATTGCGATCGAATGCTTCTGTAGGAACGATAGCTCTGGCTGCACTGGCCATGCCTTCGATGGCTGCAGCGCAAAACGAATGCGGGGTCGCGACGCTCGGCGGGGGCACTGTGGTGTGCACCGCAGCTGGCAATTCCTATCCCGGCGGCATCACCTATGTTTCGCCGACCGACGACTTGACGGTCGTGCTGAACAACGGCGTGATCGTCGACACGGCCACGCCTGCTGTTTCGGCCGTGTAGGTGACCGGCGGCGCTGACGCTGGCGTCACGATGGCGGGAGGATCAGCCTCCTCGATCACCGCCAGCGGTGCCGGGGCCAACGCGGTCAGCGTGATTGCGGGTGACAATGCCCAGGCGACGTTGACCGGCCAGATCCAGGCAACCGGTGCGGGTGCGGATGCCGTGGTGGTGACAGGCGGGAATCTAGCCACGGTTACTGTCGGCGCCAACACGATTATCTCTGCAGCCGATGGCAATGGCATAACGATAACCTCAGCCAATGGCAGCACTCTTAACAATGACGGTGTGATCGGGATCAACAATTCCGGCTTTGCCGTGGCAGCCTTTGGCGGCCCGCTGCGGATCAACAACACCGGAACCCTCACCAGTGACATCCGCTTCACCAGCGGGGCTGATGTGGTGAACAATACCGGCACCTTCGTGGTCGGCCTCAACCCCGATTTCGGCGCGGGCGCGGATGTGTTTGGCAACAGCGGCACGGTGCGCTTCCTCGGCGGAGCGACGACCCCTGTCTCCCGCATCTTCACCGGGCTGGAAACCTTCAACAACACCGGCGGACTGATTGATCTGCGCAACGGGATTGCTGGCGATGTGCTGACCTTGCCGGGAATATTCTCCGGCACAGGCGACAGCACGGTGGGCCTTGATGCCAATCTCTCGGGCGCTGGCCTTGCCGATCGCCTCGTGATCGGCGGCGCAGCGACAGGTTCGACCGCGCTGGTGGTCGACGTTAGCGGCCCTGCTACACTCAATCCGGGAGTGGTGCTGGTCGAGGCCGGTGCCGGAACGCAGGCTGGCGCCTTCGCGCTGGACGGCGGATCGCGCAATTTCGGCTTGATCGAGGCGGATCTGGTGTTTGATCCTGCATCAAACACCTTCGCGCTGGTGGGTGCGCCAAGCATCGCTGTTTACCGCGCGGCGGGATTTGGCGATGCGGCGCGCAATCTCTGGTACAAGTCCGCCGATACCTGGTCGGCTCATATGCGCTCCCTGCGTGACGGGGCCTGGGGCAGCGGTGCCGGTTCGCCCGGCGGCGGGCTGTGGGTGCAGATGCACGCTTCGCGCGACAATCGCGACAGCGTGGTCGCGGTCAACAACTTCGGCCTCGCGCGCAGTTTCGATCTCGGGTTTCAGCAGGATTACTTTGGCGGCCAGGCCGGCTTTGATTTCGGTGGGCGCGCGGGGGATGATGGCAATTTCGCTTTCGGGGTGACCGGCGGCTACATCAATTCCCGCGTGAATTTCGCCGATGTGACGGATCGACTGTCGTTCGATGCCTTCAACGGCGGCGCCTATGCTACGGTCAATTCGGGCAGCCTCTTTGTCAGCGTGCTGGGCAAGTATGATTACTACAAGGCCAACTCCACCAGCCAGTCGGGCCAATATGCCGCCAAGCTGAAAGGCGATGCCTATGGCGCGCAGGCCGAAGTCGGTTTCCGGCTGGGATCTGACAAGTTCTTTGTCGAACCCATCGCAACGATTGCCTATGTCCGCACCAATCTGAATGATCTCGACGTCCAGAATGCCGTCATCGATTTCCGCAATGCCGATGGGTTTCGCGGCAAGCTCGGCGCAAGGCTGGGGGCGAGCATTGCCGGTTCGGGCGCGAATGCGGTCGTGCTTTATGCAGGCGGCAATTACGTCCACGAATTCAGGGATGATGACAATATCGACTTCATCAGCGGCGGTCAGACGATCCGCATCGCCAATCCTGCGCGCGGCGATTACGGCGAAGGCGTGATCGGCGTGAACATCAGCGCGACCAACATGGTCAGCGGGTTCATCGAGGCCAATGGTGCCAAGGGCAGTGAATTTGATGCCTTTGGCGGACGGGCTGGATTGCGCATCCGGTTCTGAGGTCTCAAGCCTGACCCTTGCCTATGCCGATGCTGCCCCGACAGGGCGGCATCGGCATATCGCATATTCGGGAGAGGAGCCCGGCATCGCCCGGTCAATCCTGCGGCAATCAGGCGTATTTTCTGATCCGCTCGTGCAGGTAGTTGCCATCAAATCCGGCGATCTCGGCGAGCTTGCCCGAATCGATGATCTTCAGCGATCCGCGGCTCAGTTCCATGACGCGGGCTGTCTTCAGAACCTTCAGCACCCTGTTCACGTGCACCGGGGTCAAGCCCAGCGCATCGGTCAGCACCAGCTGGGTCAGCGGCATGAGGCATTCGTCATCGGTGGCAAGGCCGATATTGCGCATCCGGATATACAATTCGCACATTAGATGCGCCACGCGCTCAACGCTCTTGCGCCGTCCCATGCTGACGATCCAGGCCCGCAGGATGCTTTGATCCACCAGCTGCGACCACACCAGAACGCCTGCGTCAGCGCCGGGCGCGCCTGCACCAGCGCCTCCATCTGCACGCGCGGCAGCGAAGCCACCTTGGCCTTGGTCAGCGTCATGATGTTGTGATCAATCGCTTCAAGCACGGCGATATGAATGTCGCAGAAATCGCCCGGAAGCATGAAGGACATGATCTGCCGTCCGCCATCGGGCAGAATCTTGTAACCGCAGGCCCAGCCTTCGAGGATGACGAACACCGGATCGGGTTCATCGCCTTCGCGGATCAGGTGAAAATTGGCGGGCAACTCGCGGATATTGGTGCATGCTTCTGCCAACAGGATGATCTCCTCGCTGCCGAGAAGACCATATCCGCTGAGGTGTTTGATAAAGGCGTTGGACATGTTTACTCCGTCTGCAGCTTTATCGGATTGGCGGCCGTCCAGATTAACTTAGGTTGTGCCTGACATTGTTGGCGGGGCCATAACGGCCGCTCTGGCGGAGCTCATATTCAGGCGCGCGGCGCCAGATTGCGACATCGCATGCAAGCCTGATTTTTCGATCGGCCTCATTCTATGAACCATTACCCACCCAAAAGCGAGAACGCTGCCCAGCGGCAGGAACCCGATGCTCATGGGCAGGCCGCGCTGCTGCTCGCCGAGAGCATTCTGCATGCGCTGGTGGAGACCAAAACGCTGTCACTTGCAGCGGCGCTCTCGGTGATCCAGACCACTTGCGAAGTGAAGATCGAAGTGGCCGAGCGCGCAGGCGAATCCAGCACGCGGATGCATGAATCGCTGGGGCTGCTGATGGCCATGTCCAAAAGCTTTGCCGCCGATGCGCCATAACTCAGCGAGACGATGCGGCGTTTGGCAATCCTGGCCTTGCGGTGTGGGAATTCAGGCGTGGGCTTTCGCTCCGGCGAGCGCGGCAAAAGAACGCGCTACCCCGCTGGCAAGGTCGCCATGGATCTGCCCCAGATGAACCATGAGGCGCAAACGCGATGGGCCGGGCTCAATATGTTCGAGCTTGGTCGCAAAGGCATTGGCAAGCCTGTGGCGCTCTCCTTCGCTTAAGCTCAGGAAAACGCACCGGGCTTTCGTGTAATGTTCTGTGAGGATAGTGTGCAAGCGGCCTGCAGCCAAGGCCCGAACCTGTATCGCTACGTCACCTGCCAGTCTTGCCTCTTGGCTCATGGGGCGCTTCATTGGGGGTTCCTTCTGAGAGGAGACAAGCGAGGCCTTGCGCCGCCAAACGGCCACGCTTTGAGCCTGCCCCGTCCCGCTTTTCTTTGCGCAAAGATCAGCGGCCGCCCTCCATCGCCTGCTTGATGCCGCGTATCCGATCATGACCCTGCCTGATGGTGACAAAGCAATCACGAATGACCCGGGCGGCTTGCGAGGAAAGATCGGGGTTGTTCATCGCTGTTTCGAACTTCGCCTTCAGATGATCTTCGCCGCGCGCGATCGCATCGATGACGGCTCTGTCATCTCTGCTGCCAAAAGCCGATTTCAGATGGGCGACTATGCGATGTGCGCCTGCAAACAAGGTCCCGCCTTGTTCCGGCTTGCCGCCGAGCCTGCGAACCTCGCTTTGCAGCGCGGTGCGGATCGATTGGCGCTCAAGAATGCGCTCACTGAACGCAGACATGAAGCGGGCCGTGTTTGGTTTGGCCTTCGCCTCGGTATATCCATCGATGTTATCGGCTGTTGCCGCCAACAGGTCATTGATTTCCGTGATATCTATGTTGGCAAAGGGCAAAAGATGATCCTTATTGAGAGGGGGGGCCTGCGCAGTCTTTGGCCTTCAACGCACAAACTTCGCGCATGGCAGCGGCGCTTTGTGGCGCGGTCACTTTGATGGCGGCCATTTGATGGGCGCAAGGCAACTCATCAAGATCCAAGGCCCTTCCTGCCTTTTAGCTTGGCGGCTTGTGAAGGTCGGGGAGCCAGCCGGGGACGCCTGATTTCAGCACCCCCGGCCAGATTTCCGGATCAGCCCTGCTGCTGATCGGTCTGCTCGGCCTGACCCTGCTCCATCTGGAGATTGATGGCCTTCATCTTGCCGCCATCGCCCTTGGAGGTTTCGTAGCCGTAGCGCTCGTCGACCTTGGGTTCCTGGCCCTGCTGCTGCAGATCGGCCTTGGCGAAGGCCATGGGCTCACCACCCTTTTCGGGCGCAATCATTCCGGCACCCTTGCTGCTGTCATAGCTCTTAATCTTGCCGTAATTCGTCATCGACATATTCCTTTTATATTTCACATCAATCTATCATAGATTGCATGCAGCCAACATCAGAGGAAAGTATTTCGTTAAAGAAATAATAAAACCCTATTTGGCACTCTCAAAATAATGAATTTTGTGATTTTTTCAAAGAGTATATTTATTTATTTCATGATTTAGATTAAATGTACGGGATTTTGCTCCTGAATTTTACGATTTCACCCAAGCTAGTGGATTGACCGGAACGAAAGAGTCCATTTAGGGATTCCCAGAGGCTTGCCGACGTGCGATTCAGGGAGGATGCGCGATGGTATCACTTTCT